>CANQSG010000046.1 GCA_947626485.1 uncultured Clostridia bacterium | reverse complement strand
GCTGCCGATGCGGTGCAGGCCTTCCTCGGCACCTTCGGCTTACGGAGGGCGGCCTGCCCTATCCCCTGACCGCGAAGTACCACATGAACCTCTGCGGCATCGAAACCGTCTGCACGGCGCGCAACCGCAGGACGGAAGACCTGACCGACTACGCCAAAAGCTGCGTCCGCCAGATGAAGCAGGCGACCGACGCCCTCGAGCACCTGCTCGAAACCGGCGCCCTGCGCTGAACCCGCGCAACACCCTCCTTTTTATCCCTTCATTAGAAAAACGCTTTCGCCAACCCCGGCGGAAGCGTTTTTTCGGAGAACATAAATTCCTTCGTTGTGCCGCCGTTTTGTGGCGGGTTTTTCTTTTTTTATTCCGAAAACAATTCTATCCGTGCAGATATTTGCCGCGGTCGTCGCGGTGCATGTAGACGCTTAGGATCAGGCCGACGCCGAGGTAGAGGCAGGAGAGGGAGGTGCCGCCGGCGCTGAAGAAGGGCAGGGTGATGCCGATGACGGGCAGGATCGACAGGCACATGCCGAGGTTGATGACGGTCTGCGCCGCCAGCATCGCGAACATGCCGACGCAGATAAACTGCCCGCGCTCCTCCCGCGCGAGGTAGCCGACCCGCAGAATGCGGATACAGATCGCGACGAGCAGCAGCACGACGGCAAGGCAGCCCAGCATTCCGAGCTCCTCGCCGATGCTGACGAAGATAAAATCGTTGTGCCCCTCGGGGACGTTGGCCGCCTGCGTCAGGGTGCCGCGGAAGAGCCCCTGCCCGAACAGGCCGCCGTTGGCGAGCGCGATGCGCCCCCGCCACTGCTGCCAGCCGACGTTTTGCAGGTCGGCTTCGGGGTTGAACATATTCAGCACCCGCGCCTGCTGGTCGGGGTTCATCACGAAGAAGAAAACGAGGGGCGCCGCGATCACGATCGCAAGGCCGACGAGCAGGAAATAGCGCAGCTTGACGCCGGCGGCGTAGAGCATGGCGATCACCATAAAAGCGAAAACCAGCGCCGTGCCGTCGTCGCCCTGCAAATGGATCAGGAGCACGGGAAAGGCGCCGTGCAGGCAGAGGGGGAGCAGGTTGCGCAGGCGGTTGATCTCGCGCGAGACGGCGCCGAGGTGCGCCGAAAAGGTGAGCAGAAAGGCGATCTTCAGCAGCTCGGCGGGCTGGAAGGAGATGTTGCCGGGCAGCAGCAGCCAGGCCTTATCGTCGGTGCCCTCGGGGGCGTAACCGATGAAAAAGGTCAAAATCACGGGCAGCAGGCCGATGACCGCCGCGAGATACCAGCGTTTCAAAAGGGTCTGATAATTGAAATTGGAGAGCAAGATCGCGACGCCGAGGCCGAGCAGCATCGAGACGAACTGGACGACGAACTGGCGGACGCTGCCGGTGTAATGCGTGGCGGAGAGGACGGCGACGCAGCCGTACCCCGTCGCGGCGAGGCAGAGCAGCAGCAGAATTTTGTCACACTCGCGGATATAGTCCGCGATTCGGTCGAACAGCAGCCGCACGGGGTTCCCTCCTTATTTTTGGGCGCGCGCCCGATTTTTTTGCGGATTCGTTTCTTATTATATTCGAAAATGCGCCCGAGTGCAAGTAATACTTCCACTTGACGCGCAAATGTGCTATAATAAAACAAAACGGCGCGGCGGCGCACCCTTCCGTTTTCGCGTGTCGCCGCGCAAAAAAAGGCAGAAAAGGTGGAATCGCAGCATGAAAACCGACATTGAAATCGCCCAAAGCGCGCAGATGCAGCCCATCGGGCAGGTCGCCGCGGCGCTCGGCGTCGACGCCGACGACCTCGAATTTTACGGCAAGTATAAGGCGAAGCTGTCCGAATCGCTCATCGACCGGGTCGCCAACCGGCCGGACGGCAAGCTCATCCTCGTCACCGCCATCAACCCCACCCCCGCGGGCGAGGGCAAAACGACGACGACTGTCGGCCTCGGCGAGGCGATGGGGCGGCTCGGCAAGCGGGCGATCATCGCGCTGCGCGAGCCCTCGCTCGGCCCCGTTTTCGGTATCAAGGGCGGCGCGGCAGGCGGCGGATACGCGCAGGTCGTCCCGATGGACGACATCAACCTGCACTTTACCGGCGATATGCACGCCATCACGGCCGCCAACAACCTGCTCTGCGCCCTGCTCGACAACCACCTGCACCAGGGCAACCCGCTCGGCATCGACCCCCGCCGGGTCATGCTCAAGCGCTGCCTCGACATGAACGACCGCGCGCTGCGCAACGTCGTCGTGGGGCTGGGCGGCAAGATCAACGGCGTGCCGCGGGAGGATTCCTTCCAGATCACCGTCGCGAGCGAGGTCATGGCGATCCTCTGCCTGTGCAGCGACCTCGAGGATTTGAAGCGCCGCCTCGGCGACATCCTCGTCGCCTACACCTACGGCGGCGAGCCGGTCTTTGCCCGCGACCTGAAGGCCGAGGGCGCGATGGCGGTGCTGCTCAAGGACGCGATCAAGCCGAACCTCGTGCAGACCCTCGAGAATACGCCCGCCCTCATGCACGGCGGCCCCTTCGCCAACATCGCCCACGGCTGCAACTCGGTGCGCGCGACGAAGCTCGGGTTGAAGCTGGCGGATTACTGCATCACCGAGGCCGGCTTCGGTTCCGACCTCGGCGCCGAGAAATTCCTCGACATCAAGTGCCGCCTTGCCGGGCTCTCCCCCGCCGCGATCGTCCTCGTCGCCACGGTGCGCGCCCTCAAATACAACGGCGGCGTGCCGAAAAACGAGCTGACGCAGGAGAATCTGCCGGCGTTGCGGGCGGGCATCGTCAACCTCGGCGCCCACATCGACAACATGAAGCAGTACGGCGTGCCGGTCGTGGTCGCGATCAACCGCTTCGGCACCGACAGCGACGCCGAGCTGCAATTCATCGCCGACTATTGCCGCGAAAACGGCGCCGATTTTGCCCTTTCGGAGGTCTTCGCCAAGGGCGGCGAGGGCGGCGAGGCGCTCGCGCGCGCCGTGCTGGCGGCCTGCGAAAAGCCCGCCGATTTCCACCCGATCTACGACGCCGCGCTGTCCATCCCCGAAAAAATCGAGGCGATCGCGAAAAAAATCTACGGCGCCGACGGGGTCGATTTCACCGACGCCGCGCGCAAAAGCCTCGCCGAGGCCGAAACGCTCGGAAAAGGCATGCCGGTCTGCATCGCCAAGACGCAATATTCCCTTTCGGACGACCCGGCGAAGCTCGGCCGCCCGACGCGGTTCCGCATCACGGTGCGGGAAATTCGCGTCTCGCACGGGGCGGGCTTTGTCGTCGCGCTGGCGGGCAGCATCATGACGATGCCCGGCCTGCCGAAGGTCCCGGCTGCCAACGCCATCGACGTCGACCGCAACGGCACCGTCACGGGGCTGTTCTGATGCGCAGCGTGCTGTCCCGCAGCCCCGCCGAGACCGAGGCCTTCGCCGCCTCGCTCGCCGAAACGCTGTCCGCCGGGCAGGTCGTCGCGCTGCGCGGCGGGTTGGGGCTCGGCAAGACCTGCTTCACCCGCGGCCTCGCGCGCGGGCTCGGCTACCCGGGGGACGACGTCATCTCGCCGACCTTCGCGCTGGTCAACGAATATATCGGCGGGCGGCTGCCCCTTTACCACTTCGATATGTACCGGGTCGAGAGCTGGGAAGACCTGTACAGCACCGGGTTTTTCGATTACCTCGACGCGGGCGGCGTGCTCGCGGTCGAATGGAGCGAAAACATTCAGGCGGCGCTGCCCGAAGGCACCCTTTACGTCACCCTTTGCGCCCTCGACGACGGCACCCGGCGCATCACCCTTTCGAAAGGAGAAGACCATGAACCTGCTGGCGCTTGAATGTTCCGCCGTCGCCGCCTCCTGCGCGCTGCTGCGGGACGGGGAGCTGATCGCGCAGTCGCTGCTCAACGTCCGCTCCACCCACTCCCAGACCCTGCTGCCGATGACGGTCTCCCTGCTCGAACGCGTCGGGCTGTCGGTGCGGGACGTCGACGGCTTCGCCGTGGCGAACGGCCCCGGCTCCTTTACCGGCGTGCGCATCGGCGTCAGCGCCGTCAAGGGCATGGCGCTGCCTGGGGACAAGCCCTGCGTCGGCGTCTCGACGCTGCTGGCGGCCGCGCTGTCCCACCCCTACGGCGACGGATACCTCTGCGCCGCGATGGACGCCCGCTGCGCCCAGGTCTACACCGCCCTCTTTTCCCTGCAAAACGGGCAGGCGACCCGCCTGACCCCCGACCGCGCCCTGTCGGCCGAGACGCTCTGCGCCGAGCTCGAGGCGCTGCATGCCGACGTCACCCTCGTCGGGGACGGCGCCGCCGTCGTCGCCGCGCAGGAAGCCTGTCCGCCGCGCGCGCACCTCGCGCCCGCCCCCTTCCGGCTGCAAAACGCCGTCGGCGTCGCCCGCGCCGCCCACACCGCATTTTGCGCCGGCGAAACCGTTTCGGCGGAAGAACTCATGCCCGTTTACCTGCGCCTGCCGCAGGCCGAACGCGAACTCAAACAACGAAAAGGAGAATCCGTATGATTGCGATTGGCTGTGACCACGGCGGTCTGACCCTCAAAAACACCGTCCTCGACCACCTGCGCGAACGCGGGGAGGAGGTCAAGGATTTCGGCGTCACAACGCCCGACGCGGTCGATTATCCCGATATCGCGAAGCCCGTCGCGGAAGCGGTCGCCTCGGGCGAATGCCGCTGCGGCATTTTGATCTGCGGCACCGGCATCGGAATGTCGATGGCCGCCAACAAGGTGCGCGGTGTGCGCGCCGCCGTCTGCGCCGAGCATTTTTCCGCCCGCTTCACCCGGCTGCACAACGACGCCAACGTCCTCTGCCTCGGCGCCCGCGTGATCGGCCCCGGCCTCGCCCTCGAGCTGGTCGACCTCTTCCTCGACACCCCCTTCGAAGGCGGCCGCCACGCCGCCCGCGTCGCCAAAATCGCCGCCATCGAAGCCGCGCAAACACCCCCCGCAGACCGCTGATTCTAAACGCAAAAAAGCCGACGCCCCCGCATTTCGCAAGGGCGTCGGCTTTTGTTTTGCGGCGATTTATTGCTCGTCGTCGCGGTCGAGGAACAGGTTGCACAGGCACATCAGGACGGCGAACAGGATGCCGGCGAGCGGCCAGACGATCCAGGTGAAATGCCAGTCGTTCGACAAAAAGCTCCAGCCGAGGTAGACGCCGGTGGCGGTCAGCCAGTAAACCGTCGAGACGGCTTCCCGGACGCGGTTCTTTTTGCGCGCGCGACGCGCGTAGTCGCCCTCTTTGAGCAGCTTCTGCATGCTCGCGAGGCGCACGCCGGCGCGGACAAAGAGGGCGACGCCGAACCCGACGAGCAGCAGCGTGACCGCCAACATTCCCACCGCGAAAAATTCCCGTTCGCCGACGGCGCCGACGAGCAGCGGGATCGGCGAGAGGACGCAGAGCGCGACGGCGAGGACGTTGGTCTTCGCGTAGGTCGCGCGGTAGGCCTTCTGCGTTTCGCGCACCATGCCGTCGACGCCGTACTCGGTTTCAAACGGCTCCTTGTCGAGGAAGTCAAAGGGGGCGTTTTTCAGCCCGCAGGAGACGAAAAGCGCGACGGCGGGGGCGACGAGGACGAGCAGGAGCACCGGCCCGACGCCGGCGGCGAAATTTTCGGAGACAAAATGCCCCGGCACGTCTGCCGCCGCCGTCAACAGCAGCAGCGGGATCACCGAGACGATGCACAAAAACGTGCCGACGGCGATGCGGTCCGCCGCCTTTGCCCGCCACGCGAGAAATTCGTTCGCGAGCGCGAGCGAGACGCGTCGCACTTCGGCGCGCTCCGGCTCGCCGGCGCATTCCTCGTCCTCGATCTCGTCCTTGAGCAGATAGTCGGTCGTGACGCCGAAAAGGCGGCTGAGCGTCAGGATTTTCTCTAAATCCGGCACGGTCTGTGCGCCCTCCCACTTCGAGACCGCCTGCCGCGAGACCTGCATTTTCTCCGCCAGCTCCTCCTGCGACCAGCCGTTTTTCTTGCGCAAATTCATGATTTTGTCCGCTAAGATCATATCGTTCCCTCCGCAAAGATTTTGTCGGCGGCATTTCCTCCACCGCAAAAATCATAGCACATTCCCCGGTTGCCGTCCACCAAACGGCGGCTGGAAATTTGTCAACCGACGGTTGCAAACCGCCACGCACCGCCTAAAATAAGGCAAAAAAGACGCCGGGCGCCGGAAAATTCGAGCTGTCCCGTCATGAATCCGTTCCGCTTCTGGCCGCCAGGAGCGCGGCGGCTTCGGCGGCGGCTTTTTGCCAGATTTCGTCATCGGCGGCGGTTTTGACGAAAAAGCGGCCGTCCCGCAAGGCGGAAAACTGCGTCAGGGCGTCCTGCGCGCGCAGCGTTTCGAAGGCGCGAATTTGTTCATACCGGCGGCAGAAGATCTTGTCGCGGTAAATTTCGAACAGGTAGGGCGCCGTCGTGTACAGTCGGAAGTCCACGCGGTCGTCCAGCGCCGCGAGCGTCAGCGGGACGGTGCCGCAATAGCCCGATTCGACCACGAGGATCTTGTCCGCCCGCACCGCGCCGAGCAGGTCGCGCAGGTCGTCGAGGTATTTCAGCAGCTGCTTTGCCTCGTAAATCCCGCCCGCGTCGAGCGTCCCGCCCTCCAGCCGCGCGAGCGCCGCCGTATAATACGCTTCATGAAACGAAAGAAAGCCCATGCAATCCCCCTTCCCGCCGTTATATCGGCGCAAAAAACCGGACACGAAACCTTCGCATAAAGCAAAAGCGTTTCCGTGCAGAAACGCTTTTACCGTTTGAATCCGTGCTGTAAAAATCAGAAACCGATATAGTTCTTAAATCCGAGCATATACAACGCCAGCGCAAAAGAACCGCCCTTTTCATCCGCGATGCGTTGCAATTCCTCGAGGACGGTATCGTGCGGAATGGCTATAGAATCGGCGGTTGCAACCACTTCTTGAATGACGGTTGGCAACACCATGCACATTTTATAGAAGGCGTCTGCTTCGCCCGTGACCGTCTTGTAAAATTCGTCCATGCTGACTCTGCGAATCCGACGGTGCTTCTGCTTTTCGCCGTCAACCGACACGACCCACGGAATGTTTTGCGAGTTCCTCGCGATTGCTTCGACCAAAAAGCACACGCAATCATCGTCTGTCAAAAGTTGATTCTGCATTTTCATGTAGGTTTTCGCGCCGGAAGCGGAATTCATCGTATTATGCTTGTTTTTCATTTCCACATAAACGGTTTTGACCGATCCGCATTCAGGAACTTCGATTCTACTGTCTTTTGTAAAGACGACGTCCCAACCGGCTGGGGGAACCGTGCAATTTTCTATGTATTGAAAGATACGTTGATGAAAATAGCCGATATCGTTATTGTTGGATTTGTCCCGCTGGCGGAAAATTTCGTTTTTTATTATTTCCTCCCAACTGTATTGATATACTGTTTTATCAAAAATCAGTTTGATCGGGTCGACGGTGTTGCTGTTGAACCGCTTTAAATCGTATGGCGACAGCTTTTCTCCGTAGTTTTGAATGGTATTCCGAACGTGAAGCTTAAAATCCTTTTCCGAGATAAAATTTAATTTCCACATGACGCCCGCTCCAATCCTTTTCTGATTTCCAAGGCAATCGCAAACGCCAAATTGACCGGAACGGCGTTGCCTACCTGTTTATATTGACTGCCGACGTTGCCGCAGAACTGCCATTCGTCCGGAAAAGATTGGATTCGCGCATTTTCCCTGACAGTGAAGGGGCGCGGCTCTAAGGGATGACAACGTTCCGTCTGCTTTTGCGACGGCGACGTCAACACAGCAAGCGACGGTTCGTCCATGCTCATGCGCCGCAGAATACCCGTTCGTCCGCCGCCCATATTCCAGCAGCTTCTCATGTATTCCTTAGCGATCTCTTCAGGAATATCGCGCCAGTAGCCACCGGGCGGAACCAGCTTGAAAATATCGCGCTTGTACGCGGAATACTGCACGCCGACGCTTTCCGGAACCTGTTGCAGCACATCGCGTAAAACCGGCTTGTATGCGTGGGGTTTGGGAAATTTTATCGCGATTTTACCGACTAAATCCCTGCGAACCCCGATGGTAATCAGTCTTTCCCGTTTTTGCGCGTTGCCGTAATTCCAAGCGTTGAGGAGCTGCTTTTGTATGGTATATCCGCTGTCGGTGAAGACGTTAAGAATCGTTTTATAGGTGCGTCCGTTGTCGTGCGTCAATAACCCTCGGACGTTTTCAAAAAGAAAGGTTTTGGGCTGCAGCTTTTGGAGAAAAACGGCATAGTGATAAAAAAGCGTGCCGCGCGCATCCTCGAGTCCCAACCGCTTTCCGGCATAGGAAAACGCCTGACAGGGGGCGCCGCCCGAAAGCAAATCCAATTCCCCGACGCGAAGGTTAAAATACTTCGGCAAATCCAAAGGTGAAAGGTTCGCAATATCGTCGCAAATGACGTTCCAACCCGGGCGATTTTTTTTAAGGGTATCCGCAGCGTCTTTATCAAATTCGATCAGTGCGAGCGTTTGAAAGCCCGCTTTTTCTATGCCCAACGCAAGTCCGCCTGCACCGGCAAATAACTCGATCGTTGTGAATGGGGACTTCGGGTTTTGAGGCAGTGCCCCGTTCATGGGTTGGTTGGATCCCACGATCAATAACCGCCTTTCCATGGGTTTTGGATCGCGTAAAGAATGCAAAAAGTTTCTTCGCAAATATCCACTATCAGTATAACACAAAATTGTAATTTTTCAATGGGCAATCCCATCCGGGTACAGCGCCGAATCGCACACCTTCCCCGTGACAAAAAGCCGGACGCGTGGATGCATCCGGCTTTCTTTGAAAATTGCGGGGTTATTCCGCCGTGAAGGCGTCTTTGGAGAGGCCGCAGATCGGACAGACCCAGTCCTCCGGGACCTCTTCCCACGGCGTGCCGGGGGCGATGCCGTTGTCGGGGTCGCCGACGGCGGGGTCATAGGTGTATCCGCAGGGGCAAACGTATTTTTCCATGTTGCTTTCCTCCGGCGGCTCGGTTAAAAATACCGCGCGAGCAGACCCTTGAAGCCGGCGCCGTGGCGGGCTTCGTCCTTCGCCATCTCGTGAACGGTGTCATGCACCGCGTCGTACCCCAGCTGCTTCGCGAGCTTTGCCAGCTCGAACTTGCCGGCGCAGGCGCCCGCTTCGGCGTCGGCGCGCATTTCGAGGTTCTTCTTGGTGCTGTCGGTCAGCACCTCGCCCAGCAGCTCGGCGAATTTCGCGGCGTGCTCGGCTTCCTCAAAGGCGTAGCGCTTATACGCCTCGGCGATTTCGGGATAACCCTCGCGGTCGGCGACGCGGGACATGGCGAGGTACATGCCGACCTCGCTGCATTCGCCGTTGAAGTTGGCGCGCAGCTCCTCGACGACGCGCTCGTCGAGCCCTTTGGCGGAGCCGACTTCGTGCACGGTGGCATAGCCGGCGTCTTCCTTTTGCTCCTGGAACTTCTCCGCAGGCGCGTGGCAGATCGGGCACTCGGCCGGCGCTTCGTCGCCGGTGTAAACATAACCGCAGACCAGACAGACATACTTTTTCATTTGATGGACCTCCGTTTATTTTGGATTTCAGTTTCATTCCCGTGCGCGGCGCACTGCCGGCAGACGCCGTAAAGCAGCAGCTGGCAGCCGGTCACGCGGTTTTCCGCCCCCGCAAGCAGCGCCGGATCGAAGCCCGGCGGCAGCGGCAGATCGGAAATCCGCCGACAGGACGTGCAGCAGAAGTGCAGGTGCGGGGCGACGTTGCCGTCGAAATGCTCCGTGTTGTCCCCGACCGACAGGCGCAAAATCTCCCCGTCGGCGCGCAGGCGGTCGAGATTGCGGTAGACCGTGCCGAGGCTGATGTGCGGCAGAATCTGCCGGGCGCGGGCGTAGACCCACGCCGCCGTCGGATGGCTGTCCGTCTCGCGCAGCACGCGCAGAATGACTTCACGCTGCCGGGAAAACTTCTGCATAACGTCCTCCAAAAACAGGAATGATTCCTGTTTTTAGAATACCACATTTTGCCCCGTTTGTCAATCCCGGATTTTTTGCGGCGGGAAACAAAATTATTTTTCTTCCCCGTCCGGCGCGGCGGGCGGGTCGGGTTCCGCCGGTGCGGCGGGAGGCGCGGCGGGCGGTGCGGCGGGCGACGTGTCGTCAAGCGAGGCGGACGTGCCCGCGGCCTTCGCCGCTTTGGCCTCCTGCGCCTTGCGGTGGGAGGCGGCGGAGAGGGTGAACTGCACGGCGACGCCCAGCACGGCGAGGACGGCGCCGATGCCGTAGGGCAGGACGCGACCCGGCAGAGAGAAGAGCTTCGCGAAATTCTGCGCGGCGAGCATGCCGCCGCTGACGCCGGTCGAAAGGATGCAGACCGGGCGCAGGAAGACGAGCGAGAGCGCGCCGACGACCAGCCCGGCGACGACGCCGACGACGATGCCGAGCCACTCGAACCGGTCGCCGAAGAGGGCGGAGACCGAGCCGAAGGTCAGCAGCGCGACCCAGAGAAAGACGCCGAAGCGATAGAGCCGATAGGCGATCAGGGCGATGAGCACGCCGACGCCCAACCCGACGGCAGCCGCGATCACGGGCGAGAAATCGGCCTTGATCAAGAGGGCGCAGGGGGCGAAGCCGATCAAAAACCCGAGCAGAAAGCCGATGACGGTGATCCAGATTTTCTTGAGCTGCACCCCGAAGAAGCAGTTGAGCAGCGCGAAGACGGCGGAAAGCACGAGAAGCGCCGTCGTGACGGACGGAGACGTTTGCCCGAGCGCCGCGCCGAGCGAGGCGGCGTCGGAAGCGGATTGTACCAGTGGCGGCATGGCCGATGCTCCCTTCTTGTCCCCTTCACCCAAAACCGGCAAAGGTGATTTTTCTTTTATTGTACCATATTTTTCCCTGATTACAAGTATTATTTTATACATTTCGCTTGCCCGCTTTTTGTGCAGGTTTCCCGCAATCGCCGCCCGCGCGCCGCCCGTTTTCCGCCGCGTTTCGGGCAAAACGCGCATGAAAAATCGAAATTTCGCGGGAAAAAAACGTCGTTTTCGCCTTTGCAATTTTTTTGCCGATCCCTTATAATAAATCGTAGATTTCGGCGACTTCCGGCCTGACGCCGGACGCCGGGGAGGCAGAAAACATGACCGCTTTGGACGCCATTCACGACCGGATCGACCGGCTTTATCACACGCAGCCGCGCATCCACATTCACGTCACCCTGACGCACCCGCGCGTCTCGCTGCGCAACGAGACCGTCCTGCTCAAAGGGGTCTATCCGCACATTTTCCAGATCGAGGAATGCAGCAGCGGCACGCCAAAGCTGCGCACCCTGCAATACGTCGACGTGCTGACGAAGAACATCGAAATCCTCGAGCTCGAACAGTAACGACGCAATCCGAAACAATGCGAAGCCGTGGGGCAGCCCGCCGCTTCGCGTTTTTTTTGCGCCTTTTTGCAAAAAAGGGGGGCTTTTCTTTCCGGGCAAAGTGTGATACAATAGATAGCATAGAAACGGGCGGCGGAATTTCTGCGCCGTCCGACCCTGCAACCGGAGATGAAAGCATGGACAAACCGAAAATCGAAGCCGCGGTTCGCATGATTTTGGAGGCCGTCGGCGAGGACCCGACGCGCGAGGGACTGCTGGAGACGCCCCGCCGCGTGGCGGAGATGTACGAGGAAATTTTCAGCGGGCTGGCGGCCGACCCGACCGCGCTTGTGAAGACCTTTTCGACCGATCACGAGGAGATGGTGACGGTGCGGGACATCCCGCTCTATTCGATGTGCGAGCACCATCTGCTCCCCTTCACGGGCTACGCGCACATCGCCTATATCCCGCAGGGCGGGCGGGTGATCGGGCTGTCGAAGCTGGCGCGCATCGTCGACCATTTCGCCCGGCGGCCGCAGTTGCAGGAGCGACTGACCTCGCAGATCGCCGATTTTCTCGAGGAATCGCTGCAGCCGCTCGGCGTCGCCGTCATTCTCGAAGCCGAGCACCTTTGCATGACGATGCGGGGGGCGCGCGCCGCCGGAGCGCGGACCCAAACCAGCGCGCTGCGCGGCTGCATCCGCACCGACGCGCGCACCCGCAGCGAGGTGATGGCGCTGCTGACGCACCGATGAAAACCGCCGCAACGGCGAGAACGGGAGGCGCTTTTTGATGCGTGCACGGGGGACGGAGCTGCTGCCGCAGGGTCGCACCGCCGTCATGGGAATTTTGAATCTGACGCCCGACTCCTTCTCGGACGGCGGGCAGTTTCTCGCGCCGGACGCGGCGCTGCGCCACGCGCGGGAGATGGTCGAAGCGGGCGCCGACCTGCTCGACGTCGGCGGGCAATCGACCCGCCCGGGGCATGTCCCCGTCCCCGCCGAGGTCGAATGGGAACGCCTGCGGGAAGTGCTGCCCGAACTTTGCCGGAGCTGCGGCGTGCCGGTTTCGGTCGACACGACGTCGCCAGAGATTGCTGCCCGGGCGCTCGACGCGGGCGCGGCGCTCATCAACGACGTCAGCGGCGCCGCCGCGCCCGAGATGGCGCGGGTGATCTGCCGGGTACTCTGCATACTCCGAATCCGGTTTTTAATTTCCTTTGTGGAAACGCCGGCCA
>CANQSG010000045.1 GCA_947626485.1 uncultured Clostridia bacterium | reverse complement strand
TGCCCCGTAAAATCTTCAATTATCGCTCGTCTGACGATCTTTTCTATCCTGTCCTATTTGATATTGCAATTTAGAAATTTTTTAGAAATCGAAAACGCGGGATCCTGCCCGGCGGGCGGGGAGAAAGCGGGGCGCGAAATGCGGGGGCTTTCCTGCCCGGCGGTGAAGAAAAGCGGGGGCTTCCCTGCCCCAAAGCGGGAGAAAAAATCCGCGCTGCGGGGTGGGCGCAGCGCGGGACGTGAACCGGGTAGGGGGATACCCGGTCGGGGAAAGGCGGTCAGGAGAGGCCGAGCAGGTAAACGCGCAGGGCGTTGAGTTCCTGAACGTCGACGGTTTCGTTGAAGTTATAATCGAGCACGGCGTCGGATTTGCCGTCGGCAAGGCCGTCATTCAGGAAGACGAGGTCGCGGATGTCCTTGTCGTCGTCCATGTTGACGTCGGCTTTGGCGTACCATTTCGCCGTCAGGGTGACGTCCTCGGTCACGGCTTCGACCTTCGCGGCGTCTTTATACCAGCCGCCGAAGTTGTGCTCTGCGGTGTTGTCCATCGTTTTGGGGGCGCCGCCGCGCATTACGAAGCCGTGCGTGATCTGACCCTCGTCGTCATAGGTCGCGACGGGATGCTGCGGGATGACCTCCTGCGGGCATTCGTAGAGGGTGATCGAGGTGATCTCGATGTCGCCGCCGCCCGAAACGGCGATTTTCGGGGTCGTGTATTGATCCGGCGAGGTCGCGTCGCCGACGATCCAGACGTGGGAGAAGAACTGCGTCTTGCCGTCGGGGGTCGTCTCATCGCTGCGCTGCGAGGCGATCGGGTAAACCCAGTTGGCAACGCCTTCGCCGCCGGCGCCGACGCCGATCTGCACGCCGTGGTTCGTGTCGGTCACGCGGGTGACGCGGTAGCCGACCTCGACAATGACCTTGTCGCCCTTTGTGAAGGAATGCGCTTTGCCACCCTGCAGGAGCGTGAGAAGCGGGAACCAGGTGTAATCGGTTTTGCTCGGAACCCAGTCCCCGAGCTGGCGCTCGTAATCGCGGACGACCCAGTGCAGCGCGCCGTCTTCATAGGTCGGCGCCTCCGTCCCGGTGCCCTGCGCGACCGACGTGTTGACAAAGCCGGTCAACAGCGTTTCGTCGGAAAGGTCGATTTCGGTCTTGAGGAAGGTGCGATCCCATTTCGCATAATAGGTTGCTTCGCCGGCAGCGGTCTCGACAGGCTGCCCGTCGAAGCCGGAATCGGCATACCAACCCGCGAAGAGATAGCTCGCGTCGCGCGGCGTCGGCTGCGGGAGCGCGTCGCCCTTAACCATATAATCCGTGGTGGAAACGCCGCCGTCTACCAGCGTGACGAGGCTTGCATTCGCGCAGGGCGAGACGCGGATCGCATCGACCTGTATCGTCGCCCAGTGACCGAACGCAAGGCGAATCGCCCGACCCGTGTCGCCCGCTTTCGCGGTATAGGTCACGGTCAGGTTCTTTTGACCGCCGCCGTCGTTCGCAAACGCCTGACCGCCCGTCAGAACCCTTGACCCGTTATTGGCGGTCATGCTCGCGTCGGAGGTGTTGTCGTTGCAGATAAAGGCAAGCTGGCCGGAACCGCTTACAACTTGATAATCGACCGAGAAGATGTAGGTCACGCCCTCCTTCAGCCGCAGATATTCCTCGTCGGAATTGCGCAGCGGGAGCATCGCCTTCAGCCACTGCTTCGCCGTGGTCGTGTCGTCAATCGCGATCGCTTCCGCACCAAAGGTGATCGTCACGGGGTCGCCCTGCTTCGTCGCCGGGGTGAAGCCGGTGACCTTTTCGCCGAACTGGTCGATTTTCGTCAGGTCGAGCGAGTTGGAAACCGCTTTGACGGTGACAGAACGAATGCGGAAGGAGCTGACGCCGCCGAAGGCGAGGCGCAGCGCATAACCGTTTCGGGTCATGCCGGAGACCTGCGTCGACAGCGAATACGTGCCGGTCTCACCGTGCCGCGCCGCCGCGAGGAGGCGCTCGCTGTTGTCCGCCGCCGGGTTGGCGTTGGCGTTATAGCACAGCGCGATCTGCGGATAAAAACCGGGGTTCGGCGAGCCGACTACCGTCAAATCATAGACCACGTTGATGGAATAATCGTAGTCCTGATTCAGGATGATATATTCGTCCTGCGTGTTTTTCAGACCGATCAGCTGACTGCCGAACCAGCATTCCGTCGTCTCCGGATGGATCACGGTGCTTTCGGCGCTTTCGAAGAAGATGGTCGCCCACCAGGACGTGGTCGAAATGTCATAGCTCCCGTCGCCCGATGCGTTCGGGGTATAGGTCAGGGCGCTGTCATCCGGTTTCAGACGCACGCATTTGGACAGATCCACCTCGAGGTCGTTGACCGTCACCTTGGCGAGCGCGGGGATCGCGGTGCAGAGCATCGCGGCGCACAATGCGACGGCAAGCAGTATTGCTCCTACTTTTTTCATGACAAAAACTCCTTTCTAAATGTTTCGTTATCCAGTTATGCCCACCCGGTCGATCGAGCGGACAAAATTGCGTTGAAAGATGACGTACAGCACCAGCGGGATCACGACGTAGAGCAGGCAGGCGGCGCTGACAAGGGTCGTGTAGGTCGGCCAGGTGGGATAGACGCCGATCTGCTCGAGCCGAGTCGGCAGAAAGCGCATCATCATGGAGAGCGGCGCGTCGTCGGTCAGGAAGCAGAGGCTGGCGAGGTAGAACTCGTTCCAGTGCCAGACGAAGGAGAGCACCGCGACCGTCGTGATCACGACGCCGGAGGAGGGCAGCGCGATCTTGAAGAAGGTCGTCAGCGGCCCGGCGCCGTCGATCGCGGCGGCGTCCTCGAGCTCCTTCGGCAGGCCGAGGAAGAACTGCTGGTAGATGAAGATCATCATGCCGCTGCGAATGCCGACGCCGAAGATCGAAGGCAGCCAGTAGACAAACGGCGTGTTGAAGATGTGCAGATTGCGGAAGTTGACCGACATCGAGAGGCTGTACATCTGAACGGGCACGAGCAGCGAGAGGATGAGGAAGAAGGTGAAGACGGGTTTGCCGCGGAAGCGGAAGCGGGCGAAGCCGTAGGCGATGTAGGCGCAGACGAAGACCTCGATCGCGGCGCTGAGCACCTGCACGACGAGGGTCTGACGCAGGGAGGCGCCGAAGGAGATGAGATCCCAGATCTCGTGGAAGTTGTCAAAATGATAGGTCAGGGGCACCCAGACGTGCTCCATATCCAGCAGCGCTTCGCGGTCTTTCAGCGAATAGACGAGCATATAGAGCAGCGGGTAGAGCACGATGAACCCGACGATAATCAGGAACAGGAGGCGCGCTGCGGACAGCAGCAGCCCGGGCGCCCGCTTGGCAAGCGCCCCTTCGAGGTTCACCTGCGGCCGTTTCGGTTTGCGCATCCTAATTCCACCTCTTTAAGAACACTTTGTTATAGAGCAGCAGGACGGCGGCGATGAGGACGCCGACCACGAGGAAGTAAAGCCAGAGGGCGGCGGCGCCGCGCCCGTAATCGAGGTTGGCGAAGAAGTTATAGCCCTGCGAGACGAGGACGTTGTTGCTCGCCGTGATGTTTTCGACGATGGTAAAGACGATGACGAGGAACATCGTGCGGCCGAGCATCGGCAGCGTGATGAACCAGAACTCCTCCCACTTCGTCGCGCCCTCGACGTGCGAGACCTCATAGAGCAGGTCGGGAATGGATTGCAGACCGGCGAGGAAGAGGATGATCTGAATGCCGCTTTGCCAGACGAGCAGGAAGAGGTTGTCGAGCGCGACGGTCAGGTAATTCTCGATCGAGGTCGGCAGGTTGAGCGCCGCGAAGATCTGCGAAAAGTCGATCATCGAGAAGGAGACCGAATCGTTGACCGCGATCTCGGTCGCGTCGGCAGCGGCGGCGCCGAGGTAGAGGTCGAGCACCGCGCCGCTGGCGATGATGACCGGCAGGAAGAAGAGCGCCCGGAAAAAGAGGCGGCCGTGGAACCGATTGTTGAGCAGCACGGCGAGGATCAGGCTGACGATCAGGATAAAGGGCACCGAGATCACGAGGTCGGTCAGCGAGGTCAGGAAATTATCGATATACTGCGTGTCTTTAAACAGGATGTAATCGAAATTGTCCAGCCCGATGAAGCTGGTCTCTACCCTGCCGGGCTCGATGGCGATGCGGGCGAAGCTGAAATAGACGGCCTGCACGATCGGGAACAGGAAGAAGAGCACCATGCCGACGATCCAAGGCGCGAGGAACAGGAAGGCGTGTCGCGCGCGCATGGTCTCCAGCCCGGGGCGTTTGCGCTGTTTCAATTCTGAGCCCTCCCCGTGAGATAGGATTTTGCCGGAACGGCGCCGAATTCGGTTTCGAGCGGCGCGTCGCCGAAGTTGACGATCGCCCAGACGCCGTTTTCATAGGTCGTGCGGGAGGCGGTGTCGCCGAGCCTCGTGTAGTCGGAGACGGCGACGCCGGCGACGCTGCGCAGGAAGTCGGCAAGACCCTCGACGTCGGCGATAATCTCGTCGCGGTTGCCGGCGTAATGCCCGCCGTAGAGGAAGGAATGATCGCTCGAGGCGAGCGAGGGGTCGGTCTGATAATAGAGCGTGTAGCCGGGGGCGACGCCGGCCTCGACGCAGCGCAGCAGGGCGTCCTGCCGGTCGGCGCAGAGGTTGAGCGAGACGGCGCTCATCGGGCGGTAGCCCTTAAAGACGAGGGCGTAGAAGGGCACGTCGTAGCTCGTCATGACGAAATTCGAGGAGTAAAGCGGCACGTCGGCGAGGCGGTCGGCGGACAGCGCGGCGTAGACGTTGGGGGCAGAAGCGAGCGTGCCGTACCCCGCCGTGCGGGCGACGTCGAAGCAGGCGGCGACGTCCTCGCTCATCCCGCCGCCGACGTAGGACGACTGGACGGTGTAATCCGAGGAGAGGAACTGCGAAAGCGACGCGTAAGAGACGCCGAAGAGGTCGAGCGACGCGGCGCGCTTTGCCACCCGAGCCGCCGCGCGGGAGATGCCGGCGCGCGAGAGGACGAAGATGCGGTCGTCGTTGGTGCCGCCGCCGATATCATCAAAGGTCGTGTATTTGACGACCTGCCCGTCGGGATAGGTCGCGGCGCTGCGCTTCGAGAATCCGGCGCCGCGCTTCGTAAAGGAAAGGAGGTCGAAATCGAGGTAGGACGGGATATTCTTTGCCGCGAGCGCCGCGGAGAGCTTGCGCATGCCCTTCGCCCCGCCGAGCTTGCCCGCGACGGTAAAGCCGCCGGCGACCTGCCCGGGGTCGACGCCGCTCTTGCCGAAGCCGGCGAGGGTGACGCTGATGTCGGCGCCGATCGCGTCGGCGAGTTCATTCGTCATGGTCTCTGCCTGGGCGGTCGTCGTGAGCGGGAAGAGCTTTTTCGTCGGAATGCCGGCGAAGAAGGCGGGCTGCATCAGCGCGCCGACGTACTTAAAGGCGGCGACCCCCTCGTCCTGCGCGGCGGCCTTCAGACCGCCGGTCTGCGTCAGGTAGTCGCGGTAGCAGTCCGCCATGCCGTCGAGGTCGGCGTTTTCGCCCGAAAGGGAGAAATAGGTGACGGAAACGGGTTTCGTCACGATGCCTTCGCCGAAGATCTTGAAGGCGCCGAGCGTCGTCGTCGTCACGAAGTTTTCGGGGCGGCGAATGTAGCGGAAGCCGCGGATCGTGAACTGGGGATAAATCGTGGAATAGCCGATGTTATCCGAGCCGACCGTCCAGTTGAGGGAGGCGGATTCGGCGCCGGAGGACAGCACGGCGAACAGGGCGTTGTTCCCCTTCTTCGCGCCGAAAACGGGCAGATAGACCTGCGCCGTCTCGGGCAGGCGGGAGAAGCTCTGATAGGCAAATTCGCGGCCGAAAACGTCCTGCTTGTCGACCACGCCGACGCCGCCGGAGGAAAGCGGGCGGACAACGGCGCCCGAGCCGTCCGGCAGGAAGAGCCAGCTGTTTTCGGCGTCGTTCTTCAGACCGCAGAGGAAGGGCGCGAGGGCGACGGAATGCGCCTTGCAGATCTCGCCCTCGAAGATTTTCGTCGGGTCGACCGAGACGGAGAAGGAGCCGTCGGCAATCGTGAAATCGACCGGAACGGCGATCTCGAGATCGTAAAAATCATAAGTCACGCGCAGGCCGTTTTCGATGCGCTCGGTGTAGACCTCGCCGCTCTGCACGGCGCCGGTATAGGAATAGGCCGTGACGTCGTCGAAGGAGTTGGGGTCCTGATAGACGACGTAGAGCGCCGATTCCATCTGCGGATGGTTCTTCTTGACACGGCCGCTTTCGTCCCGCGCCGGTTCGGCCGCCTCGGCGGGCACCTGCCCCCAGAGGGCGCCGGTCGCCTTGTCGGCGAAGCTGACGCGCTTGGTCGACGCGTCCCACAAAAGCTGCCAGCGCGCGTTTTCGCAGACCGTGCCGGTCGGGACGGACTCATCCGCGACGTCGAGCTCGGCGTACGGCAGGAAGGTGGTGAGCGGCGCCTCTTCCCCGCCGCAGCCCGTCAGGCCGCAGGCGAGAAGCAAAACCGCCAGCAGCAGCGAAACGCCGCCTTTCAGATTTTGTTTCATGCGTCACCCTCCTTTCGTCAGCGGTATCGGATTTCGGTGAAGACGGTTTCGATCCAGGCGTAAACCTGTTGTCCCAACATAAAGATCAAGAAAATCAGGAAGACGAGGATCATCATGGCGATGACGGTGACCGCCGTCGTCCCGAGGAAGCGGCCGAAGCCGAAATCGTGCACCTTCATGATGCCGACCGCGAGCAGGAAGAAGGTATACCCCACGCAGACGGCGTTGAAGATCTGCACAAAGACGAATTCGTCGGGCGAGAGCAGGTGCGAAAAGGCGATCGAGACGACCGTCGAGACGATCACGGGAAGCAGGCTGTAACAGGTGACGGTGTAAATCTCCCGCAGCCTGCCGATGCCGCCCATCAGCACGCAGACGAGCCAGTTGCAGACGACGAAGAGCAGCACGAGCGCGACGGTGCGCAGCAGGACGAAAAAGGCGTTGTAATTCGAGGCGTCGAAGTGGCTGAAGGCGAAGCCCGAGGCGGTGTCGCGCAGGGCGGAAAGGAGGTAAAACAGTGCGAGCAGAACCGTCGCCGCCGGGAGCGAACCCATGCCCTTTTCCTTGACGAGCCGGAAGGCTTCGAAGGGGTGCGCCACGCAGGAGAAGAGGTTGCGCAGGCGCTCGTTTTTCAGCAGCCGGACGCCCTTTTTGTGTTTGAGCCGCAGCAGGAACGCGAGGGCGGCGATCAGGACGACCAGCCCCAAAAACAGGGGCGTGAACCAGGTTTCGAGGAAGGCGGTGCGCTGCTTGACGAAGGCGGAAGCGTAGGTCTCGCGGTCGGTGCCCTGCCGCGCATAGCGCAGCGCCGCACGGTAGTCGCCCTGCGTGTACGCCGCCTTGGCGAGGCCGCGGTACGCCAGCTGACAGTTGACGTCGGCCTGCAACACCTTGTTCCAGTTCTCAACCGTCGCGCCGAAATCGTCGTCGAGTGTAGAGAGCTGGGTGCTGCGGACGAGTTCGCCGTAGGGGGTGATCGAAAAGACCGTGACGTTTTTGCTGACGCTGTCGGTGACGAGGACGTCGGTGCCGTTGACGGCGACCGAGCCGCCCATCGCAAGGGTGCCCTTCTGCGCCTGCACGCTGTTGCTCGTGCCGAAGACGCAGATTAAATTGCTCTCGCGGTCGTACCAAAAGACGCGGTTGGCGGCGTTGCTTTGCAGCGCGTAGAAAAAGCCGTCCTCGTCGACGTCGATGGCGCGCAGCGCCGGGACGGTCGCGAGATGGGTGGCGTCGTCGGCGAAGTTAAAGCTTTCCTTCCCGAGCACGTCCTTGCCGCCCGGATTCAGGCGCTTGATCTGCCCTGCCGCCTGATCCGCCGTCGCCGTTACGGTGTAGACAAAATCGTGCGGGCCGATCGCGAAATCGGTGAACTGATAGGGCAGCGCGCGCACCGAGCCCGCCCGCTTCGCGTCGGTCGAGAAAAGGTCGGTGATAAAGCTGCGCAGCGCCTCGCCGATCGAGACGGCGACGGTGTTCGCGCCGTAAAACCCGAGGAATTCCATCTCGGGCGAGTAGACCAGCGCGCCGTAATACGAACCGTCCGACGCGACGTAAAGGTAATCGCGGGAATCGACGGCGACGCGGATGGGGGTATATTTAAAGTCGCTCGGGATGATCTTCGAATCCGGCAGCGGCAGCGTGCGCTGCCATTTGCCGTCGGTCGTGAGGACGAGGACGCGGGCGTTTTTCGTGTCGGCGACGAGAAGCTGGGTGCCCTTGACGAAAATGCCCTGCGCGCCCGCGAAGGAAACGGGGCTGCCGGCGGAATCGGTCAGGTCGCCGATGACGCGCAAGAGGCGATAGTCGGCGTCGAGCACGTAGATTTTCGACGAGGTGCCGTCGAGCAGATAGGTCAGGCCGTCGGCGGTGCAGACGTCGTCGACGCTGCCAAAGGCGGCGGCGCCGAGGCTGTGGGCGTCGATGAGGGTCTTGACGGTGTACATCGGCTTGCAGAAGACCTTCGTCTTTTCGGCGGCGCCGACGCCGTCCCAGTAGGTATAAGTTGTAAACGGCATTTCTTCCGAGCCCGCCGCCTGGGTGCCGGACGCGTCGGCAAAGGCGGGGATCGCGACGGCAAACAACAAAACGGCCGCGAGCAGAAGCGATGCGAAGGATTTTCGCACGGATGAGTTCTTTAGCACGTCGTTTGCCTCCTTACCCCTTGATTCCGGCGCTCCCCATGGTCTCTTTTACGCTGCTCTGCGAGAACAGGTAGACGACGATCGGCGGGATCATCAGAATGACCGTCGCCGCCATCGCGGAGCCGGAGCGGGCGATGCCGCCTGCACTGATGGTCGACATGACCGTCGGCAGCGTTTTGAGGGACTCGTTGAAGATCGTGCCGCCGGGGATCGTCGCCCAGATGGTCTGGAACGAGAAGAGCGCCAGCGTCAGCACGCAGGGTCGCACGTTCGGGAAGATGATGCGCGAGAAGATGCGCAGATAGTTGGCGCCGTCGATCTTCGCCGCCTCGATCAGCGCGTCGGGAATGTAACCGTCCATGTACTGCTTCATCAGAAAGACGCCCATCGAGGACGGGATCGCGGGCAGGATGTAGACCCAGTAGGTGTCGATGATGTGCATGCCGTTATAGACGAGGTAGCGCGGGATGTTCAGCGTGTAGGCGTTGAAGAGCAGCGACAGCTGGATGATTAAGAAGATGCCCGCCTTGTGTTTCAGCTCGATTTTCGAGAGCACAAAGGCGGCGGCGGTCGCCGCGATGACGTGCAGCACCGTCCCGGCGATACTGACGAAAAGACTGTTCGTCAGATAGCGCGAAAGCGGGATCTGCAGGCCGGCGATCAGGTCGGGCAGCGCGGCGTAATTCCGCAGCGTGGGGCGGCGCACCGTCAACAGCGTCGGCGGGAAGCGCAGCAGCTCGTCGAGCGGCTTAAACGAGGTCACAACCGAATAGACCAGCGGCAGCACCGAAAAGGCGCACAACAGGAACAAAAAGGCGAAAAACAGGAAATTGCCGAAGCGCGAGCGGGTGTATTTGCGCACGGAGCCGGCAGTTCTTCGGGCGGGAAAGCGCAGGCGGAAGGAATGCTTTTTTGCCATCTCACTGCCCCACTTTCTTGAGCAGGCGGACGATGACCGACCGCGTGCCGAACATCAAAAGGAACAGCAGGACGGACAGCGCCGACGCATAGCCCATTTCGTACTTGACCGAGCCGACGTCGGTCAGGTAGGAGACGACGGTATCGGCGGCGTAGCCGACCGTCGGGTAGCCCGCCAACGTCGTGATGATGCTGCTGATGGAAAAGGCGCTCGCGATCTGCATGACCGCGCTGAAAAGCAGCATGTGCTGCATGCTCGGCAGCGTGATGTACCAAAGCTCCTGCCAGCGGTTGCGAATGCCGTCGACCGCGCCGGCCTCGAAGAGCTCGGGGTTGATGTTTTGCAGACCCGAAATGTTGGACAGGAAGGAGATGCCCATGCTCATCCAAAGCTGGATGATGACGACGATCGGCACGATCAGCGCCTCGTCCGAAAACCACTGCTTCGGGGAGGTGATTACGCCGAGCGAGAGCAGGAAGCTGTTCATATAGCCGTAGCTGTCGCTCGAGAAAATGACCGTCCAGATGTAAAGCGCGTTGCCGACGAGGGTCGGCACGTAGAACAAAAACGAGAGAAAGGTGCGCACCGCCGGGCGGAATTCGTTGATCATCCACGCCAGCACGAAGGAGAGCAGGAAGCCCGCGGGGCCGGTCAGCACCGCAAGCACGATCGTGTTTTTCAAAATCGTGGGAAACACGTCGTCCTGCAAAAACATGCGCAGATAATTGTCCAATCCCGCGAAGGACGGCATCGAGACCATGTCGTAATGGAAGAAGCTGAGCGCGATCGAGGAGAGCACCGGCAGCACCGTCATCAGGAAAAAGAGGATCAGGAAGGGACCGATGAGCAGATAGACCTGCGCGCGCTCCCAAAAGGCGGCGGAGTGTTTGTTTTTCTGTCTCATACGTTAGCCTCCAAACTCC
This sequence comes from uncultured Clostridia bacterium, assembly GCA_947626485.1. Taxonomy (GTDB): domain Bacteria; phylum Bacillota; class Clostridia; order Oscillospirales; family Acutalibacteraceae; genus CANQSG01. Next base: position 2,249 of record CANQSG010000045.1, on the reverse strand, counting down.
TTGCCGGCGTACTCCCGGATCTTGCGGGCGATTTCCTTGTCGCTCGTCTGCGCCCAGTCGAGGATGGCTTCCTTCGCGGACTTTTTGCCGTTCTTCGTCGCCCAGAAGGCCTGGTCGATCGAGCGCGAGACGTAATAGCTGCCCGGCACCTCGGGGATTTCGCGGACCTTATCCCACTGCTCGAGCAGGACGGAAAGCGCCGCATCGTCCCAGGCGAGGCGGGAAACGGCCGTCGGGTTGGCGGAGGAAATGCGCCCCGATTCGCCGAGGATCGCCTCGACCTCCGCCGAATTGCGGTATTGCGTCTCGGCGGAGACCCACCATTTCACAAACGCCCAGGCGGCGTCCTTATTGCGGCAGGAGCGCATGATCGAGACGCCCGTCCCGGCGCCGGAGCAGATGTTGTTGACGCTGCCGTCGGCCTGCGGCATGCCGGGCAGCGGGGCGATCGCCCACTTGCCGGTGATCTCGGGCGCGCCGATGCGGAAGGTCAGATACTGCGTGTAGCTCGCGATGCCGAGCGGCATCGTGCCGACGCGGAATTTCTGGTAAAAATTCGCGTCCTGATCGAGGCTGTATTCGGTGTAGAACGACGTCCAAAACTTGAAGGCGTCGACCGAGGCCTCGCCGGCGAGGTTGGTGGCGTCGAGCGCGTCGTTATAAAGCGAGGCGTTGCGCTGCATCAGCATGGTCGGGAAGATCGTCAACCCGCCCGCACCGACGTTGACCGTACCTGCCGCGCCGAGCTTGGTATAGGGCAGATAGGCGTTCATCTTGTTGCGCTGGAGCAGCCCCGTCACCGAGAGGAAATCCTCCCAGGTTTTCGGCACACGCAGCCCTAACTTGTCGAAAATATCGGTGCGGTAGAAGGTGACGAAGAAATTCTGGGTGTCGGGCAGGGCGTAGAGCCCGCCGTGATAGCGATAGGGAATGTCGGCGTCGGGGTAGAAATTCTCGGCGAGCACCTGTTCGAGATCGGGGAAATTGCGCAGGTCGTAGAGCACGCCGCGCATGGCGAGGTTGACCGGCTCGGTGCGCGCCATGTTGAGATAGAGGTCGGGCGAGTTGTTCGAAATGACGCCCTGCACGAGCGTCGCGTTGACTTGCTCGACCTTGATGTTCACGCCGTTTTGCGGGGTGAAGCTGTCCTGGATCAGGGCGTTGAGCACCTTGACCTGGTCGCGGCCCCAGTTGACCCAAAGCTTGATCGAAGGCATGGCGGCGTCCTCGCTGCTCTCGACCGAAGCGGCGTTGGAGGTGTAGGAATCGGCGTAGCGCAGCAGGAAGAAGCGCAGCCGCTCCCAAAGGCTCACGTTCCCGATTTTGAGCGGGCGGTCGGGAGCGGAAAGCACGATGCGATCGAGCGAGAGCGACATGTTTTTGATGTCGTAGAGCCAGGCGCTCAGGGTCTGCTGCGCCGAGCTGTAGGACTGGACTTGCAGGTGGGCGTCATAGAGGTTGTCGCACATTTCGCGCACGATGCGCGCCATGTTTTTGAGGGCGCCGCCCAGCTCGCCGTTGACGTGCAGCCGGGTTTCGAGGTCGGCGCGCAGCGCCTCCATTTTATCGTAAGCGTCGCGCAGCGTCTGCTCGAAGCCGGGAATTTGATTTTGCAGCTCGTAATCGCGGTTCGCGTCGGGCGATTCGCCCGTGATCATCACGATGTCGAGGTAGAGGTCGCCCAAGGGGCTGACGATCTCGTCGAGGCGGCGGAAGACCTCGGCGACGTCGGACAGCGTGGCGGAGAGGGAGAGCGTGTGGTCGCCCGCGGTCAGGTACAGCAGGCAGGGGTTCCCTTCCCCATCGGCAAAGACTTCGCTCTGCCATTTCGAGGCGTAGGGGAAGCGGATGGCGGCGGCTTCGGCAAAGGGGGTCTTGCCGTCGATGCGCAGCCAGCGGTAAACGTCGCCGTCGGTGACGTAGCTCTGCTTGAAGGCAAAGCCGAGCTGATACAGCCCGTCCTTCGGGACGTGAATTTGATAAGTGATTTCACAGCCCGGCTGGTTCCAGGTGGTGCCGCCGATGTAGTTCATCACGGCGTGGTTCGGGCTCGCGGGGGAAACGGCAGCCGTGCTCTGATCGCTTTTGGCGGTCAGGGCGTAGGCGTTGCGGCGCAGGGGCGATTCCGCCTCCACGACGATCGGTTCCCCGTCATAGGGGGCGTAATTCGCATAATTTCCCGCGACCTCGGCGTAGCTGCGCAGGGTCTCGGGCGGCGTCAGGACGAGCTTTTCCAGGCAAAACGCCTT
>CANQSG010000044.1 GCA_947626485.1 uncultured Clostridia bacterium | reverse complement strand
GGTGGATGACCAACAATATGAGGGCTTGAAATAAAAATGAAAAAGTCAGTTGCGATTTTCCTTGCGCTTGTTATGGTGTTTGCCCTTGCCGCCTGCGCGGGCAACACCGAACCGACCGAAAACAGCGGAAATACCGGCTCCTCGCAGAATACGGAAGATCCGTTCATGACGCCTTCCGAAGCAGAAAATGAAAGTGACGTCCCCGGCAAAGCGCAGAGTGAACCGGCAGAAAGCAAAATCCTTGTGGCATATTTCTCTGTGACGGGCAACACCGAGGGCGTGGCGCAAAAGCTGGCAAACGGCCTCGGCGCCGACCTTTACGAGATCACGCCGTCGGAGCCTTATATCGACGCGGATCTGGACTACGGCAATTCAAAAAGCCGTTCTTCCGTGGAGATGAACAATCCCGAAGCCCGCCCCGCGATCTCCGGAACCGTTGCGAATATGGCGCAGTACGATGTGGTGCTGCTCGGCTACCCGATCTGGTGGGGCGAAGCGCCGCGCATCATGAGCACTTTTATCGAAAGCTACGATTTCTCCGGCAAGACGCTGGCGGCGTTCTGCACCTCCGCGAGCAGCGGCTTCGGCAGCAGCGACAAAGCCCTGCGCTCCGCCGCAACCGGCGCCAAATGGCTGACCGGCCACCGCTTTTCCGCCGGCGCCTCCGCAGACGATATTGCCGCATGGCTGAAAAGCAACCAAATTTCTGTCCGATAACGGGAGGCGAGCGTGTGCTGACGGTCACGATTTTTTACACCGGCAAAAACGGAAGCGCGAAACGGTTTGCGGCGGAAAAATAAAAAAAGGAGCGAAAGATCATGAGCAAAACATTGGTAGCCTATTTTTCGGCGAGCGGGACGACCGCGGGGGTCGCGAAGGATTTGGCGGGCGCGATCGGCGCCGACCTGTACGAGATTCGGCCTGCCGTTCCCTATACGCAGGCGGACCTCAACTGGATGGATAAAAAATCCCGCAGCAGCGTCGAGATGAGCGACAAATCCTGCCGCCCCCAGCTTTCCGACACCGACGCGAACATCGGCGCCTACGACACGATTTATCTCGGCTTCCCGATCTGGTGGTACGTCGCGCCGACGATCATCAACACCTTTTTGGAAAGCTACGATTTCAGCGCGAAAAAGATCGTCCTGTTCGCCACCTCCGGCGGCAGCGGGTTCGGAAAAACGGTCGCAGAGTTAAAACCGTCCGTTTCAAAAAGCGCCGAAATCGTCGAAGGGAAAATCTTAAATTCCGCGCCCGACCTGGCGAAATGGGAGAAGGAGCTCCTCTGAAAAACCGCCGCCTTGACAAACGCGCGCCGCTCGGCTATGATAAAAGAAAATTTTCGGATTTTTAGGTTCATTTAATGTTCCTGCGGTATACTGTTCCACAAGAAAAAAGCCGGGGAGGTTTTTGTCTTGCGAATTTTGCTGGCGGAGGACGAGCGGCCTTTGGCGCGCGCGATCGTCAAAATCTTTGAAAAAAACAACTATTCTGCCGACGCGGTGGGCAACGGCGAGGACGCGCTGCTCTACCTCGAATCGGGCAATTACGACGTCGCGGTGCTCGACATCATGATGCCGAAGCTGGACGGCATCAGCGTGTTGAAACGGGTGCGCGCGGCGGGTAACCCCATCCCGATTTTGATGCTGACGGCGAAATCCGAGATCGACGACAAGGTGCTGGGGCTGGATTCCGGCGCGAATTATTACCTCACAAAGCCCTTTGACGCGAAGGAGCTGCTCGCCGCCGTCCGCGCCATCACCCGCAGCCAGGCCGGCACGGATTCCCGCCTTTCCTTCGGGAACGTCACGCTCGACCGCGCCACCTTCGAGCTCTCCTCGCCGTCCGGCAGCTTCCGGCTCGCCAACCGGGAGTTTCAGATGATGGAGATGCTGCTCGCCAACCCGCACCGCATCATCTCGGTCGAGCGGTTCCTGGAAAAGATCTGGGGCTACGATACCGAGGCCGAGACCGGCGTCGTCTGGGTCTATATTTCCTATTTGCGCAAAAAGCTGGCGGCGCTGCATGCCGACATTCAGATCAAGGCGTCCCGCAACGCCGGGTATTCGCTGGAGGAATCCGCATGATCCGCAAGCTACGGACGCAGTTTATCGTCCTCGCGATGTTCTCGCTGCTGCTGCTCCTCGCGGTCATCGTGGCGGGCATGAACCTGCTGAATTACCGCGCCGTCGTCGCCGACGCCGACGAGGTGCTGTCGCTGCTTTCCCAGAATCGGGGCGAATTTCCCGCCGACGTCGGCGGACGTCTGCCCGGCGGGCGCCCGCCGCACGGGCTTTCCCCGGAAGCGCCCTACGAATCGCGGTACTTTTCGGTGCTGCTCGGCGCGGACGGCACGGCGCTCCGGGTCGACACCAGCCGCATCGCCGCCGTGGACAGCGAACAGGCGGCGGACTATGCCGCGGCGGTCGCGCAAAAGGCCGCCGACAGGGGCTTTTTCGAGCAATTCCGCTACATCAGATCCGACGAGCCGCTCGGCGTCCGCATCACCTTTCTGGACTGCGGCAGGAAGCTCGAAGCCTTTCGCCAATTCCTGCTCATCAGCGTCGGGATGGCGGCGGCGGGCTTCCTCGTCGTCTTTTTCGTGATCGTCTTTTTCTCCGGCAAATTCATCCGCCCCATCGCCGAGAGCTACGAAAAGCAGAAGCATTTCATCACCGACGCGGGGCATGAGATCAAAACGCCGCTGACGATCATCAGCGCCAACGCCGACCTGCTCGAAATGGACATCGGCGAAAACGAAAGCCTCACGGAGATCAAGCGGCAGGCCAAGCGCCTGACGGGCTTGACGAACGACCTCGTCAGCCTCGCCCGCATGGAGGAATCGGAGCGCGCCCTGCCGATGATCGAATTCCCGGTTTCCGAGGTCGTGCAGGAGGCCGCCGCGCCCTTTGCCGCCCTCGCCCTCGCGCAGAACAAGCAGCTCGCCTGCAACATCCAGCCCCTGCTCACCCTGAAGGGCAACGAGCAGGCGATCGGCCAGCTCGTCTCGCTGCTGCTCGACAACGCCCTGAAATACGCGCCGGAGGGCGCCGCCGTCTCGCTCGAGCTGATCCGGCAGGGCAAGCACTTAACGCTGTCCGTCTGCAACCCGACGTTCGGGGAAATTCGCCCGGAGCAGCTTTCGCACGTCTTCGACCGCTTCTACCGCGCCGACCCCTCCCGCAACTCCCAAACCGGCGGCCACGGCATCGGCCTGTCGATCGCCAAGGCGATCACAACCGCCCACAACGGCAAAATCGCCGCCCAAACCAAAGACGGCCGCTCCTTCCAAATCACCGCCACCTTCCCGGCGTCCTAAATTTCATAACAAGAAAAAACAGGACGGCAAAGCGCTTTTGCTTGCCGCCCTGAAATTTTTTTCTTTTGTTTTTAAGTTCAGTTAAGGAAAGGGCGTTATCATCTATATATCGCAACCGGGGATTCCGGCAGAAAAGAAAGGGGAACGACCATGTATCTTTTCAAAAATGCGCTCAAATGTATCGGGCGCGCAAAAGGCAGAAATATTTTGATCGGCATCATCGCTCTTGTAATCGCCGTTTCCGCCTGCATCGGGCTTTCGATCCGGCAGGCGGCGGAAAGCGCGAAGGCCGAGACGCTCGAAGGGATGTCGGTCACGGCGAAAATTTCCTTTGACCGCCAAAGCGCGATGCAGGGCATGCGCCCGTCCGCCGACGGCGCCTCGGGCGGGACGCAGAGCGGCGCGTTCGACCGGGAGCAGTTCCGCACCCTGATGAACGGCGGCACGTCGCTGACGCTCGACGAGTACCAAACCTATGCCGCGGCGGAATCGGTGCAGGATTTTTATTACACCCTGACGGCCTATTTCGACGGCTCCGATGAGCTGGAGCCGGTCAGCAGCGAATCGGAAACCGAAAGCGAATCCTCCGCCGGCGCGCCGGGCGGCGGGATGAGCCCCGGGCGCACAAAAGGCGACCGCATGGGCAACATGGCGACGGGGGATTTTACGGTGATCGGGTACAGCGGCGACAACGCCATGACCGCTTTTCAGACGGGCTCGACCACGATCGCCGACGGCGTCGTATTCTCCGAGGGGACGACGGAGCGCCAGTGCCTGATTTCGGAGGAGCTCGCCGCCTATAACGAGCTGGCGGTGGGCGATACCGTCACCCTCGCCAACCCCGACAGCGAAACGGAAACCTACACGCTGACCGTCGCGGGCATTTATAAAAACACGGAGGCCAACGATTTGTCGGTATCCATGTTCGGCGTCGGGCAGGACCCCGCCAATCAAATTTATCTGAGCGCCGCCGCTTTGCAGGGGATTTTGGACGCCTCCGCCTCCGCCTCGGAAACGACGACCGACGCGGCCACCGGGCAGGAGACCGAAACGGCGGTCGGCAGCTCGCTGTCCGCGACCTATGTATTTGCCGACGCCGACGCCTATCACCGCTTTGAAGAGGAGGTCCGCACGCTGGGGCTCGACGATTCCTATACCGTTTCCTCGGCGGATTTGACGGCGTTTGAAAACAGCCTGACCCCCTTAAACACGCTCAGCACGATGGCGGGCTGGTTCCTGCTCGTGATCCTGCTGATCGGTGCGGTGATTTTGATCGTGCTCAACATCTTCAATATTCGCGAACGCAAATACGAGATCGGCGTTCTGACCGCCATGGGCATGAAAAAAGGCAAGGTCGCGCTGCAATTTCTCGCTGAAATTCTCGTCGTGACGATGGCGGCGATCCTGATCGGCGCGGGCATCGGCGCGGTCAGCGCGGTCCCGGTCACGAACGCCCTGCTGGCGAATCAGGTGGAAAGTCAGCAGTCGTCTCAGTTGCAGCTGGAAAATAATTTCGGCAGAGGCGGCAATTTCAAGGGCGGGCTGCAAACCGCGCCCGACAACCTTCCGACCGGCGGCCGGGGCGGGTTTGCCGCGCTCGGGCAGAACGTTTCGAATTATGTCACCGAGGTCAACTCCGCCATGAATCTGACGGTGCTTTTGCAGCTGCTCGGCATCGGCCTTTTGCTGACGCTGGCAGCCGGCGCGGTGTCCGTCCTGTTCGTGATGCGGTACGACCCGCTGAAGATCCTCGCCAACCGCGACTGAGAAAGGAGCAACAACATGGAAATTTTAACGCTGCAAAATATCTGCTTTTCTTACGGGAAAGTCCCGGTCTTAAAGGACGTAAACTATCGGTTTGAAACCGGGAAAATGTACTGTATCATCGGTCGGTCGGGCGCGGGCAAGACCACGCTGCTCTCCCTGCTTTCCGGCCTTGCCAAGCCGGACGGCGGCAGTATTTTATACGACGGCAAAGACGTCGCAAAGCTCGACAAATACGCCTTTCGCAGCAAATACATCGGCGTGATCTTCCAGAGCTTTAACCTGCTTACCAAATTCACGGCGGTCGAAAACGTGATGCTGTCCATGGATATCGCCGGCGTGAAGGGGAAAAACAAACGGCAACGGGCGATGGAGCTGCTTGCCGGCGTCGGGCTGGACGAGGACGAGGCGAATCGGCGGGTGCTGAAGCTCTCCGGCGGGCAGCAGCAGCGGGTCGCCATCGCGCGGGCGCTGTCCTACGACCCGCAGATCATTTTAGCCGACGAGCCGACCGGGAATTTAGACGGCGAGACGCAAAAGGAGATCATGGACATTTTCCGAAGCCTGGCGCAGCAGGGGAAATGCGTGATTTTAGTCAGCCATTCGCCGGAGGTCGCCGCGGCGTGCGACGAAAAATATGAGCTGCAAAAGCTGTCCGGGAAGAAGGAGCCGAAGGAAAAAGCGGCAAGCTGAAGCGGGTTGCCGCCTTAAATTCCACACAGATTCCAAACAACCCACACGCGCATTCCGCATTTCGGGTGTATGCTGAAAGCACCGGTGAAAATCGGAATTTCGAAAAGGCGGTTGATCCCATGAAAAAGGCAAATTGGATTACCGGAATCGCCGGCATCGCGCTGGCGGCGGTCTTGTCGATCGGCTGCGTGACGGCATTTGCGGCGGGCGCCGACGAGGAGGCCGGAGCCGAGGAACCCGCGCCGGCGCAAAGCGAACCCGGCTATTTGACCGGACAGCGCAGGAGCGCCGCGCGCAACGAGCTGTACGCGCAGGCCGCCGAATTGCCGGAGGAGGAGCAGGACGCTTTTCTCGCAGAAAACGGGATTGCGGATACGCCTTATTCCGAAGAAGCGGCGGAATCTTACAGCTACGTCACCGGTCGGCAGCGCGGCGCGTCCTTCCGGCAGAGCGATGACAGCGAACGCACACAGGACGTCTCCGGCTACGGCTATCTGACCGGACAGCAGCGCGGCGCAAGCTACGCAAAGTAAAATCAAACGGCGCAAAACGGCAGACCGTCCGAGCGGCGGTTTGCGTTTTGCGTTATAGGGGGAAAACGCATGGCTTATCTATTGGCGGTCGACGACGAGCGGGAGATCGTGGAGCTGATCTCCCGCTTTGCGGAGCACGAGGGGCACAGAATTGACACGGCGGGCAGCGGCAGGGAAGCCGTCCGCCTGTGCGAAAAAAACGATTATGATTTGATCATCCTCGACATCATGATGCCGGAGACGGACGGCTTCACCGCCTGCAAGGAAATTCGCAAGCAGAAACAAACGCCGATCATCCTGCTGTCGGCGCTCGGCGCGGAATACGACAAGCTGATGGGCTTCGAGCTGGGCGTCGACGACTACGTGGTAAAGCCGTTTTCCCCGCGGGAGCTGATGGCGCGGGTCAAGGCGGTGCTCGCAAGGCGACCCGGCGGAAACCCGGAACGGGAGATCGCGATACAGGGGCTTCGCATCGACACGCTTTCCCATGAGGTTTTCGTGGACGGCGAAAAAACGGAGCTGACGGCAAAGGAGTACGAACTGCTGCTTTTCTTTGTGCAGAATAAAGGCGTCGCCCTGACGCGGGAGAACATATTGAACAACGTGTGGGGCTACGATTATTACGGCGACGACCGCACGGTGGACTGGCAGGTAAAGCTTCTGCGCGGCAAGCTGAGGCAATATCGGAAGTGCATCGTGACGCTGCGGGGAACGGGGTATCGGTTCGATGAAAAGGCGTAAATCCTTCGGCGTCAAGCTGTGGCTGTGGTTCCTTTTATTTTCCGCCGCCATTTTTCTGACGCTGTGGCTGCTGCAAACGGTTTTTTTGCAGCGTTTCTATAACGATATGGCGATCCGAAACGTCGAAAAGGCGGTCGGCAAGCTGACCGCGCACGCCGCCGACGCCGACTTTTACGCGCAGATCGATGCCGTCGCCGAACAGAATTCGCTCCTCGTATTTGTGACCGACGCGGACGGGAACGTCCTGTACAGCGCCGACGAATACCGACGGCTATACGCCGCCGAAACGCCGGCGGCCGGGTCGGACAATCCGTACCGCGCCGACGATACGATGAACTGGGAAAAGGGCGCGCTGCGCAATCTGCCGTACAGTTATGCAGCGCTGGCAAGTCGGCTGGACGAAGCCGAAACCGGTCGGGTCGGCTTTGTCACGGCGGAGAACGCTGCCTATGTGACCGGCGTCCGACTGAAAGACGGAAGAATTTTGTCGGTCAGCCTCCCCCTCGGCACGGTGGGCGGCACCGTCGGGATTTTGCGGGTGCAGCTCGTCTGGGTGTCGGTTTTGTCGCTGGCGCTGGGCTTTGCCCTCGCGTGGGTCATTGCAAGACGCTTTGCAAGACCGCTCGCGCAGATCTCCCGCTCGGCCAAGCAGATCGCCGAAGGCGACTTTCACCCGGCGCTTCCGAAGGGCTTCTGCGCCGAATTGGACGAACTGTCCGACACGCTGGGGGAAACGGCGTCGCGTCTGGAGCAGGCCAAAAACGCGCAGCGGGAATTCCTCGCCAACGTTTCCCACGATTTGCGCACACCGCTCACCATGATCAAGGGCTACGCGGAGATGGTGAAGGAAATTTCGTGGAACGACGCCGAAAAGCGGGAAAAGGATTTGGATATCATCATGCGGGAGTCGGACAGGCTCACGGCGTTGGTGAATGAAATTTTGGAATTTTCCGCAATGCAGGCCGGCGCCGCGCCGCCCGCAACCGAAAAAACAAGGCCGTCGTCTCCGGGCTGGGCTTGTCGATCGCAAAGGAGATTCTGACCGCGCACAAGGCGGAATTCGGCGTCGACAATAAAAACGGCTGTACGTTTTGGTTTGCGCTGGAAAGGCGGGCGCAGATGTTGCCTACATATTTCACAGAAACCGCGCCATATTTATAGCATAGAATTTTTTCGGGAAAGGCTTTTCAATTTTGAAAAATTATGGTAGAATAGAGCAGAACGGAATTTCCGGCAGGGCGGCGCGCCCGGGTCGGAGAAAAACAGGAGGAACGCGCATGAAAACGACCTTTTCCGTGCCCCTTTCGCGTATCATCGAGGATTTCTCGCTCGAAACGGTCGCGGCGGCGCCGTCGCCCGACGAGGCGCAGGTCACCGTGACCGAGATCAATCGGCCGGGGCTGCAATTCAACGGGTATTACGAATTCTTTGACAGCGACCGCATTCAGATCATCGGGCTCAACGAACACGGCTTTCTCGTCGAGATGCCGGAAGCGGAGCGCAACCGCCGCATCCGCGACTTTTTCGAACAGCGGCCGACGGCGGTCATCGTCACCCGCGGGCTCGAAATTCTGCCCGCCATGCGGGAGGCTGCCGAACAATGCGGCGTCCCGCTGCTGCGCACGGCGGAATCGACCTCGAGCTTTATGGCGGCGCTCATCGCCTATCTGAACCTGCACCTCGCCCCCCGCATCACGCGGCACGGCGTGCTGGTCGAGGTCTACGGCGAGGGCATTCTGCTGCTCGGGGAGAGCGGCGTCGGCAAAAGCGAGACCGCCATCGAGCTCGTCAAGCGCGGCCACCGGCTCATCGCCGACGACGCCGTCGAAATTCGCCGGGTCTCGAATAAATCGCTGGTCGGCTCGGCGCCCGACAACATCCGCCATTTCATCGAGCTGCGCGGCATCGGCATCATCAACGTCAGCCGCATTTTCGGCGTCGGCGCCGTCAAGCTGACCGAGAAGATCGATCTGGTGCTCAACCTCGAGCCCTGGGACGCGACGAAGAACTACGACCGCATGGGGCTCGAGACGCAGAAGACCGAAATTCTGGGGCTTGAGATCCCCTCGGTGACGATCCCGGTGCAGCCGGGGCGCAACCTCGCCGTCATCATCGAGGTCGCCGCCATGAACAACCGGCAGAAGAAGCTCGGCTACAACGCGGCGCAGGATCTGCTGACCCGCGTCGGCATGGCAGACGGGCTCCAGCCCGCCGACGTCCCCGCCGAACCTTTTTGATCAACCTCTTTTATCGGTATCCGTTTACTTTTCGGGCAACTGCTTTTATCGGCACCCGTTTATCTTTCGGGCAATCGCTTTATCGGCGCCCGTTTAAATTTTGCAAAATTTGCAAGGAGGAAATAAAGTTATGTATTGGTTGGGAATTGACCTCGGCGGCACGAATATCGCCGCCGGTGTGGTGAACGAAGCGTATGAGATCGTCGGCCGCGGTCGGGTAAAGACCCGCGCGCCGCGCCCCGCGAACGAGATCGCCGACGATATGGCGCAGGCCGCCCGCCTCGCCATCGCCGACGCCGGGTTGAAGATCGGCGACATCGCCGCGATGGGCATCGGCTCGCCGGGCGCCATCAACCCCGAGACCGGCGTGATCGCCACGGCGAACAATCTGCAATTCGACAACGTGCCGCTCTGCGCGATGATGAAGGAGCGCATGGGCGTCGACTTCTACCTCGAAAACGACGCGTCGGCGGCCGCCTACGGCGAGTTCATCGCCGGGGCGGGGCGCGGCACGCAGGACTTCGTCGCCATCACGCTGGGCACCGGCGTCGGCGGCGGGATCCTCATCGACGGCAAGCTCTATTCCGGCTTCAATTACGCCGGCGGCGAGCTGGGGCACATGGTGATCTGCTACGAGGGCGAGCCCTGCACCTGCGGCCGAAAAGGCTGCTGGGAGGCGTATTCCTCCGCCACGGCGCTGATCCGCCAGACCAAGGCCGCCATGCAGGCGGACAAAACCACCGCCATGTGGGAGATGACCGAGCACAACCTCGACAACGTCAGCGGCCGCACCGCCTTCGACGCGATGCGCCGGGGCGACGCCGTGGGGCAGGCGGTCGTCGACCAATATATCCGCTATCTCGCCTGCGGGCTTTCCAACGTCATCAACATCTTCCAGCCCGAGATCCTCTGCATCGGCGGCGGCATCTCCCGCGAGGGCGAGACCCTCATCGCGCCGGTGCGCGCGCTGCTGGAGGCCGAGCGCTATTCGAGGAACGTCGACAATCAGACCCAGATCAAAGCCGCCGAGCTGGGCAACGACGCCGGCATCATCGGCGCCGCCTTCCTCTGCAACCTGCACTGAAACCGGAGGGCGCTTTTATGAACGTGCGGCGACTGGCCGACCGGCTGGCGGAATGCGGGCTGTGCGTTTCGCCGCAGGAGCCCATGGCGGCTCACACCACCTTTCAAATCGGCGGCAACGCCGATCTCTTCGTCCCGCTCGACGACCCCGCGCAGCTCGCGGCGCTGCGCCGCCTCTGCCGGGAAGAGGACGTCCCCGCCTTTCTCATCGGTCGGGGCTCGAACCTCCTCGTTTCGGACAGCGGCGTGCGGGGGGTCGTCGCCCGGCTGCAGGGGGAATTCCAGGAGCTCGAACGCCTGCCCGATAACCGCATTCGCTGCGGCGCGGGGGTGACGCTCGCCGCCCTCTGCCGCTTCGCCGCCGAGCAGGGGCTTTCCGGCCTCGAATTCGCCTACGGCATTCCCGGCACGGTCGGGGGCGCCGTCTATATGAACGCCGGCGCTTACGGCGGCGAAATGGCCGACGTTGTGCTGCAAGCCGAGCACGTCACACCCGGCGGCGCGACCGAGCGGTGCGACGCCGCCGAGCTCGCGTTTTCCTACCGCGCGAGCCGCTACCAGCAGACGCAGGACTGGATCACCTTCGCCCTGCTGCAATTACGACCGGGCGACCGGGCGCAGATTGAGGCGCGCATGCGCGAGCAGACCGAACGCCGCCGCGCAAAGCAGCCGCTCGAATACCCCAGCGCCGGCAGCGTCTTCCGCCGCCCGCCGGGCTATTTCGCCGGAACGCTCATCGAATCCTGCGGGCTGAAGGGTCTGCGGGTCGGGGGCGCCGAGGTCAGCGTCAAGCACGCCGGGTTTATCATCAACCGCGGCGGCGCGACCTGTGCCGACGTGCTGACCCTCATCGAGCGGGTGCGCCGGACGGTGCTGCGGCGCACGGGCGTCGAGCTCGAGCCCGAGATCCGGACGGTGGGGACCTTTGACGGAAACGAGTGAAAAAGCATGGAACTGTTGCTGGTGACCGGGATGTCGGGCGCCGGAAAATCGCAGGCGGTCAACGCGCTGGAGGACATCGGCTTTTATTGCGTCGACAATATGCCGCCGATGCTCATCCGGTCGTTTGTCGACCTCGCGTCCCGCAGTGAAAAGGACATCGACCGCGTCGCGATTATCACCGACGTGCGGGGCGGCGTTCTGTTCCGCGACGTCGACCGCGCCCTGCAGGAGCTGCGCGACAACCGCGTTTCGCTGCGGATTTTGTTCCTCGACGCGGGCGACGAGGTGCTCATCCGCCGGTATAAGGAAAACCGGCGGCGTCACCCGCTCTGCGACGCCGCCAACGTCTCGATCGCCTAGGCGGTCAAGCGGGAGCGGGAGCTGCTGCGCGGCCTGCGGGATCAGGCGGATTTCGTGCTCGACACCTCGCAGACCTCGATCGCCCAGCTCCGGCAGCAGCTGCTCGACCTCTTTCTCGAGGACAGCAACCAGGGCATGAGCATCCGCTGCACCTCCTTCGGCTTCAAATACGGCCCCGCGAGCGAAGCCGACCTCGTCTTCGACGTGCGCTGCCTGCCCAATCCCTATTATCTGGACGAGCTGCGCCCCTTAACGGGGCTCGACGCGCCGGTGCGGGACTACGTCCTCGATTCCGACGTCAGCCGCGGCTTCCTCGAACGGCTTATCGCCCTCGTGGATTACTGCGTGCCGCTCTACCGCGACGAGGGCAAGAGCCAGCTGGTCATCGCCGTCGGCTGCACCGGCGGCAAGCACCGCTCCGTGGCCTTCGCGCAGGCGCTCTATTTCCACCTCGCGGCGCAGGGCTACCGCGTCAGCGTCGGCCACCGCGATATTTCCAAGCAGTAGGCATTGCACCGGATTGCACTGCCGAAACAAAGCTGGTGAGAACTTTGTCGTTTTCCTCCGAGGTCAAGGCGGAGCTTGCCGCCATGCAGACGCCCGCCTGCTGCCGTCTGGCAGAATGCTGCGGGCTGCTTTTCTGCGGGCACACCTTTTCGCTGCGCTCGATCTCGCTGCTGACCGAGCACCCCGAGGTCGCGGCGCGGCTTTCGCGGCTGCTGCGGCTCTGCTTCGACGTGCCCTGCACCGTCACGCAGCGGGGCGCGACGCGGCCGCTGACCCGCCTCGCCGTCGAGAACCCTGCCGACCGCAAGAAAATTCTCATCGCCCTCGGCGCCTACCCCGGCGCGCCCGACTGGCAGTCCGGCATTCTGCGCCGCTCCTGCTGCAAAAACGCCTTTCTGCGCGGCGCCTTCCTCGCCTGCGGCAGCGTCGGAGAGCCGCAAAAGGGGTATCACGCCGAGTTCGTCGCCGGCAGTTCGGCGGCGGCAGACCTGCTTTCGTCGCTGCTCGACCGGCGGCACCTGCCGCCCCGGCGCACGACGCGGGGCAGGGCGCAGGTGCTCTATTATAAGGACAGCGACGTCATCGAGGATCTGCTGACCCTCCTCGGCGCCACGAACCACACCCTCGCGTTGATGCACGTCAAGATTTATAAAGATATGCGCAACAAGGTCAACCGCATCAAGAATTGCGAGACCGCCAACATCTCGAAAACGGTCGACGCCGCGCTGACCCAATGCCGCGTTCTCCGCCGCCTGCGCGACGAGGGCAGGCTCGAACAGCTGCCGCCCGAGCTGCGCGAAGCGGCCGTGCTGCGGCTGCAAAACCCCGAGGCGTCGCTCAGCGAGCTCGCCGCCCTCTGCGACCCGCCGGTCAGCCGCTCCGGCTTCCACCACCGTATCCGCCGCCTGCTGGCGTCGGCGGACGAGGAGACCTGACATGGATTTTGTCCACCTGCATCTGCATACGGAGTACAGCCTGCTGGACGGCGCCTGCCGGATCGGCCCGCTGCTGCACGCGGTCAAGGCGCAGGGGCAAACGGCGGTCGCCGTCACCGACCACGGCGTGATGTACGGCGCCGTCGAATTTTACCGGCAGGCCAAGGCCGCCGGC
>CANQSG010000043.1 GCA_947626485.1 uncultured Clostridia bacterium | reverse complement strand
CCCTTCCAGGGGCTAAGCCAGTAGGCGCCCCTTTTAGGGGCTGTGCAAGCCACCGGTTTCACCGGTGGTCTTGACTCGTTTTCTTTTTTTGAAAAAACAACCGTTTTGCAGAATTTTTTCAACTCAAATTTTGATCGCAGTGCTCGCAGACAGGCAGAAATCGCAGTGAGACGGTTCGACCGTCAATTCCGAAGGCAACAGCAACTCGTTTGGCGTCAATCCTAACCCATCACAAATTTTCCCCAACGTCGAAATCCTCGGGCAAGCCTTACCTCTGACGATGCTGCCGAAATGCCGGACGCTGATGTCGCATAGCTCTGCAGCGGCCTCCTGCGATAACTTTCGGCTGGCACAAACCTGTCGAATCGCGGCGGATAAATTGTCTGAAAACATATTTTCTTCATCCTTTCTGTCATGAAAGACATTTTTTAGGATACAGGAAATCTGCTTCCGTTTCAAGGAACGATACATCCTGACTTTTTCCGGAGAACAAATTTCTTTTTGTTTGTCATAATAAAGGAACGGAGAAATGGAAAATTTGTTAACATTTTATAATAAAAACTTCTGCTATCTTACGAAAGATTGCTGCTTCCAAGCGACGGTGGTTTTACATTAATTTCGGCGGAAGTCCAAAACACCTGTGTTTCGGTCCCAGGTACAAAGAAATGCCCGGGCATTTCCGGATAGATTTGTATGAATATTTGTCAATATCTAACGCGGAAAAAATTCGCATTATTTTAAATGTGTAATAATTGTTAAATGGCTTCAACTGCTGAATGAAATGCTGAAGGATGCTATTCCAAGGAAAAATGAGCGAAAAAGGTGCTGTGTCGAAGCAAGAGAAAAGCGATTTACGATCGGGGTGGTTTGACGCGGCGAGGGCGGATAGAAAAGAGCGAACAGACGATAAAAAATCTGCTCGCTCTTTTCTTTTATTTCTCCAAGCGTGATGAAATCGGTCGCCACAAGAATGTTTTTGCGAAAACGTCAAGATTTTGGCTTTTGTGTTGCAATTCACAGCCCTAAGTGAAAAGTAGATATATGCTATTTTCGTTCAGGAATATCAATTCTGATTTAATGTAAAATATTGCTTGATATGTTGTACTGTTGAATTGTATAAAATTCTACCAAGCGTAATTGCCGGAGGAATTAAAGCTATCGCGGTCTTCAGAGTCTATAACGTAATTCTGGCTTGAAAGGATTCTCTGCCTTGCCTGTAATTTGATATATCCGAATCACGAAAGGGCAATCGGCGCCATATTATCATTTTGCAATCCTCGTTATGAACATGAGACGTTGCGATGTTGATGTGTAATCTATAATGATATATGTTGTGAATTATCTGCTTAAATATGTATCTGAAACCTTCCGAAATCAAATATTCCGCTGCCTTGTTGCAGTTTGCCCAGCCGATGCAAAGATGCAAAAGCGTCTGCGATTTCGCAGGCCAGCGAGGCAGGAATATCCGGCGAATGATGCGCCGGAAATATTCGTTGCGGATTCAGGGATTTCACCTTTTCCGCCGAGCGCATAAACGCAAGTGGGTCGGTCGTCGGATAAAAGGCGTCCAAGCACCCTTGATAAATCAAATCCCCGGAATACAGCCACCCTCTGTCCGGCTCATAGAAACAGCAGTGCCCGGGCGAATGACCGGGCGTATGGATGACTTGCAACGTTCGATTTCCTAAGTCGATGCGGTCGCCGTCGTGCAGCACGCTTGTGGGGTTGCCTTTGAAAATTTGGTAATCGTCTAAGCGAAAATCGGCAGAAAAATCGCACGGCTTTCGCGTTAGATTTTTCTTGACCGCTTGCAGCGGAATAGGAAACTGCTCGGAAATCCAAGATACTTCCGCCTCATGTACGGCGAAATTTGGAAAATACTTATGCCCGCCGATGTGATCCCAATGCGCATGGGTTGTAATGACGTCAACAGGCAGGTCGGTCAGATTTTCGACTACCTCTTTGATATTTGCAACGCCTAAGCCGGTGTCGATCAAAGCAGCTCGCCCTGTCCCTAAAAGTAAATAGCAATGCGTCTCTTCCCAATGCTTATATTCGCTGATTGCAAATGTTTGAGCGTCTATCTTTTGGGTGGTAAACCAATTATTTTGCACAGTGTTTTCCTCTCATACAGCTTTAATTCACTTCTCGGCAAGCGAGAATGTACTCAATAATATGTGCTGTTATAATTGTATAACGATTGGAAGTGATCGTATTTTTGATATTTTCAACTTCGCAATACCAATTTTTACCTTGTTTGCGTATATTGCATTTTTGATCTAGCGCCCTATTTTTGCAATATGCAAAAACATCTACGGTGTCTATTTTTAGGTTCCTTTCTGATTCTTTCAGCGCCCTTTCCGTTGTATGAATTTTGTCAATATTATCAAGTAATATCTTTTTATCTTCCATTCCTTCTTTTTCTCAAATCCCGATTTACCGAGCGGTTTCCCATTTAACATCTAATATTATATCTCAGAAATTCGAAGAAGTCTACCGTAACAGCTAATTTTTTGATGAAAATACCCTCTTGACAACACCGCTGGTTTTAGAACTCCTTGAGCACCTGTAGAAAAAAATCGCCGGCAGTTAGCAGCGGCATTTCTTCGTTAGACGGTGAAAATTATTGATATAAAATAGCGCTTATATTATATATCCTCCGTGTATCTGTTATGATAAACTAAAAGAAATTTCGCAATTTGGAAAATCCCGGAAGTGTCGCTCCTTGAAATAGCAGCGACTTTCCCGTATCCTAAAAAATGTCTTTCGTGACAGAAAGGGTGAAGAAAAGATGTTTTTAGACAATTTATCCGCTTCCGTCCTCCGATTCTGCCGTTCGCACGGGCTCAGCTACGAAGCCGCTTCTGAACTGTGCCGCCTTAGCTCTCGATATTTCGGCGACATCGCCAGAGGCAAAACCGCGCCGACGATTCTTACGTTGGAGAAGATATGCGTCGGGTTTGACTTGACGCCGAACGATCTGTTGCTCCCTTTGGAATTGCCTGCTGAACCCTCTTTCCGCGATCCCATGCCGGTGACGCAGATTCGTTCTTTTCGCTACGCCCACCTCCTCGGCCGCGGCGACTACCCCATCTGCCCACGCTGCGGGATTACGCTCGAGCGGGAATATCAGGCTTATTGCGACCGCTGTGGGCAATGCTTGAACTGGAAAGAATTTTCGAAGGCGGTTGTTATTTCTTCGGGAAAGTGAATCGAATTGCACACAGGGAGTACAATTCTATTGCAATGTGTCTTTTGCAATCATAGAATATTATAATATGTTTGCGCACGCGCGCCGCGTAGAGGATTTTTCAGCCCTGTTTTTCTTCCTCCTCCAGCAGCGATGATCGGTGGCGTTCCACGCAGAAAGCCGACCGCTCGGACGCAGTACCTGAGCGGTCGGCTTTCCTGTTTTTCCCCTTTGTATTCGATCACACTTAATACTCGCATCCCACTTTCACCATCGTTTCCTTACATCGGGAAAACAGCAAGGCAAACGCTTCGGCGAAATTGAATTCTATTCCGTTTGCCAAGGAAATTGCCGTGTCTGAAACATGTCTGTCTTTACCGGACAAGGCTTCTTGCAGCTCTTCTTTCGTGCCTGGGAAATTGCGGCTGTTCAGATCATCTCGATTTTGCGGGGCTCTCTGCTTCTTTCTGCGCTCGTTTATGCGTTCGCCGCATCGTCCGGGACGGTTTTTTCGAAAAAATCCAGCTTATTCTCCGGGGATTTTTCGCCCGTGGGCGCAAAACCGAGCTTGCTCCAAAAGGGCGCTCCCGTAACGGGGTCGGCGGTCAGATGCAGCCGTTTTGCGCCGTCTCGTTTCAACAGTTCCTCCAGATGCAAATACATCTGCCGTCCGTAACCCCTGCGGCGGTATTCGGGCAGAACGTAGAATTCCATAATATAAGGGAATATAGTTCATCGCGTACTCCTTTTTGCCTCCAAAAGAAAGGTGACCACTCCATCGGGGCAACAAAAACGAATTTTGTTTTTCGCCTCGCCGCTGAGATTGCGCAAATCTCCCCCGGCTCTGACCGATTCCATCAGCGGGAACGCTTTCAGCATGGATTTTTGGCAGAAATCCGCAGGGCAGCCGTATTCGCAGGTGTAGCTGTCGCCGATTTCGTGCCCGTTGCGGCAATCTATAACGCCGGATGGATTTTTCTTGCCGTCCACAACGGTAATGGTAAAAGATACGTCTTCCTGTGTGAATTTTTGTGGGGACAAACGCTCCTTTATAAAGGTTTCCTCGCCAACTCCAAATCCATTGTGTAATACACCGTCATCATACCGCCGTGGTGATGGATTGCAGAAGAAATCCCTTCAAACAGTTTTTTTCTGTCCGGAACATCGAGCTTCCTATGATCGGGGTATGTTCGCAATAGCGCCATATATTCCTCCGCCGTGAAATCTTTTGTCGTATGGTAAAGCGAATGCTTCACGTCGACAAAACCATAGGAAATCGCTTTTTCGGCCAGCCTTTTTGCATCCACATCGCAAAAGGCGGCGGGCGGATTCTCGGTGTGCATATATCGACGGTAAAGCGCCTGTATTTCCTCCGTCAAGGCGATGCGTCCCTGATCCGCCCCGGCATGATAGGCAAAGCGAGCAAAAGCGCCGCCGGGCTTTAAGAGCCGAAAAATTTTGGTGTATCCGTACTCCTCCGGAATCCAATGAAATGCAGTCGCAGCGAAAATTAAGTCAAAGGAATTGTCGGCGCAAACAAAATCCTGCAAGGTCTGATTCAATAGTGTGAATTTTTTATAAGCCTGAAACCGTTCCTGTGCCAAATCGGCAAGCTGCTCTCCCGGCTCGATGCCGACAAACCGGCAATGCGTATCCAGTATGGGCTGCGTTGCTTTGCCTGTTCCCACACCGATTTCCAGCACATCGCTTTCGGGGCCAATCGGAGTGTAGCGCAGAATATCCCCATAAATTTCCGGCACGTATGTAGGGCGACTTTTTTCATAATCCAAAGCGGCGCTGTCAAAGGTTGTTTCAAATGTGGTCATGGTTCTCCTCCGAAAACGGGCAGCGGGCGAGCGGTTTATCTATGCTTCGACAGATACAACACGAGCGTATCGTCATTCCGGCAATCGGCATACGGCGCGCAGATTTTGTTTTGATACCAGACGCCGCTGCCGTCGGGGACGTACCCCCGCTTGACGTACATTCTCTGGGCGCTTCCGTATCCGCTGTGCAGCCCCACGCCGAGGTAGATCACGTCCGCATACGAAAACGCGATCTGTTCCGCAATATCCATGAGCTTGCCGCCGATCCCTTGGCGCCGGTATTTCTCCAGAACGGCGAAGTCGACGATTTCCGCATAGCCCCGATTGGCAAACGCGCCGCTCTTGGCGTCGGGATACACGTTCACATACCCGGCGACGCTGCCGTTCCATTCGGCTATCAGTGCAACGGCTTTGCCCTCGGCTTGATGCGTGAGCCGCATTTCGAATTTGTCGATCGTCGTATCCCAGCCCTGTGCGATCTCTTCCTCTGTCAGGATTTTGGCATCGCTCTGCCGCAAATCTCGAATGACGATCCCGTTTTTCTCATAATAGACCATGGCTTCACCTTCCGTCATCGGTTTTTCTTTTTCGGCTTTTGCGTGGTAAGTTCCCGGGCCATAGCCCGGAAAAGCTCGGTCAAAAAGGCTTTGTCGTCCACGTTGTCGACGAGCAGCATTTCCTTCGCGCCTTCATACGGCAACTCCAAAGCGGCGTCCGGTAGGAGCATTCTTGCCGATTTTGTCGGCTTGACAAGCAGCCGGTCGTCGTAGATCCCGCCGACGATTTTGCCGTCGACATAGAAAAGATATTCGCCCATCATCGCCCGCGCCGAAACGCCGTCCAGCTCCGACAGTTGCTCTAAAATGAATTCCAAGTATTGTTTGCTTGACGCCATAACAGTACCTCCCGTGCTTTTCACTGCATCATTTGATTTCTTTCCGATGTGCGAGGTGAATGCCGATGTGACCGATCCCGAGGAACACAGCGGAAAGGATCAGCCAAATCAATTTTCCGTAAATGCCGAGAAACAAAAACGCCAACACCGGCAGAGTTGCTCCGGCAACGGGAATGCCAAAAAAGCTGCCGTAAAAATCGGAAAGAGTTTTTTCACTGCGAAAATACCGCACCCACCAAAGCTCGTACAAAACCATAAGCCCGGCAGCGGCAAACAGCCGCCAAGCCCATGCGCAGTAGCCGTGCCAGTTCAGATCGGAAAAGCACAGCCCACAAAAATCCGAAGTGCCCCGTCACGAATTCACCCCGTTCAGCCCCGCGACAAAGGCAGCGGGCTTGGCGGTCATCTCGACCCAGACGGGGCGAAAACCGCTTTTGATCGCGTTTCGCACCGATTTGACGTTCGACCATGCGGCGCAGTAAAAGGGGACTTTGCCCCGCTCCAGGATTTCCAGCGCCAGCCGGCTCGTCAGCGCCGAGGCGACGCCCTGCCTGCGGTAATCGGGCAGCACGTCGACGCCGATCTGCCACATGCCGTCGCAGTCGGCGGAGCAAGCGGCAAGGCCGATCAGCCTCCCGCCGTCGTAGGCGCCCAGCCCCAAAACGTCCAGCTCCCGCCGCGTTTCACAGAGCGCGTTGCTCCACTGCGGCGTGTAGAGCGCCGAAAAATCGCTTTGGCGCAGCAGCTTTGTCTGATAGGGGCAATCTAAAGGCCGCAGCGCGCGAACGTCGGGCAGAAAATACTCCGCCATGAAGCAGATGCGCAGCCCGTCCTGTTGCAGCGCGTCGTTTAAAACGTGCAGATTCGGCGTTTCAAAGCAGTGCTCGACCGGGAAACGATCGATATAATCGGCCGCGACGGCGCGATATTTCTCGCCCACCGAGGCGACGATATTGTTCCCGTAGGAGACAAGCTGGCAGTCGAACGGCAGGGAAAGATACTTCCGCGCCCGCGGGTTCGCCGCTGACAGGACGACGACGTTTGTGTCGCGCAGAAAATCCTCCGCCCGGCAGGAAACATCGACAGCCGATTGCGCCATGGCGATTTGTAAAATTTTGTCGTTGGTAAAATCCATGCAGCAGCCCTCTTTTCTTGCGTGCGTCCCGCCGCAGCGCGATTTGCGCCTCGCGTCCAGAGCAAGGCGATAAACACGGGGCAGGCGTCGTCCGCCTTAATGCCCATGGATAGTGCCCCTTTAACAACGAATCCCCCGTTTTGTCTTATTATAACATGAAATCATGCTTTTTTCTACCGGTATCCGCAAACCTGCAAACAAATCGCAAAACAGTCCGGGCTCGCGTATCGCTCTCCCGATTTGTTTTTACTGGAGCGTTTTTATCCCTCCCCGGTGGAACCGAAGATTTCTTTAGACTGCAACAAAACCCGACCTTCTCACGGAAGATCGGGGGTTCGGGGTTGCGCGTTACGATTCGGGCGTGATGAGCTCGGTCGGGGAGATCGGGACGCCGTTGCGGGTGAAGCGCAGGTGCAGGTGGCTCTGGTCGAGGCACTCGCACGGGATCTCGTCGAGGCTGCCGATCTGGGTGCCGGGCGTGATGGCGTCGCCCTTTTTGACGGGCGGCTTGGCGTTCAGGCCGCAATAATAGCCGAGGATGCCGTTGCCGTGGTCGATGACGACCGTGACGCCCCAGTTCGCGTCCTGCGTCACCTCGTTGACGACGCCGGCGCCGGCGGCTTTGATGACGCTGCCCGCGTCGCAGGCGATGTCGACACCGTCGTGCAGGCGGAGATCCTTATGGGTCTCGGAATATTGCAGCTCGGTGTCGCTGAAGGGCTTGAGAATTTCGCCCGTGACCGGCAGGACGAAGAAGTGGGCTGCCGGCGCGGTGTTGACATCGGCGGCGGGCTCGTCCGCGGGGTCGTCCGCCGAGGCGGCGCTCGTCTCGGGTGCGGACGACGGGTCGCTGCGCGTATCCTCGACGTCGCTGACCGGCGTACCGGCG
This sequence comes from uncultured Clostridia bacterium, assembly GCA_947626485.1. Taxonomy (GTDB): domain Bacteria; phylum Bacillota; class Clostridia; order Oscillospirales; family Acutalibacteraceae; genus CANQSG01. The sequence continues at coordinate 5,533 of CANQSG010000043.1, read as the reverse complement.
AGGTCGACGCGCTGCGACGAGACGTCGGCGGCATCTGAGCCGCGATCGACGACGTCCTGCGGCGGGTTGAAATGGGCGACGGCAAGCCAAGCCGCCGCGCCGACCGCGACCAGACAGGCCGCGAGCACGAGATAAAAGCCTTTTCCGGCGAAAAATCGCGCCGTTTTCGATTCCTGATATTTCATTACATTCGCCTCCGTGGCTTATCTTTGCCCGAAAGGCGGCGAAATATACCGGAAAATTTTTATTTTTCATTCAAAAATTATTCACGGAAACGCCAAGATTCCCGTCTATACTGTAGGCGTACCCGGAAGAACAGGGAGCCGCAACCCTGCCGGGGACAGACCCTCCTCAAACCCCTCAGAAGGAAAAAGCACCCGGCTTTCGGGTGCTTTTTCCGATTTTAAAGGGATCCATGCGAAGTTTAAAAGGTTTTGTGATCAGAGCGCCGCGCCCTCGCCGTCGATCAGGCTGCAGGCCGTCAGATAATAGCCGAAGGCGCTGCCCGGCGCGGGGAGGAAGCGGGCGACGGCCGTCAGCAGGGCGGGCTCGTCGTCGTGCGCGTCCGCCAGAACGCTCGTCGTGACCGTCAGGCTGCCGTCGGTCCCCTGCAAAACCGACGTGATGCGGTGTTCATAATAGGTGTAGCCGTGCGGGCGAATGGCGATCATGCCCGCGCGGGGCTCCATACCCTCGAATTCGGCGAGGTGCGCGTCGACCTGCCGGCCGTACATCTGGCTGACGAACTGCTCGAGCAGGTCGGTCGACAGATAGCCGTCGTCGTCGATATGGTCGCGCAGGCCGAGCACCGCGCCCTCGGCAAGGGCGGCGTCGTCGGCAAATTCGTCGTCATACACGAAATTGCGGTTGAGCATGTGGGTCAGGCGCGCCTCCAGCGCAGCGTCGTCCAGCACGGTCCAGTCGCCGATCGTCTGCACCGGCGCGACATCCTGCGGTTCGGGCGTCGACGCCGAGGAGAGCAGTCCGCCGCTCAGCAGCGCGACGGCCAGCACCAGCACCGTCAATCCGGCAATCAAACGTTTCATGAAGCGCACCTCCCGGGTTTTTCTCTGTCTTTATTATATGCTATTTTTCGCGAAAAGTCGTTTCAAATGCATTACAGTTTCGCCACAAAATCATGACAAAAAGTAACAGCGTTGAAACGATTTCGGGCTTCCGTCATACGTTGCTTTTTTCCACAATTTTTAGAAAATTTTGTGATTTCTATTATTGAACCTGATGCCGAAGTGTGGTATAATAATAAACAACGCGTCCCGGACGCCGCGTGGCGGTCGGCGCGCTTGGTATTTTACCGGAAAGGGTTGTAGACTATGAAACCGTATCATGCAGGACAAATCAAGAACATCGCGCTGCTGGGTCATGCCGGCTCGGGCAAGACCACGCTGGCGGACGCGATTCTATACCGATGCGGCGCGGCGGATCGTATCGGCAAGGTCGCCGAGGGAACGACGACGCTCGACTTCGACCCCGAAGAGAAAAAGCGCGGCGTCTCGGTCAGCACGGCGGTTTATCCCATCGAAACACAAGGCGTCAAATGGAATCTGATCGACGCGCCCGGCCTGTTTGACTTCGCCGGCGGCGTCAGCGAAGCCTTGACGGCTGCCGATACGGCGCTGCTCGTCCTGTCGGGCAAGTCGGGTCTGACGGTCGGCGCCGAGCAGTGCTACGACCGCGCGAAGGCGGAGGGTCGCGCGATCGCCTTCTTCATCAACAAGCTCGACTCCTCCCACGCGCATTTTTACCGCGTCATTTCGATTTTGACCGGGCGGTACGGCGCCGTGATCTGCCCCGTCGTCGTGCCCTATCTCGAGGGGGATCAGACCGTCTGCTACCTCAACCTGATCGACGGCAAGGCCTACACCTTCGCCGACGGCAAGCCCGCCCCCTATGAGCCGGCGCCCGAGACCGAGGACATTCGCCACATGCGCAACATCATGCTCGAGGCCGTCGCCTCCTGCGACGATGCGCTGATGGAAAAATATTTCGAGGGCGAAGCCTTTACGCAGGAGGAAATTCTGACGGCGCTGGCGGGCGGCATGGCGCGCGGCGAGGTCTGCCCGGTCTTCTGCGGCGCGGGACAGACCTGCGACGGCGTCTCGCTGCTCGTCGAGATCTTAAGCAAGATCGCCCCCTCCGCCGACAGCAAGCCCGCCAAGGCCACCCGCGACGGCGCCGAGGTCGAAATCGCCTGCGACGAATCCGCCCCTGCCTCGCTGCTCGTTTTCAAGACGATCGCCGACCCGTTTGTCGGCAAGCTGTCCTATTTCAAGGTCTTGAGCGGCAGCGTCAAGGCCGACGCCCGCCTCGTCAACAGCCGGACGGGCAACGAGGAGCGCTTCGCGAAGGTCATGTGGATCAAGGGCGGCAAGCAGGAGGACGCCGGCGCGATCCCGGCGGGCGACATCGGCTCGGTCGCGAAGCTCGGCGACGTCCTGACGGGCGACACCCTCGCGGTTGCCGGGCAGGCGGTACAGTATGCGCCGGTCGCCTTCCCCGCCCCGAATTTGACCGTCGCGCTCGTGCCCAAGGCGAAGGGCGACGAGGATAAGATCGCGCAGGGGCTTGCGCGGCTGATCGAGGAGGATCCGACCGTCCGCTTCTCGGTCAATCAGGAGACCCACGAGCAGCTGCTTTCCGGCCTCGGCGAGCAGCACATCGACGTCATTCTCTCCAAGCTGAAATCGAAATTCGGCGTCGACGTCGGCTTCCAAACGCCGCGCGTCGCCTATCGCGAGACGATCCGCAAGAGCGTCAAGGTGCAGGGGCGGCACAAGAAGCAGTCGGGCGGACACGGCCAGTTCGGCGACGTCTGGATCGAGTTCGAGCCCTGCGACAGCGAGGAGCTCGTCTTTGAAGAAAAGGTCTTCGGCGGCGCCGTGCCCAAGAATTTCTTCCCCGCCGTCGAAAAAGGGCTGCGCGAGAGCGTCACGCGGGGCGTGCTGGCGGGCTATCCGATGGTCGGCGTCAAGGCGACGCTGGTCGACGGCTCCTATCACCCCGTCGATTCCTCCGAAATGGCCTTCAAAACGGCGGCGTCGCTCGCCTATAAAGAGGGCATTCCGCAGGCCGGTCCCGTCCTGCTCGAGCCCATCGGCACCCTGAAGGTCATCCTGCCCGACGATAATTTAGGCGACGTCATCGGCGACATCAACAAGCGGCGCGGCCGCGTCATCGGCATGAACCCGATGGAGGGCAAGCGGCAGGAGGTCGTCGCCGAGGTGCCGATGGCGGAAACGGCAGATTTTTCGACCGCGATGCGCTCTCTAACGCAGGGGCGCGCCACCTTCACCCTCGAATTCGCCCGCTACGAGGAGGCGCCGCCGCCCGTCGCGAGCAAGGTCATCGCAGAAGCCGCCGCGCAGGCCGAATAACCCTTCCGCCGGGGTTACTATCACAACGCAGCGCCCCCGTTCTTCCATGCAAGGGAGAACGGGGGCGTTTTTCTGTTCCTGTCAGAAGGGCGGCAAGCGTGGGATTTCAGCAGCCGCCGGTTTCTTTCGCGCGGAAGGCGCGCACCTGTTCGACGTTGCGGGCGATCTGTTCGCGCAGCGCCGCGAGGCTTTCGAAGGGGCGCTCGGGGCGGTAAAACTCCGCGAAGGCGACGCGCGCCGTGCGGTCGTAAAGCGTCTCGTGGAAATCGAGGATATAGGTCTCGGCGAGCGGGCAGTCGAGCGGATAGGTCGGGCGGACGCCGAAGTTGACGACGGCGTCGTAGGATTTGCCGTCGACCGTGAAGATCGCGCGGTAGACCCCGAAACGCGGGCGGATGAGCTCGTCGGGATAGGGCTGGTTGACCGTCGGGAAGCCGATCGTGCGCCCCCGCTCGTCCCCGTGGACGACCGGCGCCGTAAAGCCGAAGGGCTCGCCGAGCATTTCCGCCGCCGCCGGCATTTCCCCCGCGGCGATGCGGGCGCGGATGGCGGTGGAGGAGATCGCCTCGCCGTGATAACAGACCGGGTCGCTGACCGAAAGGGCGACACCGTGCGCCCGACAGTCGGCGGCGAGCAGGGCGGTGTCCCCCGCGCCGCCGGCGCCGAAGCGGTAATTATAGCCGCAACAGAGCAGCGCCGGGGAAAACCGCGCGCGCAGCAGGGCGAGAAATTCGGCGGGGGGCAGGTCGCGCACCGCCGCGAAATCGAGGCTGATCACGTCGCGAAAGCCCATTTTAAGCAAACGTTCCCGCTTTTCCGCCGCCGTCAGCAGCTGCCCGGATGTCTTACGCAGGAGGGTCTGGCGCGGCGGGCGGTCAAAGGTGACGGCGAGGGCGGGCTTGCCGCTTTGCAGCGCGGCGCGCAGCACCTGCCGATGACCGCGGTGCAGCCCGTCGAACGTCCCGAGCGCGATGGCGGTTTCAGGCATGGTAACCGGCTTCCTCCCGTAATAAAATCAGACATTCCACGGCGAGTGTCCCCGCCTCCGGGCGCAGGGCGCCGAGGCCGAGAAACGCCGCGTCGCAATAGACCCGGTAGAGCCCCGCCACCGGCTCCCCCGCAAAGGTCAGGCGGTCGAGGTCGAGCGCGCCGCCGTTTTGAAAGCGCAGCGCCTGCTTTTGGGTGACCGAAACCGCCGGAAAATGCGCGACCGCCCGCTCGGCGGGCAGCAGCGCCTGCGCGAATTCGCACGGGGTCAGGCCGTCGGGCGAAAGGCATTCTTCGAGCAAAAAGCCCGCCGTGCGGGTGCGGCAGAGGGCGTCGAGCGTCGCGCCGCAGCCCAGCGCCCTGCCGATATCGCGGCAAAGCGAGCGGATATAGGTGCCCTTCGAGCAGGTCACCTCGACGGTAAAGCAGCCGTCGCGCAGCGGCGACGTGCGCGTCAGGCGGGAAACGGTGATCCGGCGGGGCGGCGGGTCGACGGCGACGCCTTGGCGCGCGAGGGTATAAAGCCGCACGCCGTTTTGCCGCAGGGCGGAATAGGCCGGCGGCGTTTGCAGCTGCTCGCCGCAGAAGTTCGGCAGCAGCGCGTCGATCTGTTCGGGCGTCACGTCGACGTCGGCGCGCGCCGTGACGGTCCCGGTGCGGTCGAGCGTGTCGGTCTCGACGCCCAGACGCACCGTCGCGCGGTAGGTCTTTTCGGCGTCGAGCAAATAGCGCGAGAGCAGCGTCGCCCTGCCGAAGAGCACCGGCAGGACGCCGGTCGCCATCGGGTCGAGGGTGCCGGTGTGGCCGACGCGTTTTTCGCCGCTCAGCCGTTTGAGCTGCGCGACGACGCCGAAGGAGGTGACCCCTTCGGGCTTGTTACAAAGCAGCAGTCCCTGCATCGGCTTTCTCCAGAGCCTGTCCGACCCATTTCAACACGGTCTCGCGCACCGATTCAAGGGTGCCGCTCAGGGTGCAGCCCGCCGCCGCGCGGTGGCCGCCGCCCCCCATATTCCGGCAAATTTCCGCCGCGTCGAGCGGCTCGTATGTACGCAGCGAGATCTTGTAGACCGACGCCTCGACCTGCTTGATCGTGACGCCCGCCTGCACCCCCTCGACCGAGCGGGAGAGCACCGAAACGCGGTCGACGTCCTCGG
>CANQSG010000042.1 GCA_947626485.1 uncultured Clostridia bacterium | reverse complement strand
CGGCGGGGTCGGCCTTTTTGCGCTCTAACAGCGACAGCGCCCGGCCGACGTTGTTGCCACTCGCGTCGAGCGCGGCGACCTGCGCCTCACTCGGTTTTTTTGTAAGTGCGGCGAGCGCGGCGAGGGCTTCTTCCCGCGTCGGCGGGGCGAGCGAGAGGACGACGCAGCGGCTGCGCACCGTTTCGAGCAGGCTTTGCTGCGAGGTTGCAATCAGTAAAAACAGCGCGTCTGCGGGGGGCTCTTCGAGGACTTTCAGCAGGGCGTTCTGCGCCTGTTCGTTGAGGGTTTCCGCCTGTTCGAAGACGAAGACGCGGCGGGCGGCGCGGTGGGGCTTTAAATAGGCCTCCTGCCGCACCTGCCGCACCTGCGCGACGGTGACGGTCTTCTTTTTGTCCTCCGGCGCCGTCGTCAGCAGGTCGGGGTGGCTGCCGACCTCGGCGAGGTGACAGTCACGGCAGACGCCGCAGGGCGGGTGCTCGCCCGAGCAGAGCGCCCCCTTCGCGAGGTATGCCGCCAGCGTCCGCTTGCCGAGGCCGCTCTCCCCCTCGATCAAAATCGCGTGGGGCAGGCGATGCTCCCGCAGCATCGCCTCCAGATTTTGCTGTACGGTGCGGTTGCCCGCCAAAGGCCACGCCATCTGCCCGCCCTCCTTAGCGCAAAATTTATGCCGGAAAATTCGGATGCTTAAAAGGCGAAGCCGATCTTGCGCATGGCCTTGCCGAGGGTGCGGCCGGCGATCTTCGCGGCGCGCTCGGCGCCCGCGCGGTAAATGGCTTCGAGCTCGGCCTTGTCGGCAATATAATCGGCGTAGCGCTCGCGGATGGGGCGCAGGGCTTCGACGATGGCCTCGCCGACCCGCTGCTTAAAGACGCCGTAGCCCTGCCCGTCGAATTCTGCCTCGATCTGCGCCGGGGTGCGGCCGGTCAGGGCGGAATAGATGCCGATGAGGTTGTTGACGCCGTCCTTGCCCTCGCCGATGCAGACGCGCGCCTGCGAATCGGTGACGGCGCGCTTGCACTTGCGCATGATGTCTTCCGGCGTGTCGAGCAGGGCGATCCAGGCGTTGGGGTTCTCGTCCGATTTCGACATTTTCTTCGTCGGGTCCTGCAGCGATTTCACGCTCGCGCCGGTCGTCGGGATATAGGGCTCGGGGACGGTGAAAACGTCGCCGTACAGGCCGTTGAAGCGCACGGCGATATCGCGGGCGATCTCGAGGTGCTGCTTCTGGTCGGCGCCGACCGGGACGAAATCCGCCTGATACAGCAGGATATCCGCCGCCATGAGGACGGGATAGGAAAAGAGGCCGACGTTGACGTTTTCGGCGTGGCGGGCGGATTTGTCCTTAAATTGCGTCATGCGGGACATCTCGCCGAACTGGGTGTAGCAGCCGAGCACCCAGCTGAGCTGGGCGTGCGCCGGGACGTCGGACTGCACGAAGAGGATCGAGCGCGCCGGGTCGAGCCCGATGGCGAGCAGCAGCGCGCAGGTGGAATAAATTTGGGCGCGGAATTTGGCAGGTTCCTGCCGCACCGTGATGGTGTGCAGGTCGGCGACGGAATAAATGCAATCAAAATCGTCCTGCATCTGCACCCAGTTTTTCAGCGCGCCGAGGTAATTGCCCAGCGTCAGCGCGCCGGAGGGCTGGATACAGCTTAACGCCCGTTTGCGGGTCGCGGTTTCGGTTGTTTCGTTCATAACAATTTCTCCTTCGTCCGTTTCAGCTGCTGCATCCCTTCGACGATCTGCTCGTCCGTCGGGGTGGAATAATTGATGCGGAAGCAGTCGCTCGGGGCGTTCTCGTCGACCGAGAAGGCGTTGCCCGGCACGACGGCGACGTGGAAATCCGAGACCGCCACCGTGCAGAATTTCTGCATATCCGTCCCGCTCGGCAGGCGGCACCAGAGGAACAGCCCGCCCTCGACGGGGTGGAAGGTGATCTCGGGCTGCAGCAGCTGCTCGGCCTGCTCCATGCAGAGCATGGCCTTGCGGCAATAAATTTCGCGCAGGCGCTCGAGGTGCGCCGGGAAGTCGTATTCGGTCAAAAAGACGTCCGCCACCTGCTGCGCCCAGATGCTGCTGTGGACGTCCTGCGTCTGCTTGAGGGCGACGAGCTTCTGGATGACGGGGGCGGGGGCGAGGCAGTAGCCGATGCGCATGCCGGGGGAAAGCACCTTGGAAAAGGTGCCGGCGTAGATGACGATGCCCTCGGTGTCCATCGACTTGATCGTCGGGATATCCTCCCCGGCAAAGCGCAGCTCGCCGTAGGGGTTATCCTCCAAAATCAGGACGCCGTACCGCTTTGCGAGTTCGTAGAGCGCCGGGCGCTTCTCGCGGGAGAGGGTGACGCCGGTCGGGTTTTGGAAGTTCGGAATGACGTAAAGCAGGCGGGGATGCCGCGCCTCTTTGAGCGCCTGCTCGAGCCGCTCGAGGTCGATGCCGTCCGGCTGCATGGGGACGCCGACCAGCTTCGCGCCGCCCGCGCGGAAGGCGTTGAGGGAACCAATGAAGGAGGGGTCCTCGCAGAAGACCTCGTCGCCGGGGTTGCAGAAGGCCTTGACCGCCAGCGACATGACCTGCTGGGCGCCCGAGGTCACGATGAGCTCGTCAAAGCTCTGCCCCATGCCGCAGCGGTCGTGCAGGTCGGCTTTCAGGTGGTTGCGCAGCGGGGTGTAGCCCTCGGTGACGGAGTATTGCAGCGCGTCGATGGGGGCGGTGCGCAGCAGCCGGTCGGAGATCTCGGCGACCGCCTCGGTGGGAAAGGCCTCGGGCGCCGGATTGCCCGCCGCGAAGGGGATGATGCCGGGCAGCGACGTAAATTTTAAAATCTCCCGAATCGCCGACGGCTTGATCGTCGCCGCGGCGCGCGAAAATGAATATTCCATGCTTTGTTCCTCTTTTCCGAATCAAAAACGGGGTTGGTGCGCCGAAAACGGGGCAAAATACAACCGATTTTACCTAATGCATTTATTTTACCATATTTGCGCCGCCGCCGCAAGTGGGAGATTTGCCGCAAAGCCGCCGATTTTGCCGCTTTTTTTCGCGCGGGCGCGCATAACCCGCATTTTGCCCGGCAATCCTAAATAGACCGACCCGTGCGCATTACGCGGCGGCGGGGATTGAAAACGAAAAAAAGGAGGGGATCGCATGAAACAACGGCTGCGCGACCGGGTGCTCTCGACGGTGCTTGCGCTGTTTATCTGCGCGCTGGCGCTGGCGGGGACGGCGCTTTCCTATTTTACGCTGCGCGGCGTGCGGGGCAGGACAGTCGCCTGGACGGCGGAATCGGTGCCCTACACGCCGCCCGCCCCCGAAACTTTGACGGTGCTGCTGCGCGTCGACGTGTTGAAAACCTATGATATTCTGATCTTCGACTGCGCGGCGGGGCGGCTGACCGCGACGACGCTGCCGCCCGGCACGACCGCCGGGGAGGCGGAGACCTTCGCGGGCAGCATCGACCGCACCCTGATTCTCGACGCCGACGGGCTCGCCGCCCTGCTCGACCGGTTCGACGGCGTCCGCCTGACGCTCGACGACGGCAGGACGCTGCGGCTGACCGGCGCGCAGGTCGTCTCGGGGCTGCAAGCCGCCGCCGAACAGCCCGAGGCGCTGCAAACGCTGCGGGAGGCTTCGCTGCTCTCCTTTTTTGAGAACGTCGCGACGCGCGGGTTTTCGGACGACGATTTTCTGTTTTTGACCGAACACGCGACGACCGACCTCGGCTATCCGGACTATTACGACCGCAAAACGCAGCTTCCGGCGCTGTGCGGCAGCTGCGCCGTCGAAAACCGGTAAAATCCGGCGAAATCCCGCGAATGGCGCGAGAAGCGGCAAACGGGTCGCAAAACGGCTCTCCCCCGCCCTTTCCGCCGGTCGCGACGGGCGAAAAAAATCGGAAAAAATGCAAAAATTAGGCTTGCTTTTTTCGCGAAACCGCTTATAATGAAAAGGATTTCAGACGAATTTCTTTTCCCCGGGCGGCTGCACCGCCGGGGTTTGCGCGAAACGGAGGGGTCCGTTTGCAGTATTTTACCGTATTATCCGACCCGGTGCTCGAGGCGCTGCGGGCGCGGGGCGTCGACCCGGATCGCCTGCGCTACTGCGTCAAGGCCGACCTCGACGGCGAGGGCTGCTACGTCGACACGGTGCTGACCTTCGACGAGGAGAACCTCTATCTGCTCACGGGGCTCGAGACCCTGCGGCGCAAACGGCGGGGGCGCAGGGTTTTGCGCGAATCCGTCTCCTTCGCGGTCTCGGATTACCGCGAAATTCCGCTCGCTTCGATCGAAACGCTCGAGCTCGACCGCCAGATGACGACGGCGCGGCTGGTGCTGACGACCCGCGACAGCGCCGCCTGCCAGCTCGCGCGGATGTCCCTCGGGCGCAGCGACCTCTTTCAAAAATTCGTCGACCGGCTCTTTCAGGTGCGGGACGGCGAGCCCATCGACGACCGCCAGTTACAGGGCACCGAGGATTTCTGCCCGAAGTGCCACACCCGCTACCCTAACCCGGTGCGCAAGGTCTGCCCCAACTGCACCGACAAGGGCTCGACCTTCGCGCGGCTGTGCAAGATGTACTTAAACTACAAGCGGGAGGCGATCCTGATCGCCGTCTCCATTCTGCTGAGCACGGTGCTGAGCCTGATCCTCCCCTATTTCAGCTCCCAGCTGCTCTACGATCAGGTGCTGACCGCCTCGGGGCGGTATTACGGGCAGGTGACCTTCCTCGTCGTCACGATCGCGCTGCTGCGGCTGCTGAGCACCCTCTTTTCCGCCGCGCACGGCATCCTGACGGCCTACATCACCCCGAAGCTGATGGCGGACATCCGCTGCCGCATCTTTTCGCGGCTGCAAATCCTGTCGGTCGATTTCTTCACGAAAAAGCAGACCGGCTCGCTGATGACCCGCGTCGAGAACGACACCGACAACATCTTCTGGTTCTTCGAGGACACGATCCCCGCCGCCCTCGTCAACCTCGTCACGATCTTCGGCCTGATCGCCCTGATGTTCTGGATCAGCGTCCCCATCACGCTGGTCGTCGCGACGCTGACCGCCCTCGCGGGCTATTTATTCCACCGCTTCCGCAAGGGACAGCGGCGGCTGCACCACCGGGTGCACATCGCGACCCGCAGCGCCAACGCCCTGCTCAGCGACACCCTGAGCGGCCAGCGGGTCGTCAAGGCCTTCGCCCGCGAAGCCGACGAAATCGAGCGCTACGGCGAGAAAAACGACGCGCTGTATGAGGCGAGCTACCGCCAGACCGACCGCGTGGCGAACCTGCTGCCCTTTGTCTCGCTGATCAACAACGTCGCCACGACGATCCTGCTCGCCATGAGCGCCTTTTTCATCCTCTACGGCAACATGACGCTCGGCGGAATGTCCGCCCTGATCTCCTACGCCGGGATGTTGTCGGGCGCCGTCAATTTCTTCTTCAACCTCGGCGACCGCTGGGCGATGTGCATGGACGCGGCGGCGCGCATGTTCGAAATTCTCGACGCCGAGCCGACCGTGCGGGAGACCGAGCACCCCGTCCCCATGCCGGCGTTAAAAGGCGAGATCAAGCTCGAGCACGTCTCCTTTGAATACGAGCCCGGCCGCCCCGTGATCCGCGACGTTTCGCTCGAGATCAAGGCGGGGCAGATGTTCGGCATCGTCGGCAAGACCGGCGCCGGGAAATCGACGCTGATTCACCTCATCAGCCGGCTTTACGACCCGACCGAGGGGCGCATCACGATCGACGGCGTCGACCTGCGCGACCTCTCCTTCGCCGACCTGCGACACAACGTCGGCGTCGTCTCGCAGGAGACCTACCTCTTTATCGGCACGATCGCCGACAACATCCGGTACGCCCGACCCGACGCGAGCATGGACGAGGTCATCGCCGCCGCCAAAATGGCGCACGCCCACGAATTCATCTTAAAACAGCCCGAGGGGTACGACACCATGATCGGCGCGGGCGGCGTCCTGCTTTCGGGCGGCGAACGGCAGCGGCTGTCGATTGCCCGGGCGATTCTGCAAAAGCCCGCGATCCTGATTTTAGACGAGGCGACGGCGGCGATGGACACCCGCACCGAGCGCAAAATTCAGGAGGCCATCGACCGCCTGAAAGAGGGGCGGACGATCCTTTCCATCGCCCACCGGCTCTCGACCCTGCGGGACGCCGACCGCCTCGCCGTCATCGAACACGGCGAGCTCAAGGAGCTCGGCACCCACGCGGAGCTGATCGCCCGACGGGGCATCTACTTCCGGTTACATAAATTGCAGACCGAAGCCTTCCAGTTCATCGGTGACGACGGCGGCGCCCCCGCACCCGCGCCCCGCCGTCCCCGCGCCTGACGAAAACGAGGTGTATCCTATGCCGAGACCACGTCCCGAACACGGCGATTTCCCCGAACGGCCGGAAAAGCCGGAGCTCACGATTTTAGGCGAGATCGACCCCGCGCGCGCGGAATTCAAGCTGCTCGACAGCGGCTTTCTCTCCCTGCGGGTCGGCGACGTCTTTTACCCCAAGGTCACCCTGACCCGCCTGTTCCCCTATTTCCACGAGAACCGGTACATTTCGGTGCTCGTCGACAAGGAGGAGGTCGGCATCCTCGACGACATCGAGGCGCTGCCGGAACAGCAGCAGGAGACCGTGCAAAGCTATCTGCGCTATAAATACTATATCCCCACCATCACCGCCATTCGCGAGGCGCACGACACGCTGGGGTATCTCTACCTGACGGCCGTCACACCGGGCGGCGAGGTCGAGCTCTGCATCAGCGACACGGCGTCGAACATCCGGGTGATGCACGGCAAGACCGTCAACATTCGCGACGTCGAGGGCAACCTCTACCACATCCCGGACTACAACACGCTCGACGCCGCCAGCCGCCAGCGGATCGAGCTGTTTCTCTGACCTGCGAACAGGGGGAATTTCCGTTGAAACTGCTGTTTTCGCTGCCCGAACAGATCACCGCACAGCTGGACGCGGCGCCCGTTTTCGCGCTGCCCTTCGACCTCGATTTTTTGGGCGAAAAGACCGAGGGCTATCTCGTCGTGACGCCCGAGACCCTTTTCGCCTTCCGCGACGGCGTGCCGGTGCGGCGGTTTATCCTCGCCGACTGCGCCGAATTTCAGGTCGAGCAGGACATGGGCAGCGGCTCGTTTTACCTCGAAGCCGGCGGGGAGGCCTGCTGCGTCTGCTGCTTTACAGATCGGTATTTTCTGCGCTACGCCGAGGTCGCGAAGATGCTCGACTACCACAACCGGCACCTCGCCTTTCCGGATTACGACGAGGCGCAGGGCGAGTACATCTGCCCGAAATGCGGCCGCCTGTTTCCGCGGGGCAGCAATCAGTGCTTTCACTGCGCGAAGAAAAGCCGGCTTCTGCTGCGAATGCTGCGCCTCTGCCGCCCCTACCGCGCCATCTTCATCGGCTCGATTCTGCTGACGGTGCTCGCGCAGGTGTTCCAGATCGTCAACCCCTACGTCATGCGCCGCATCATCGACGATTACATCGTGCCGCGCAACCGTTCCGACCTTGCGGGGCTGCTCGTGTTGCTCGGGCTGTTTCTCGCCATGCACGTCGCGACCGCCTTTCTCTCGCGGGGCAATCAGAAGCTCTCCAACCGGCTGTCGAACGGCGTCTCGCGCGATCTGCGCACCCTGCTGTTTGAAAAAATTCAGGCGCTCTCGATGCGCTCGGTCTCGAATCACACCGCCGGCGCCCTGATGAGCCGGATGTCGGGCGACACGAGCCGGGTGCAGACCTTCCTGTCCTCGACGGGGCGCGACGCCATCATTCAACTCTTTTCCTTCCTCGTCATCTCGGTCATCCTCTTCGTGACCGACGTGCGGCTGGCGCTGCTCGTGCTGCTGCCGATGCCGCCGCTGATCTTCGCGATGAAAAGCCTGACCCACAGCATGGATCTGCGCTATTGGAAGGCGTGGCGCAAGCGCGCCTGGGCGTCGACGGTGCTGCACGATATTCTGAGCGGCGTGCGGGTCGTCAAGTCCTTCGGCAACGAAGAGCTCGAAATCCAGAAATACCGCCGGGCGGTCGAGGAGCACCGGAAAGCCATGGTGCGCGCCGAGGTCTTCTGGTCGAAATGCGTGCCGCTGCTGACCTTTTTCGCCACGATCGGCGAGTTCTTCGTGCTCTGGTTCGGCGGAAAGCTGGTGCTGCGGCAGGAGATGCAGCTCGGCCAGCTCATCCAGTTCTGCACCTACATTTCCATGATCTACACCCCGCTGCGCTGGTCGATCGGCCTGCCGCGCCAGATCGCCGACGCCTCGGTCAGCGCCGGGAAAATTTTCGAGATCGTCGACGAGGAGAGCGAGGTGCGCGAGCGCCCCGACCCGGTCGACCTCGCCATCCGCGGCGAGGTGGTCTTTGACGACGTCTCCTTCGGCTATCAGAGCTATCACACCGTGCTGCACGAGATCTCCTTCCGCGTGGAGCCGGGCGAGATGATCGGCATTGTCGGCCCGTCGGGCGTCGGAAAATCGACGCTCATCAACCTCGTCATGCGGCTCTACGACCCGACCGAGGGCGCCATCCGCGTCGACGGGGTCGACCTGCGCGACCTCTCGCAGCATACGCTGCGCAGCCAGATCGGCGTCGTATTGCAGGAGACCTTCCTGTTCGACGGCACCGTGCTCGACAACATCCGCTACGCCAAGCCCGACGCGACCTTCGACGAGATCATCCGGGCGGCGAAGATCGCCAACGCCCACGAGTTCATCGTCCTGCTGCCCGACGGCTATCAGACCCGGGTCGGCGAACGGGGGCTGACCCTCTCGGGCGGCGAACGCCAGCGCATCGCCATCGCCCGCGCCATTCTGCACGACCCGAAAATCCTGATCCTCGACGAGGCGACCGCCTCGCTCGACACCGAGACCGAAAAGAAGATTCAGGACGCGCTGGCGCAGCTGGTGCGGGGCAAGACGACCTTCGCGATCGCCCACCGGCTCTCGACCCTGCGGGACGCCGACCGCCTGCTCGTCCTCGACGAGGGCCGCATCGTCGAGATCGGCACCCACCGCGAGCTGATGGCGCACAAATCCGTCTACTACGACCTCGTCATGGCGCAGCGCGAAACCGCCAAAATCCGCACCTGACGGAACAATACGGACAGAAAAGCGACGCTCTTCCAACGAAGAACGTCGCTTTTTCTTTTTCCCTTTTGCGTCAACGGGACGCTTCCCCGGCCGCTTCGTTCGGTTGCGCCGGTTCGGGTTTCGGCTTCGGCGCGGCGAAGGCACGGGTGCGCAGGCAGAGGAAGGTGCCGGTCAGGCTCGTGGGATAAAAGGCGAGGCGGAAGCGGCTGTACCCGAGCACGGCGGTGCTCGCCATGAGGTACATCGTCGTCAACAGCAGCAGCCAGTCAAGCCAGCGCAGCCGCCGGAGGTTGGCGAAAAAGCCGACCGCGTACAGCAAATAGGACAGCAGCAGCATTCCGGCGACCCCCAGCTTGCAGAGCGTCCGCAGCGCCGCCGGCAGCGGCAGGGCGTCGATGGTGTCCGAATCGGGACCCACCATTTCTTTGAAAAGCCCCAGCACGTTCATGCGCAGATAGCCGAGCGGGTGGGCGCGCAGATAAGTCGAGCCGATTTGGCGGTAGGCGTCGACCTGTTCCATGCGCGGCAGCCGGTCGAAATCCGGGTATTGTTCTTCGAGCTGCGCCTCGAAATGCGCCATCGCCTCGTCGAACGAAATGTCGTTTTCCTGCGCGTAGAGCTCCGGCGCATAATAAAGATAGGTGCTTTCCTCCCGGATCGTCGTGAAGACCGGCCGCCCGAAGCGCACCGCGTTGCGCGCCGTCCAGCCGCCCAGAACGACCAGGAGAAGCAGCAGGTAAACGCCGGTCGTCTTCCAGGACAAACGGCGCAGCAGCGAGAAAACGAGCAGCACCGCCGCCAGCAGCAGATTGAAATACAAAATCGTCGGGCGGAAGAGCATCGCGACCTGCAACAGGGCGAAGCAGCCGACGAGATACCGGCTTTCCCCGGTTTGCAGCCGCTTTGTCAGCAGGAACAGCGCGAGCGTCAAAAGGAAGGCGAAGGGCAGGTCGGTCAAAATAGAAACGGCGGCGCTGTAAACCGCGAAATCGGCGATATAAAAGAGGGCGGCGGCGAGGCCGAGGCAGGGGCGCGTCAAGCTGCCGACGACCCGGAAAAGCAGGAAGGTCACGGCGAGCGCCATCCCCATCTGCACAAAGACGACGGCGAGGTTGCTCCCGCCGGTCACCGCGTAAATCATCGCCAGCAGAAAGGGATACCCCGGCGTGCGCTGCAAAATCGGCGCCCCGTGCGTGTCGCGCATGACGCCGCTTTGCAGGAAGCTCTCGGCCGGCGCGATGTAGCTCGGCGAATCCCCGACGGTCAAAACGCCGACGCACAGCAGCGTGACGACAAGGCCGATCGCCTGCAACGCGAGCAGCACGAGCAGCAGCCGGTCGGCGTGGATGTCGAGCCAACCCGCCGCGCGCGACAGGCGGGTTCGGATCCGGTTTTCGGTTTTTTCCTTCATCTTTCTGTCCCCTTTTGTGCCCGCAGCGCGGCGCGGAATTCGACGACGTCGCAATACGGCATACCGATGAGGGCGGCGGCGCGCCCGTCCTTTTCCGCCCGGTCGCCGACGTATAAAACGCCGTCCGCCGGCAGGCCGAGGGTCGTCAGAATGTGCGCCATCGCGCGGCGATCCGGCTTTTGGGCGGCGATCTGCGGGTCGTCCGCGCAGAAGACGAAATCGGCGCGCACGCCGAGCGCAACCAGCTTGTCCGCCGCCGGATAGTCCGAATAGATCGCGACGACCGCCCCGCGCGCGGCAGCCGTTTGCAGGAATTCCAACACGTCGCGATAGGCGCAGCGCGGCAGCAGCGCGAGCGGTTCGGCAAAGAGCCAGCGCTGCACCGCGGCGCGCACCCGGTCGTGCGGCAGCCCGCGTCGGTCGGCGAGCGCGTCGGCGAGCGCTTCGGTCGAAAGCTCGCGAAGGTCGTCCTGCTCCCGCAGGCGGCGATACTGCATCACGAGCCGCAGGTCGCCGAGCTTGCCGGGGTGGCGCAGGGCAAAGGCTGCCATGCGCACGGCCATGCGCAGCCGCAGCGGGCGCTGGGCGTAGAGCGTTCCGTCGACGTCAAAGAGATAGGCCGCGTAATCCGTCGGCGCTTTTGCTTCCCGCATGGCTTCCCCCTTCGGATCCGACCGCTTAAAACGTGGTGAGCGCGTTGGTGACAAAAATATTCAGCGCCGGAATGTCGATCAGCATCAGCAGCGTGAAGACGACGGCGAGCAGCAGGAGATAGGCCATCAGCCCCTTTTCGCCGTAGAGCTTTTCCGGCTTCTGCACCGCCGAATCCTGCTTGAACGAGATCCAAAAATAATAGCAGAACAGGCCGATGAGCAGCGGCATGAATAAAATCAGCTCGATGCGGTATTTCGTCAGGAAAATGCCGATAAAGAGGACGGAGCACATCGCGTAGAAAAACGCGCTGATAAGCAGGGATTTTTCGGTGTAAAACCGGAAGGAACGGCGATATTTGCCCGCCAGCTCCGGGTCGCCGATCATGCGGTATTCCGCGTAACGCTTGATCGCCATCAAAAAAGCGCCCGCCATCCAGTAGCCGAGCAGAATACTGCAAGGCGGCAGGGTGCGCGGGGAGATGAGGAACCAGCCCATCAGCAGGCGGATCGCGTTGTTGACGGACTCGGAGAGCACGTCGAGGATCGCGATGTCCTTCGTGCGGAAGGGCTTGACATTATAGAGAATGCCCATGACCCAGAGCCAGATCTGCGTCACGAGGAAGGAGAGGCTCAGCAGCCAGCCGAGGCAGAATCCCGCCAGCGACAGCGCGCCCCAGAGCGCCCAGATCACCCTGCCGTCGACGTCCTCCGTGACGACGCTGCGGTTTTTCTTGGTCGGGTGGAAGCGGTCAAACGCCGCGTCGAGCCATTCGTTGATGACGTAATTCGCCGAGGCGATCAGGCTGGTGCCCAGAAAGCCGACGACAAAGTGCAGCAGGGCGGCGCCGATCGTGGCGTCCTCTCCGGCAAGCAGATAGGCGCAGATGCAGCCCGGCACGATGAAGAATTGCTTGATCCAGTGATCGATGCGCATCACGCGCAGATATTTTTTCATCCCGAGCCCTCCGTTTTCCGTCCGCCGCCGTCAAATTCCGTTTTAATAATAGGATTATACCATACCCCGCCCTAAAAAGCAACTGCGGGGAATCGGCGGCGCCGTTGCGCCGAATTTATCAAAAAAACGGCGCGCTGCTGCTGGGCAACGGTCCCGCCGGAGCCGCGAATCACCCGACAAAAAGGGCACAAGACCCCCCATGTGGAAAAATCACTACCTTAGAAAAAGCCCCGCCGACGTCCGTGCAGACGTTTGCGAGGGCTTTTACACTCTATACCTTGAGAAAATTCAAAAATTTATTGAAGAATTGCTCCGGATGCCGCTGTAATGGAGACGAAATCAACATACGGGTTTGCTCCCGTTTCTGTATGAGAACTGCCGGTTATGGATATTGTTTTTTCAGCGTGCCCGCTGTAAGGCACCTGAACGGAAACCGTCTTTTCCGTAGAGCTAACCGACCACCGTTCCATTCCCGAAATGTATACAGTAAGCGTGAGGTTCACATTTTCCAGCTCGAAATCTTGCTTCTTGTCAACCGTAACGTGTAAATTCGCTCGGAATTTGTAGCCGGCCAATGCACTTCCTCCGGTTACCTCGACATCGGAAATATCGGCATCGGCCATAAAGTAAACGATTGCGTTATCTCCGTTTAATTCAACACGCGTTCTTTCCGGCGCGGGAGCGGGCGTATCAAAATTGCCGGTTGTCGTCCCACACGCCGCCATTGTGCAAAGCATTATCAGAGCCAGCACGAATGAAATTGTTTTTTTCATGACAGATCTCTCCTTTTTTATTTTGCGTCCCTATTTTGCTTTGTTTTGCTTTCCGGTCTTTTGGCGCCGCGCGGAATAAACCAACGCCGATTCGACTCGTCCTTCTGCGGAAATACGCCGATTTTCCCCTCTCTGCACCATCGGCGGACGGTATCCTCTGTGACGCCCCAAAGCTGCGCCGCTTCCTTTACCGTCATGTAAAGCTGACTTTTTTCCATTTCCTCACCCCTGCGCAAAAATTTCCGGCGGACGGCGAACCTGAAACCGCTTGGGTTGCGACCGCTTTTTGCCCCGAAATATACCGTATTGGGATATTTATATTATACCGATATGGGATAATAAAGTCAAGGGGTAATTTTTATGAGATTAAAAGCCATTCGAAAAGCCAAGGGTATTTCGCAGTTGAAACTGGCGATGGATCTGAACATGAACCAGAACACCATCAGCCGATACGAAACGGGCGAGCGGGAGCCCGGTCTTGCGGAACTGATTCAAATTGCAAACTATTTTCACGTCTCGCTGGATTATCTTCTGGAGCAGACCGACAATCCCGAAAGGAATCTGTGACGCCACCCCGGCAAGAACATCGCTTTTTGTGCGGCGGGATTTTTTGCGCGTGTAGGTTTGTCAATGATGTGTTACAAAATCAGGTCAAAAAACTTCTCCGGTAGCAAGAAAGGCAATTAGGACTTC
>CANQSG010000041.1 GCA_947626485.1 uncultured Clostridia bacterium | reverse complement strand
GAAGTATCTCCACGGGTAACGCATAAAAAGGAAAAACCGACTGGCTGCAGTCGGCTTTTTCGTTTGAAACAAAAAAAGACCGCCGCGGGCGATGTGCTCTTTGCGGCGGCGTGGCGCGCTTGAAGGGACTCGAACCCCCGACCCACTGCTTAGAAGGCAGTTGCTCTATCCGGCTGAGCTACAAGCGCATAGTCAATGCAATCAGAGTACAATGCGCCCGAAGCGGGCGGATTTTCCCGCCGGACTGCGTCAAAAGTCCTTGAAATACGCCAGTATTCCTGCGTCCTCTTCCTTGCCGGACAGAAAAATCCGACCGCTTCGGGTCGAAGATTTTGCGCGCAACAAAGCGGGTGCGGCCGCCATTCCGCGCAAAACGCATTGTACCCTGATTGCATTGACTATTCTCTATTAAAAATCGGCAAGAACCGGGAGGCTCTTGCCGATTTTGGAGCGGGTGATGGGAATCGAACCCACACGACCAGCTTGGAAGGCTGGGATTCTGCCATTGAACTACACCCGCATTTCACGGCAGGATTTATTGTAACATATCCCCTGCCGTTCGTCAAGTGTTTTTTGCCCGTTATGCCTCGTCGAGATTCGTCAAAACGCGGACGCTGCCGTCGGAAAGCTCGGCGCGAATGCGGCGGATGGCGCCCTCGGGGGCGTCGATAATGCGGTTGACGATGGGGTCCTCGATCTGCCGCCGGATGAGGTTGCGCAGGTCGCGCGCGCCGCGCTTTGTCTGGTTGCAGGCGGCGGCGAGATGGGCGCAGACGTCCTCGGTCCAGGAGACCTCGATGCCCTTTTCGGCCATGGCGTCGCGCAGCTCCCGCAGCAGCAGGGCGGCGATCTTCGTCAGGCTGTCGGTATCGAGCGGGCGGAAGACGACGACCTCGTCGACCCGCGCGAGAAATTCGGGGCGCAGGAAGGATTCGAGCGCTTTGAGCGCCTTATCGCGCGAGGCGTCTGCCTGCGTTTTGCCGAAGCCGATGAGCTGGTCGGGGCGGTCGCTGCCGGCGTTGGAGGTCATGACGAGGATCGTGTTTTCGAAATTGACGGTTCTGCCCTGCGCGTCGGTGACGCGGCCGTCGTCGAGGATTTGCAGCAGGACGTTGAGCACGTCGGGGTGCGCCTTTTCGATCTCATCAAAGAGGATGACGGAATAGGGCTTGCGGCGGACTTTTTCGGTCAGCTGGCCGGCCTCGTCATAGCCGACATATCCGGGCGGCGCTCCGATCAGGCGGGAGACCGAATGCTTTTCCATAAATTCCGACATATCGAGCCGGATCATGGTCTCGGGCGTGTCGAAGAGCTCGCTCGAGAGCACCTTGACGAGCTCGGTCTTGCCGACGCCGGTCGGTCCGACGAAGAGGAAGGACGCCGGGCGGCGCTGTGCCGTGGTCTGCACCCGCGAGCGTTTGACCGCCGAGACGACGAGCGAGACGGCCTCGTCCTGCCCGATGATGCGCTCGCGGATGGCGGATTCGAGGGTCGCCAGCTTTTTGAGGTCGCTCTCCTGCACCTTGGCGGCGGGAATGCCCGTCCACAGCTCGATGACGCGGGCGACGTCGGCTTCGGTCAGCTCGTTTTCCGAGGCGGGCTGATAGAGCGCGCCCGCCTGCTCCTGGTATTTCGCGAGCTCCGACCGCACCGTCGCGAGGCGCTCGTAATCGGGCGTTTCGACGTCTGCCTCGAGCTGCTCCGCCTCCTGCGAAAGCGCGGCGATGCGGCGGTTGACGGTATAGAGCTCGTCGACGGCGCGGTTGCGCAGACTGGCGCAGGCGCAGGCCTCGTCGAGCAGGTCGATGGCCTTGTCGGGCAGGAAGCGGTTGTTGACGTAGCGCTCGGAAAGGGTGACGATGCGGCCGAGCAGCGCCTCGGGGATTTGGACGTTATGATAGCCCTCGTAATAGGATTTGACGCCCGACAGCACCTGCACGGTGTCGGCGATCGACGGCTCCTCGATCGTGACGGGCTGGAAGCGGCGTTCGAGGGCGGCGTCCTTTTCGATATATTTGCGGTATTCCTTGAAGGTCGTCGCGCCGATGACCTGAATTTCCCCGCGGGAAAGGGCGGGCTTCAGGATATTGGCGGCGTTCATCGAGCCCTCGGTCGCGTCGCCCGCGCCGACGAGGTTGTGGATTTCGTCGATGAAGAGAATGATGTTGCCCTCGGACTTGATCTCGTCGACGAGACCCTTCACGCGGCTTTCAAACTGACCGCGGAACTGCGTCCCGGCGACAAGACCCGTTAAGTCGAGCAGCAAAATCTCCTTGTCGAGCAGTCGCGCCGGCGCCTGCCCCGTGGCGATGCGCAGGGCGAGCCCCTCGGCGATGGCGGTCTTGCCGACGCCCGGCTCGCCGATCAAGCAGGGGTTGTTTTTCGAGCGGCGGGAGAGGATCTGAATCGTGCGGTAAAGCTCCTCTTCCCTGCCGATGATGCGGTCAAGGCTGCCCGCCCGCGCCTTTTCGGTCAGGTTGGTGCAGTATTGATCGAGGTAGCGCCGCTTGCGCTTTTTCTTGCGGTCCTTCTTGTCCTTTGAATCGGGCTGCTCGGCGGCGTCGGACTTCGAATGCTCCGGGGCGTCGGGCTTTTCGACCGGCGGGCGGAACATGTGATTGAGGAAGGGGAACGCCGGCGCGCCGCCGAACTCGAAATGCTCGTCCTCGGGCGCGTCCTCCTCCCCGTCCTCCGGCTGCGGCTCCATGCCGTTTTCGGCGAGCCCCATGACCTCCATAAACTGATCGCTCATCTGCTCGATGTCCTCGTCCGTGAGGTTCATCTTGCGGAGCATTTCGTCGATGGGATGGATGCCGAGCTCCTTCGCGCAGAGCAGACAGAGCCCCTGCGGCTCCCTGTTCGAGTGCGGGTCGGACAGAAAGACCATCGCCGGGCGTTTTTTACATTTGGAACACAATTTCATCATCTGGAAAGACCCTTTCGAAAACCGAGAATTATTTGTCCTTTGTGATGGGCTTTAAGAAAATGCTGAGATAACCGAACATCGAGATCAGCATGACGACGATCGAGGCGTAGATCAGGAAATAGGAGAGCCAGAGCACCTCGAACGAAAAGAAGTCGCTGACGATCAGGTAAACGGTGGTGACGTAGATGACGACGGTCGAGAGCTTGCCCCACCATTTCGCCGAGATCGGCCGGGTGCCGTGCCGCAGCAGATAGGCGGCGGCAAAGGCGGTCAACAGCTCCTTGACGAAAAAGACGATGAACATCGGGAAGATCAGCGGGTGCAGAAAGAGCAGCGAAAAGACGACCGCCGCCTGCGTCAGCTTGTCCGCGATGGGGTCGAGCAGCTTGCCGAGGTCGGAGACCATGTGAAATTTCCGGGCGATCTTGCCGTCGAGGACGTCGCTGAAACCGGAGAGCAGCAGCGTGCCGACCGCGAAGGCCTCGTGATAGGGCAATGAAGCGCGGAAGAAGAAAAAGACGGAGAGCGGAATGAGCAGGATCCGGAAGGCGGAAATCAGGTTGGGAATGGTGAAAACCGTTCGATTCATAGCGTGAAACATCCTCAAAAGAAATTGGGTTTTACAGCGTCAGGAAGGGGTTGATCGAGGCGAGCCAGCGGAAGAGATGCGACTGCGCGATGGCTTCGGGGGTGAAGATCAGGAAGCCGTCGGCGGCGTAGGCGATCGCCGCGAGCAGCGAGCAGAGGGCGAAGGCGTAGATAAAGCCCTTGACGACGCCGAGCACCGCGCCGAGCGTTCGGTCGAGCGTGCCGACGAGCGGCAGCCGCACGAGCTTCCCGAGCAGGCGGGCGAGGATTTTGACGAGGATCAGGAGCACTAAAAAGAGCAGAATGCCGAACAAAATTTTCAGGAACAGCACGGCGGTCGGCTCGACGAGGCGGCTCATGACGAGGTCGGTCATCTTCCCGACGTCGGGGTCGCCGACCTGGCGAATCTCCTGCAGCAGCGCCGTCTTCGTCACCCCGAAGTTCGACGCCGCGAGGACGATGGGCTGCGGAAGCGCGTCCCAGACGCGGTCGACGGTGGATTCGAGCGTTTCAAGGTCGATTTCGTCGCCGATCACCCGCTCTGCCGTCGACGTGATGCCCGGGGCGAGCAGGCCGTCGTAGGTCGACTGGGCGAGGGGCGTCGCCAGCGCGAAGGAGAGATAAATCGCGAGGAAGAAGCCGACGACCTCGATCATCGTGCGGGTAAAGCCGCGGCGGGCGGCGAGAACCGCCGTCAGGGCGACGACCGCGACAACAAGCAGATCCAGAATGATACTCATGAGCTTACCTCCGTTTGTTCCGGCACCGGGAGCTTGACCTGTGCCATGGTTTGATCGCTGATTTCGAGGATCGCATTCTCCGCATAGCACAGAATGCGCGAAGCGTGGAACGAGCAGGGAGCGCTGCGCTGCACCGCGCCGGAAAAATCGAGCGTGTAAACGGTGCCGTCGCTTAAAATATAGATCGTGTCCTGCCGCACCGTCAGGTCGGTGACGGCGCCCTGGAACGAAAAATCGGCCTTGCTCTCCCCCGCCGCGCCGCAGACGAGGATGCGGTTGTCGTTCTTGTTGCCCTCTCTGCCGAGGGCGGCGGCCGACCAGCTGTTGCCGTCGGTGCGGAAGCAGGAGACCTCGTAATCCGTTTTGTGCTCAGTGCGCTGCGCGTCGCGGAAGGCGAGGATATCGACCCGGCGGGCGCAGACGACCGCGAAACGGCCGGAGGAGACGGTTTGCAGGCGGTAGACGGCTTCGCCGGCGTAATCCACCGTGTCGTGCGCCGTCGCGCTGCGGTAATCGAAGAGGGAGACGCGGGAGTGGACGCTGCCGTTCTGCACCGTGACGGCGGCGACCGCGAGCTGCTTGCCGTCGTCGGACAGGGCGACGTCGACGATTAAGTCGGTCGGGCTGTACCAGGTGAAAACGGCCTTGCCGCGGCGGTTGAAGACCTCGACCTGCGACGCGTAGCTTTTCGAGCGGGTGGCGACCGCGTAACTCCCGTCGCGGGCGACGGCGGCGCACAAGATCGGGGTTTCAAATTTGCGCTCCGCCAGCACGCCGGTCAGGCTGAAAAGGTAAAAATCGGTGCCGTTCTGATCGTAGACGGCGGCGCGGGCGGCACTCGTCCGCAGGACGGGAAAGGCGAAGGCGTGTTGGCGGGAAAAGATCTGCTTGCCGGCGGGGTTGTAGATTTCGGCGTGGGTGTCGGAGAGCAGAAAGGCGTTGCCCGAGACAAGATAGGCGTCCCGGCTCTCCCCGCCCGAGAGGTTCGCCGGCATGTCGCCGCTGCCGAAGGAGGCGATTTTGCCGCGCAGGGCGTCGAGCAGGCCGGTCGGCGTCGAGGCCGAGAGCATCCAGAGCCCGCCGACGAGCAGCAGTGCGACGACGGCGGTCGCCAGCGCCTTTTTGCGGCGGACGAGCTTTCTGCCCGTCACGACCCGCAGCGGCTCGCTCTGCCGCCGGGCGGGCGGCGTCGGGCGGTTCTGCTTCGGCGCGGTTTTCTTCGCGCGCGGCCGGTCGGCGGTCGACGGCTCCGTGCGCGCCGGCTTCTTATCCCGGCGGGACGCGGACATTTCGATCCGGTCGGTCGTCTCACGCACCGGGCGGCGCGCCGGTTTGCGTCGGGGTCGCTTTTTTTCATATTGCGGCAAAGCCGTCAACCTCCTTTCAGTCGAGCGTAATATCGTCGTAAAACACGCGGTCGAGATAGAGCGCGTAGGGCGGCGCGGTCGGCCCGGCAAGCGAGCGGTCGCGCGCGGCGATGCGCTCTCGGATAGACGCGGGGTCGATCTTGCCTTCGTCGACCCAGAACAGCGTGCCGACGAGGATGCGCACCATGTTATAAAGGAATCCGTCGGCGCACACGGTGAAATGGAGTTCGTCCCCCTGCCGAACCACGCGGCAATCGGTCAGTGTGCGGACGGTGTCCTGCGTCGTGCGCGCGGCGCCCGAAAACCCGGCGAAATCGTGGGTGCCGCAGACCGCTTCGCAGAAGCGCGCGGCGCGGGCTTCGTCGAGCGGGCGGGCGAGGCGCAGCGCGTAGCCCTCGCGGAAGGGGTCGCGCACGGGCGAGACGTACATGCGGTAAACATACCGCTTGCCACGGCAGCTGTACCGCGCGTGGAAATCGGCGGGAACGACCCGGCAATCCGTCACGGCGACGCTGCGGGGCAACATGGCGTTGAGGGCGCGCAAAATTTCACGCGGCTCCCGCGCGCCGTCGTCGCAGAAATGGCAGCAGAACTGCCGCGCGTGGACGCCGGCGTCGGTACGGCTGCAACCCGTCACGTCGGGGCGGGAGCCGTAAAGCCGCTGCATGGCGTCTTGCAGCGTCTGCTGGACGGTGACGCCGTTGGGCTGGACCTGCCAGCCGTGAAAGGCGGCGCCGTCGTAAGCGAGGGTCAGCAGAAGTTTACGCATAAGTCACCCCGGTCAACAGAAGAAATTGAGGACGAGCACCCCGGCGCAGAGCAGCAGAACCAGCGCCGTGCCGACAAAATCGCCGCGCGAAAAGTGCATCTGCTTCATGCGGGTGCGCCCTTCCCCGCCGTGATAACAGCGGCATTCCATCGCCTCGGCGAGGTCGTAGGCGCGGCGGACGGCGGAGATGAGCAGCGGGATCAAAATCGGCATCATCGCCCGAATCCTGCGCAGCAGGTTGCCGCTTTCGAGGTCGGCGCCCCGCGCTTTCTGGGCGTTGAGAATTTTCTCGGTCTCCTCCATCAGCGTCGGGATAAAGCGCAGCGCGATCGTCATCATCATCGCCATCGTGTGCACCGCGCCGCCGAGGCCGATAAAGCGCAGGGGGCGCAGCACCCGCTCGATGGCGTCGGTGAGGTCGTTGGGGGTGGTGGAATAGGTTAAAATGGCGCTGTAAAAAATCAGAAACAGGATGCGCAGCGAGAGAAAGACCGCGCGGCGCAGGCCGTCCGTCGTGAAGCGGAAAATCCACCATTGCAGCAGCACCGTGCCGCCCGGGGAAGAAAAGAGGTTGATGAGCGCCGTAAAAAGCAGCAGCGGGAGGATCGTTTTGATGTTGCGCAAGTAGAGGCGCAGCGGCACGCCGGAGCAGAGCATCAGCGTCAACGCGCCGGCGCCGAGCAGCAGCAGCGACCAGAAATTGCCCGCAAGGAACAAAAAGATCATGAGCAGCAGGCAGAGCAGCAGCTTTGCGCGGGGGTCGAAGCGGTGAACGACCGAATGGCCGGGGAAAAACTGGCCGAAGGTGACGTCGCGGATCATGCGGGGTCGCCCCCTTTGGCGCGGTAGGCGAGCAGGGCGTCGACGGCGGCGTCGACGGTGTAAACCGTCGGCAGCGGCAGTCCGGCGCGGCGCAGCTCGAGGAAAACGGCGGTGATCTGCGGCACGTCGAGCCCCATTTCAACGAGGGCGTCGGCCTGTGCGAAGACCTCGGCCGTCGTGCCCGAAAGGGCGAGGCTGCCGTTATGCATCACGAGCAGCTTTTCGGCGAGCTTTGCCATGTCCTCCATGCTGTGCGAGACGATGAGAACGGCGGCGCCCGTCGTGTCGCGGTAGCGCGTAAGCAGGGAGAGCACCTGATCCCGGCCGGCGGGGTCGAGCCCGGCGGTCGGCTCGTCGAGGACGAGGCAGGCGGGCTGCATCGCCATGATGCCGGCGATGGCGGCGCGGCGCTTTTCCCCGCCGGACAGGTCGAAGGGGGATTTTTTCAGCAGCTTTTCGGGCAGGCCGACGGCCTCGGCGGCGGCGGCGACCCGGGCGCGCACCTCGTCGGGCGGCAGGCCGCAGTTTTTCGGCCCGAAGGCGATATCCTGTTCGACGGTGTCCTCGAACAGCTGATATTCCGGGTATTGAAACACCAGCCCGACGCGAAAGCGGACGTCGCGAATGCGCTTTTCGTTCTGCCAGATGTCCTTCCCGTCGAGCAGGACGCGACCCCGCTGCGGCCGGAGCAGGCCGTTTAAGTGCTGGACAAGGGTGGATTTGCCGGAGCCGGTGTGGCCGATGAGGCCGACGATCTCGCCGGGCTCCACCGAAAAGCTGACGTCGGAAACGGCGGTTTTTTCAAACGGGGTGCCGCGCCCGTAGGTGTAAGTCAAATTTTCGACCGAAAGCAGCGGCATCAGACCACCTCCCGCCGAAGCAGCGGCAGCAGCGCCTGCACGCAGTCGGGCACGCTGAGGATGCCTTCCGGCGTCGGCAGACCGGCTTGCCGCAGGCGATCAAGCAGATCGGTCGTCTGGGGCAGGTCGAGCCCCGCCTGCCGCAGGAGGGAGACGTGGCGAAAGACCTCGCGCGGTGCGCCGTCGTCGAGCAGCGCCCCGTCGTGCAGGACGAGGACGCGGTCGGCGGGCTCGGTTTCGTTCATATAATGGGTGATGAGGACGACGGTGATGCCGCGATCGCGGTTGAGCCGGACGAGGGTCTCGAGCACCTCGCGGCGGCCGCGCGGGTCGAGCATGGCGGTCGGCTCGTCGAGGACGAGGCAATCGGGCTCCATGGCGATGACGCCGGCGATGGCGACCCGCTGCTTCTGCCCGCCCGACAGCTTGTGGGGCGCGGCGGTGCGGTATTCGTACATATCGACGGCATGCAGCGCCGCGTCGACCCGGCTTCGAATTTCTGCGGGGGGCACGCCGAGGTTTTCGGGGCCGAAGGCGACGTCCTCCTCGACGACCGAGGCGACAAGCTGATTGTCCGGGTTTTGAAAGACAAGTCCGACTGCGCGTTTGACGTCGAGTTCGTGCGCCTCGTCGGCGGTGTCCATGCCGTCGACCGTCACGCGCCCCGCAGTCGGGCGGTAGAGCCCGTTGAGCAGCTTTGCGAGGGTGGATTTGCCGGAGCCGTTGTGGCCGAGGATGACGGTGAAGGAGCCGCGCGCGATCGAAAGGTTGAGATCAACCAGCACCTGCTTTTCCCCGGCGTCGTCCGCGGCATAAGAATAGCTTACGTTATCGAGTTCGATGATGTGATCCATGTTGATTCCCTGATCCAGTAGGTCGTGCTGCCGCAGGGCAGCGAGAGCGGGCGGCGGGTGACCGGCAGGCCGATCTCATCGGTCGCGACGCTGCCGCCCCGCGCGCCGACGACAAGCGTTTGCACCATGTAATTGAGAATGGCGGGAGAAAGCCCCGTCGTGTAGGAATTGAGCAGAAAGAAGGCGGCGTCGTCGCGCAGCAGCTGCCCGGCTGCCGTCAGCAGCTCGGCGAGCTGGGCTTCGAGCTTCCAGACCTCGCCGTTAGGGCCGCGGCCGTAGGACGGCGGGTCCATCAGGATCCCGTCGTAGCGGTTGCCGCGCCGCAGCTCGCGCCGGACAAATTTCAGGCAGTCGTCGACGAGCCAGCGCACCGGTCGGTCGGCAAGGCCGCTGACGGCGGCGTTTTCCTTCGCCCACTGCACCATGCCCTTCGCGGCGTCGACGTGGGTCACGCTCGCGCCCGCCTGCAAACAGGCAAGCGTCGCGCCGCCGGTGTAGGCGAAGAGGTTGAGCACGCGAAGCGGCCGGGCGCTGCTGCGAATACAGGTTTGCAGCAGGTTCCAGTTGACCGCCTGCTCGGGAAAAAGGCCGGTGTGCTTGAAGCCCATGGGTTTCAGGCGGAAGGTAAGGCCACGGTAGCCGATCTCCCAGACGTCGGGCACGTTTCGGCGGCGTTCCCAGGCGCCGCCCCCGTTCGAGGAACGGTGATAGACGGCGTGGGGCTGCTGCCAGCGGGGGTCTTCCCTGCCGCCGCTCCAGATGACCTGCGGGTCGGGGCGAATCAGCAGAATATCGCCCCAGCGCTCGAGCCGCTCGCCGTCGGAGGCGTCGATGAGCTCGAAGGCGTCAAAATCCGTGACCTGTCTCATAGCGCGCGCCGCGCCGAACCGATTTCGGCGCTTTTCCACCGGATTGTCATGGGGCAACAGCTCCTTCGCAAGAGAAATGTTAAGAATTCGGCAGCGTGTACTGCGGGTTGGCTTCCGGCACCGGCAGGCCGAGGTGGGCATAGGCGGCGTGGGTCACGCAGCGGCCGCGGTTCGTGCGGGTCAAAAAGCCGATCTGCATCAGATACGGCTCGTAGACGTCCTCGATCGTGACGCTCTCCTCCCCCAGCGCCGCCGCGAGGGTGTCGAGCCCGACGGGGCCGCCGCCGTAGGTCTGAATGATGGTCGAGAGCATGCGGCGGTCGAAATCGTCCAGCCCGAGCTCGTCGATCTCAAAGCGCTGCAGAGCGGCGCGGGCGATGTCCTCGTCGATGGCGCCGTCGTGCTCGATCTGGGCGATGTCGCGCACCCGTTTGAGCAGGCGGTTGGCGATGCGGGGCGTCCCGCGCGAGCGCGAGGCGATCTCAAGCGCGCCGTTGCGGTCGATCGGAATGTTCAGAATTTCGGCGGAGCGGCGGACGATTTGGGCGAGCTCCTCGGGGGTGTAGAGCTCGAGCCGCATCAGCACGCCGAACCGGTCGCGCAGCGGCGCCGTCAGCTGCCCGGAGCGAGTCGTGGCGCCGATGAGGGTGAAATGCGGCAGGTCGATGTGATAAGAGCGGGTCGCGGGGCCTTTGCCGAGGATCATATCGACGGAAAAATCCTCCATCGCGGGATAAAGCGCTTCCTCGACCGCGCGCGAGAGGCGGTGGATTTCGTCGATAAACAGGACGTCGCCCTCCGAAAGGGTCGTCAAAATTGCGACGAGGTCGCCCGAGCGCTCAATCGCGGGGCCCGAAGTCACGCGCAGGTTGACGCCCATCTCGTGCGCAACGATACCGGCGAGGGTCGTCTTGCCGAGGCCGGGCGGGCCGTAAAACAGGACGTGGTCGAGCGATTCCCCCCGCGCGCGCGCCGCCTGAATATAGATACGCAGGTTATCCTTGACTTTTTCCTGCCCGATGTATTCCGACAACGTTCTCGGCCGCAGCGAGCCGTCGATCTCGGCGTCCTGCGTGGTGAATTCCGGCGCGACGATGCGGTTTTCAAAATCCATTTCGTCCATGGTTTCCACCTACCTTGCAAGCGATTTCAGCGCGTCTTTGATGAGCTGTTCGACCGGGGCACAGGGGTCGAGCCGACCGACGGCGAGCGACGCCTCGCTCTGCGAGAAGCCGAGGGTGACGAGCGCCGTGATGGCCTCCGCCGTGTTGCCGGACGCCGTCGCGTTGCCGACCGCTTCGAGGACGGCGCCGTCGGACGAAAGGCCGGATGCGCCGAGCTTGTCTTTGAGCTCGAGCACGATGCGCTGGGCGAGCTTCGAGCCGACGCCGCTCGCTCGGGTAAGGGTCTTCGCGTCGCCGCTCGCGATGCACAGGGCGATCTGATCCGCCGTGAAGTCCGAGAGCAGCGCAAGGCCGATCTTGCCGCCGACGTTGGAGACGGAGGTCAGGAGCTTAAAGCAGGTCAGCTCGGCGGTATCGCGAAAGCCGTAGAGCTCGATGAGGTTTTCCCGGATGGAAAGGTGGGTGTAGAGGAAGGCCTCCTCCCCCGCCGGCGGCAGCGCAGCGAGGGTGCGCGCCGTCACGGCGACGCGGTAGCCGACCCCGGCGCATTCTAAAATGACCGACTGCGCGTCCGACGCGCGCAGGATCCCGCGAAGTGAAGCGATCATCGTTTGATTCCTCCTGTTTGCAGCTGCAATTTTCCGAGCACGGAGCCTTGTGTGTTGGCGTGGCAGATCGCGAGGGCGAGGGCGTCGGCGGTGTCGTCCGGCTTCGGCACCTCGCGCAGGCCGAGCAGCTGGCGGGTCATTTCCATGACCTGAAATTTTTCCGCCCTGCCGTAGCCGGTGACCGACTGTTTGACCTGCAGCGGCGTGTATTCCGCGACGGTCAACCCCGCCTCCTGCGCCGCGAGCAGAATGACGCCCCGCGCCTGGGCGACGTCGATAGCCGTCGTCGTGTTGGTGTTGAAAAAGAGCTTTTCGATCGAGAGCGCCTGCGGCCGGTGCTCCTGCAAAATCGCGCGCAGGTCGGTGTAGATCGCCTGTAGGCGCTGCGGGAAGGGCATGCCCGCCGGCGTCGTGACGGCGCCGAAGGTCACCGGTCGAAAGCGGCCGCCCGCGGCATCGAGCACGCCGTAACCGACCGTCGCATAGCCGGGGTCGATTCCCAAAATCCGCATCCGCCGCACATCCTTTCCCGTCGCGTCATAAAATGAATAGCAATATTCAATTTAGTATAACACAAAATAGAAGCGACGGCAAGTGCTTTTCTGCCGATTCCGCGAAATCCGGGCAAACGAAAACCGTCCGCAGCGCAAAAAAGCCGCAGACGGTTCGAAAAACGGTGCAAAATGCCTTCAACTGATCTTCAGACGCAGGCGCAGCTTGTCGGCGATCATCGCGATGAACTCGCTGTTGGTCGGCTTGCCCCGCCCGTTGTGAATGGTGTACCCGAAATAGGAATTCAGAACGTCGACGTCGCCGCGATCCCAGGCGACCTCGATCGCGTGGCGAATGGCGCGTTCGACGCGGGAGGAGGTCGTCGCGTGCTTCTTCGCCACCGTTGGATAGAGAATTTTCGTGACGGAATTGATCATCTCGTGATCCTTGACCGAAAGCATGATCGCCTCGCGCAGGTAATGATACCCCTTGATGTGCGCCGGGACGCCGATCTGGTGAATGATCTCGGTCACCATGAGCTCGAGGTCGGGGTCGCTGATGACGCTGCCCTTGACGACGACCGGCGTCTTTTCGTTCTTCCAGCCCGAAAGCTGAATGATGCGCTCGGCGAGCATGTTCGAATCGAAGGGCTTCAGGAAATAATAGCTCGCGCCGGCGCTGAGCGTCTCCTTTTCGAGGCGCGGATTGTCGTAGCTCGACATCGCCATCACCATCGGCCTGTCCTTGCCGTCAACCTCCTGCAACTCGTGCAGCACGCCGAGAATGTCAAGATTCGGCATAAAAACGTCCGCCAAAACGACGTCGGGGCGAGTCTGCCTGACGCGGTTCAGCAGAATTTGACCGTCCTTCTCGCAGAGTTTGACATCCATACCGTAACTTCGCAGGGCGTTGGCGCAATTCTGGCCAAATTCCGTGGAATCGTCCGCAACGATGACTTTTAATTTCTTTTCCATCTTTCTTCCTCCTGTATTTTGTTTGGTATATTTTACCATATTTGTCAAGAAAATGCAAGACGGAAAACGAAATTCGCGACGACAATCGCTCGACAACTTTCGACTTACGACGCTTTTTGCAGGTCTTTTTTCGAAAGTCCCTGCGCCGAGCGCAGCATCGTTTCGGCGAAAATGCCGTAGCCGCAGCTGGCGTCGTTGACGAGAACGTGGGTGACGGCGCCGATGAGCCGCCCGTTCTGCAAGATCGGGCTGCCGCTCATGCCCTGCACGATGCCGCCGGTCAGGGAAAGCAGCGTTGGGTCGGTCACGCGGACGAGCAGGTTCTGCGTCTCGTCGGCGTGCGAGGCGCGCAGCTCGACGGTGCAGTCGTAGAGCGCCGGGGTCTGTCCCGCGACGGTCGTCAAAATCTTCGCATTCCCGGCGACGACCTCCTGCCGCAACGCGATCGGGACGAGGTTTTTGCTGTCGATTTCACAGGCAGGGCGTCCGTAAACGCCGGTTTCATCGTTGGAAAGCAGCTTCGCGAGCGTGCCGAAGGTAAAGCGGCCTTTCAGCTCGCCCGGCGAGCCGCGCGTACCGGGGACGACCGACAAAATTTCGGCGTCGACGAGCTCCCCGCTGTTCAGCGAGAGCAGCGCGCCGGTGTCGCCGTCGCAGATGCCGTGCCCGA
>CANQSG010000040.1 GCA_947626485.1 uncultured Clostridia bacterium | reverse complement strand
GGCCGCTGACCGACGGGGCGCTCGCCGCTGACATCGCGCGGGTCTGCCACGCGGAAAACCTCAGCTTTTACGACGCCGCCGCCCCGATCGTCACAGCCGACAGCGTCGACCTGCAAACGGCGTTTTTCGCCTCGCGGTACGAAAAGGGCGGGGAAGACGGCTACCTCAACTGCCCGCTGGATCGCGAAACCTATACCGCGTTTCACGCCGCGCTGATCTCCGCCGAGCGGGCGACGCTGCACGATTTCGACCGCCCGCTGCCCCTTTACGAGGGCTGCATGCCCATCGAGGAGCTCGCCCGCCGGGGCGAGGACGCCATCCGGTTCGGTCCGCTGAAGCCCGTCGGCCTGCGCGACCCGAAAACCGGCCGCCGCCCCTGGGCGGTCGTCCAGCTGCGGCGGGAAAATGCCGACGGCACCCTCTATAACCTCGTCGGTTTTCAGACCAACCTCAAATTCCCCGAGCAAAAACGGGTCTTTTCGATGATCCCCGGCCTGCAACACGCGGAATTCGTCCGCTACGGCGTCATGCACCGCAATTCCTTCCTCAATTCGCCCCGGCTGCTGCTGCCCGACCTTTCGTTGCGCGCGCGGGACAACCTCTTTTTCGCGGGGCAGCTGACCGGCGTCGAGGGCTATATGGAATCGGCGGCATGCGGCATTTTGGCGGGGAAAAACGCCCTGCGCCGCCTGCGCGGACAGGCCCCGCTGCGCCTGCCGAACGAGACGATGATCGGCGCGCTGCTGCGGTATATCACCGACCCGTCTGTCACCCGCTTTCAGCCGATGGGCGCGAATTTCGGCATTCTGCCCGCCCTCGAAAAACCCATCCGGGACAAGCGGGCGCGCTATGCCGCCCTTGCCGACCGGTCGCTCGCCTGGTTCGACGCGCAGAGCGACCTCTGAATTTTTTGCACACCCGCCGCGTTTTGCGGCATCAAACAGAGATTTTTCCCGAGAAAAAAGGAGGATTCCGCATGAAAATCGTTGTGGATGCATTTGGCGGTGACAACGCGCCGCTTGAGATCATCAAAGGCGCCGCCGGCGCCGTCAGGGAATACGGCGTCGAAATTCTGCTGACCGGCGACGAGCAGACCATTCGCTCGGTCGCCGCCGAACAGCAGATCCCGCTCGACGGCATCGAGATCGTCCACGCGCCCGAGGTGCTCTCGATGCACGACGACCCGACCTCGGTCGTCAAATCCAAGCGCGGCAGCTCGATGGGCGTCGCGTTTGACCTGCTCGCGGACGGCAAGGCGGACGCCTTCGTCTCGGCGGGCAGCACCGGCGCCGTCGTCGTCGGCGGCACCCTGATCGTCAAGCGCATCCGGGGCGTCAAGCGCCCGGCGCTCGCCAGCATGATCCCCGCGCCGCACGGCAGCTATCTGCTGATGGACGTCGGCGCCAACGCGGAATGCCGCCCCGAAATGCTCGCCCAGTTCGGCGTGATGGCGTCGGTCTACCTCGAGCAGGTCGAGGGGCGGGAGAATCCTTCCGTCGGTCTCTTAAACATCGGCGTCGAGGAGAGCAAGGGCACCCCGCTGCAGCAGGAGGCCTACCGCCTGCTCGAGCGCGCGCCGATCCGCTTCGTCGGCAACATCGAATCCCGCGAGCTGCCGACCGGCGGCTGCGACGCCGTGATCACCGACGGCTACACCGGCAACATTTCCTTAAAGCTCATCGAGGGCGTCACCTCGACGATGTTCGGCATGTTAAAGGAAATTTTCTTAAAGAATTTTTCTTCGAAAATGGCGTATCTGCTTGTGAAAGACGGCCTGCGCGAGCTGCGCAAAAAGGGCGACGCGGGCGAGGTCGGCGGCGCGCCGCTGCTCGGCACCGCGAAGCCGGTCATCAAGGCGCACGGCAACTCTGACGCCCGCGCGATACAGAACGCGATCCGGCAGGCGATCCGCTTCACCGAGCGGGATGTCATCGGGCGCATTTCCGCCCACCTGCAAACGTCCGCCGCGCAGGAAGACGAGGCGGCGAAATGAAGGATTTGCAGGAAATTCTGCGCTATCGCTTCCGGGACGAGGGTCTGCTGCGCATGGCGCTGACCCACTCGTCCTACGCCAACGAAATGCGGGGACACGGCGCGGCGGAATGCAACGAGCGGCTCGAATTTTTGGGCGACTCGGTGCTCTCCCTCGTCGTCTCGTCCTACCTCTTTCAGCAATATCCCGACCTGCCCGAGGGGGAGCTCACCAAAATGCGCGCCTCCCTCGTCTGCGAAAAGGCGCTCTGCGGCTATTCGAAGGAGCTGCGGCTCGGGGATTTCCTGCTGCTCGGCAAGGGCGAACAGCAAAACGGCGGCCGCGAGCGCTCCTCGATCCTCGCCGACGCGTTCGAGGCGGTGCTCGCCGCCCTCTATCTCGACGGCGGCTACGAGGTCGCGAAAAAGCACGTCCTGCGCTTTGTCCTGCCCGAGCTGCAGCACGTCGACGACGACGAATTGTTTAAGGATTACAAGACCGTTTTGCAGGAGGTCATCCAGCGCAACCCCGAGGAACGGCTGGAATACATCCTCACGGACGAAAGCGGCCCCGACCACCAGAAGAATTTCACGATGGAGGTGCACCTCAACTCCAACGTGATCGGCGTCGGCGTCGGCCGCAGCAAAAAACAGGCGGAGCAGAGCGCCGCGAAACAGGCGCTTGCACTCATGGGCATCGAGGTCTGAACCGCCGGAACGAATTTTTGACACAAAGGACGGAACACATTGTTACTGCGATCCATAGAAATTCAAGGCTTCAAATCCTTTGCCGATAAAACCGTACTGAAATTCGGCCGGGGCATCACCGCCATCGTCGGCCCGAACGGCAGCGGAAAAAGCAACATTTCCGACGCCGTCCGTTGGGTGCTCGGCGAGCAGTCGACCAAAAGCCTGCGCGGCCAGTCGATGGAGGACGTGATCTTCGGCGGCACCGCTTCGCGCCGCCCGCACGGGTATTGCGAGGTGACGCTCGTCATCGACAACACCGACCGCCAGCTGCAATTCGACGGGGACACCGTCGCCGTGACCCGCCGGTATTACCGCTCGCACGAGAGCGAATACCAGATCAACCGCGTTTCGGTGCGGCTCAAAGACGTCCACGAGCTCTTTATGGACACCGGCCTCGGGCGGGACGGCTATTCGATGATCGGGCAGGGCAAGATCGACACGATCATCGGGTCGAAATCGCAGGAGCGCCGCGATATTTTCGAAGAAGCCGCCGGTATTTCGCGCTATCGCTACCGCAAGCAGGAGGCCGAGCGCAAGCTGGAAGCCGCCGAGGAAAATCTCGTGCGGCTCAACGACATTTTGCAGGAGCTCGAAGGCCGCGTCGGCCCGCTCAAAGAGCAAAGCCGCAAGGCCGAGCAGTTTTTAGAATTATCCGACCGCAAGCGGGAGCTCGAGATCGGGCTCTGGCTCGACACCCTGCAAGGCGCGAAGGAGACGCTGCGCGCGCAGGAGAGCAAAATCGCCGCCTGCCAGGCGCAGTACGGCGAGATCGAGAGCAGCCTCGCCGATTTTGAAAAGCAGATCGAGGAAAATTCCGCCCGCTTTGCCGATTACACCACCCGCATCGAAGCGCAGCGCGCTGCCGCCGCCGAGCTCGAGGAATCCGCCACCAAGGCGGAAGGGCAGATCGCCGTCCTCGAAAACACCCTGCTGCACAACGGCGAAGCCGCCGACCGCCTGCGGCAGGAGATCGAGCAGCTGGCGGGCTCCGACGTGACGGCGCAGGCGCAGATCGAGGAAAAACTCGCCGAGGCCGACGCCCGCCGCGCCGACGGGGAAGCCCTCGCCGCCAAGATTTCCGAGACCGAAGCCGCCCTGACCGGCCTGCTTTCGGACAGCGAGCACATCTCCCGCCAAATCGAGGAGCAGGTGCGCCGCCTCAACCTGCTGTCGGCAGGAAGCGCCGACGCGCGGGTGCAGATGGTGACGGCGCAGTCGACCATCGGCGAGATCGAAGCCCGTCGCGGCACCGTCGCCGCGCTCATCGAGCAGCATACAAAAGAGGCCGAGACCCTCGCCGCGGAATTGCGCGAGACGCAGGCCATGCGCGCCGACCTCGAGGAGCGGCTGACTTCCTGCGAGAACGCCGGAAAAGGCTATGAAATGCGGCTCGAGAGCCGCCGCGCCAAGGCGCAGGAGCTGAAAGAACGCTTCGACCGGTTAGGGCTTGAGATCGAATCGAAATCCCACCGCGCCCAGACCCTCGAAGACCTCGAAAAGAACATGGAGGGCTTCCCGTTTTCGGTCAAGGCGGTGCTGCAAAAGGCGAACGACGGCGCCCTGCGCGGCGTCTGCGGCCCCGTTTCGCGTCTAATCCAGGTCGAGCCGAAGCACACCGTCGCGATCGAAACCGCTTTGGGCGCCGCCATGCAGAACATCATCGTCGAATCCGAGACCGACGCGAAACGCGCCATCGGGTATCTGAAATCCGCCAATCAGGGGCGGGCGACCTTCCTGCCGATCCGCTCGATGAAGGGGCGTGCCCTGCGCGAAGGCGCGCCGACGGACTGCGACGGGTACGTCGGCGTCGCGGCAGATCTCGTCGAATGCGACCCCAAATACCGCGAAATTATCCGCTATCTGCTCGGGACGACGGTCGTCGCCGAGGAGATCGACGCCGCCGTCGCCATGACGAAGCGGTATCAATACCGCTTTAAGGTCGTCACCCTCGACGGCCAGGTCGTCAACGCCGGCGGCTCGCTGACCGGCGGCTCCCTCGCGAAAAACGCCGGGCTGCTCAGCCGCGGCGGGGAGGTCAAGCGGCTGCGCGCCGAGGTCGAAAAATTAAAGGAACAGCGCGAAGAGGCAAACGCCGCCCTGAACGAGGCAAAGGCGGCAGAGGCGGCGGTCGAGGCCGACCTGCTCGCCCTGCGCGCCGAACAGACGACGGCGGCGGAGGATAAGATTCGCGCCCTCGGCGAGGAAAAACGCCTGACCGAGCTGCTCGGCGCCGCACAGAAGACGCTTGCCGACCTGCGGGAGGAAAGCACCTCGGCGGCGGGCAAGATCGAACAGCTGAAAACGCAGGCGGACGCCGCGCTGGCGAAGATCGCCGCGCTCGACGGCGAAAAGGACGCCGTGCAGCGCGCCATCGACGAAATGTCGGGCGGGCGGGACGATCTCGCCGCCCGGCGCGAAGCCCTTTCCGACACCCTGACGGCGCAAAAGCTGCAAGCCGTCGAGCTGCAAAAGGACGTCGAATCCATCCTTTCGGCGGCGGATACGCTGCGCGCCGCCATCGGCAACCGCGCCGAGCGGACGACCGCGTTGCAGGCCGAGATCGAGGCCTACGGCGAAAAGGACGCCGCCACCCGCGCCGAGATCGAGACCCAGCGCGCTTCGGTCGCCGCCCTGCGAAAGCAGAGCGCCGAGGCGACCGCCGACGTCGCCCGCCTGCAAGCCGCGCGCAACGAGACCGAGCAGCAGGGCTCCGCCCTGCGCGCGCAGGAACGCGAGACGACCGCCCGGCGCGAAACGGTCGGCGGGGAGCTCGCGCGGCTTAGCGAGCGCATGGAGCAGATGCAGCGTGACCACGACGCCGTCATCAGCCAGCTTTACGATGAATACCAGCTGACCCGCAGCGAGGCCGAGGCGATGGGCATTGTCCTGACCGACATCCCCGCCGCGAAGAAGGAATTGCAGGAGATTCGCGGCAAAATTCGGGGGCTCGGCAACGTGAACGTCGCGGCGATCGAGGAATACAAGGTCGTCAACGAGCGCTACACCTTCCTCTCGGCGCAGATCGCCGACGTCGAGCATTCCCGCACCGAGCTGCACCGCCTCATCAGCCAGCTGACCGGGCAGATGCAGACCCTGTTCTTAGACGGCTTCGCGAAGATCAACGCGAGCTTTACAAAGACCTTTTCCGAGCTCTTCGGCGGCGGCACGGCGGAGCTGGTGCT
Organism: uncultured Clostridia bacterium; assembly: GCA_947626485.1. Classification (GTDB taxonomy): domain Bacteria; phylum Bacillota; class Clostridia; order Oscillospirales; family Acutalibacteraceae; genus CANQSG01. Next base: position 7,911 of record CANQSG010000040.1, on the reverse strand, counting down.
GACCGAGCCCGACCGGGTGTTAGAGAGCGGCATCGACATTCACGCCCGCCTGCCGGGCAAAAACGTCCCGAGCCTCGACGGGCTTTCGGGCGGGGAAAAGGCGCTCATCGCGCTGGCGATCTACTTCTCGATCATGCGCATCAACGCGCCGCCCTTCTGTTTCCTCGACGAGGTCGACACCGCGCTGGACGACATCAACGTCGAGCGGGTCGCGGAATACATGCGCCGCTCCGACTTTTCGACGCAATTTATCTGCATCACCCACCGCCGCGGCACGATGGAGGCCGCCGATATGCTTTACGGCGTGACGATGCAGGAAAAGGGCGTCACCAAGCTGCTGGAGCTCAACGTCGCCGAGCTCGAGCGAAAACTGCAACTGGAGGCAAGATAACACCCATGGGATGGTTGGATAAAATTCGAAACGGCCTGAAAAAAACGCGCGACAGCCTCGCCGGCACGGTCAACGCCATGCTCTCCGGCTTCACGCGCATCGACGAATCGCTCTTTGAGGAGCTTGAGGAAATCCTCGTCATGAGCGACGTCGGCATGGAAACCGCGTCCTACCTCTGCGACGGGCTGCGCGCCCGCGTCAAGGCCGAGGGCGTCACCGACCCCGCGCAAATTCGCGCCATGCTGCGCGACGCCGTCGCCGAGCTGCTGACCGGCGACGGGACGCTGCACCTTGAGCAAACCCCCGCGATGGTGCTCGTTATCGGGGTCAACGGCGTCGGCAAAACGACGACGATCGGCAAGCTCGCCGCCAATTTAAAGGCCGAGGGCAAGAGCGTCGTGCTCGGCGCCGCCGACACCTTCCGCGCCGCCGCGATCGACCAGCTCGGCGTCTGGGCGCAGCGCGCGGGGGTGCCGATGGTGAAGAGCGTCGAAGGCACCGACCCCGCCTCGGTCGTCTTCGACACGATCGCCTCCGCCAAGGCGCACCGTGCCGACGTCATCCTCTGCGACACCGCCGGCAGGCTCCACAACAAGAAAAACCTGATGGACGAGCTGGCGAAGATGAACCGCGTGATCCGCCGCGAGCTGCCCGACGCGTCTTTTGAGACCCTGCTGGTGCTCGACGCGACCACCGGGCAGAACGCCGTCAATCAGGCGCGCGAATTCCAAAACGCCGCCGCGATCACCGGCATCATTTTGACAAAGCTCGACGGGACGGCGAAGGGCGGCGTCGTGCTGGCGATTCAGCACACCCTCGGCATCCCGGTCAAATACGTCGGCGTCGGCGAGGGGATGGACGACCTGATGCCGTTCGACGCCGCCGCCTTTGCCGACGGCCTCTTCGGCGACGGGGCAGGGGAGGTCGACGCATGACCTTCCTGCTCGCGACCAAAAACCGCCACAAGCTCGATGAAATGGCGCGCATTCTCGCCCCGCTCGGCGTGACGCTCTGCTGCGAGGACGACCTGCCGCACCCGCTGCCCGAGGTCGAAGAAACGGGCACGACCTTCGCGCAAAACGCGTTTTTGAAGGCCCAGTCCGCGATGCTTGCCTCCGGCCTGCCCGCCATTGCCGACGATTCGGGGCTCTGCGTCGACGCGCTCAACGGCGCGCCCGGCGTCTATTCCGCCCGCTTCGCCGGGGAGCCGACCGACAGCGCCGCAAACAACGCGAAGCTGCTTTCCTGCCTGCGCGACGTCGACCGACCCGACCGCACGGCGCGTTTCGTCTGCACGGTCGTCTGCGTCTTTCCCGACGGCAAAACCGTATCCGCCGAGGGGGTCTGCGAGGGCGAGATCGCCTTTGCGCCGCAGGGCGACGGCGGCTTCGGCTACGACCCGCTGTTCCTGTCCAAAGCCGGCTGCTTCGCGACCTTGACCCCCGCGCAAAAGGACGCCGTCAGCCACCGGGGCAGGGCGCTGCGCGCCTTTGCGCAAAATCTCAACGCCTTTTTCAGAGAGGAATCCGCATCATGTTGACAAGCAAGCAACGCGCCCAGCTGCGCGGCATGGCAAACTCCCTTGAAACGATTTTGCAGGTCGGAAAATCCGGCCTGTCCGACGCGCTCCTGCAATCGGTCGACGAATCGCTCGAAGCGCGCGAGCTGATTAAGCTTCGCCTGCTCGAGACCGCGCCCCTTTCGGTGCGGGAGGCGGCGGATACCGTCGCCGCGCGCGTCGGCGCCGACGTCGTGCAGGTCATCGGCTCCCGCTTCATCCTCTACCGCCCGAGCCGCGAAAACCCCCGCATCGTGCTGGTTCGCTGAGATGAAAAAGCTCGTCGTCTTCGGGGGCACCTTCAACCCCATCCACAACGGCCACCTCGCCATCATCCGGGCGCTCGCCGCCCGCGACGACGTCGGCACGGTGCTCGTCATTCCGACCCGCGTCCCGCCGCATAAGGTCGAGCCCGGCCTGCCGGACGGCGCCGTGCGGCTCGCGCTCTGCCGTCTCGCCGTCGCCGACCTCGAAAAGGTCGAGGTCAGCGACATTGAGCTGCGCCGGCCGAAAAAAAGCTACACCTTCGACACCCTGACCGAGCTGCACAACGCCGCGCCCGACCGCCCGCTCGTCCTTTGTTGCGGCGGCGATATGCTGACGACGCTGCCGACCTGGTATCGTTACGACGGCATTCTGCGCCTCGCCGAAATCTTCGCGGTGCAGCGCGTCGGCGTCGACCCCGCCGCCTTTTGCGCGGGCGTCGCGCGCATCCGGCGCGACGGCGGCAGGGTGGAGGAGATCCCGCTTTCCGTGCCCGATATTTCCTCGACGGCGCTGCGGCAAGACCCGTCCCGCATGCAAAGCGACGTTCCGCCCGCCGTGGCGGCGTATCTCGCGGCGTACCGGCTTTACAGCGAAAAGGGGAGCGAAGCATGAATACCGAGACTTACCTCGCGCGGCTGCGCGAGCGGCTGGACGATTATCGTTACCGCCACAGCCTCGCGGTCGCCGACGAGGCAAAACGACTCGCGCTGCGTTACGGTTATGACGACGTGCAGGCGGCATACCTCGCCGGGCTGCTGCACGACGTGACGAAAAACGACAGTAAAACACAACAGTTGCAAATGTGCGAGCGGTTTGGTATAATATTAACAGATATCGAGCGCGGCGCGCCCAAACTCTGGCACGCCATCACCGGGGAAGCCCTGCTGCGGGCGGAATTCGGCATCGAGAACGAGGACATCCTGCGCGCCGTGCGCTATCACACGACGGGGCGCGCCGGCATGACCCCCCTCGAGCGCATCCTCTACCTCGCCGATTTCACCTCTGCCGACCGCGATTATCCCGACGTTGGCGAGATGCGGCGGCTGGTCGATCTCGACGCGCGGCAGGCGCTGCGCTACGCGCTCAGCTATACGATCTGCGACCTCGTCGGTCGGCATCTGCCGGTGCACCCCGACACGGTTGCGGCTTACAATGAAGTCGCGGCGGCGCTGCTGCCAACGGAGGAAGTATGAAACATCGGAAATCGAAGACCCCGCCGGCGGAAACCATCGATCTTTACGCCTTTTCGGACACCTCGACCCGCCTGAAAAAGCGCAAAAAAATCCGCCTGCTCACGAATATCATCGCGTCGATCGTCCTCGCCCTCTCCGTCCTCGCGACGGGGGTGCTGGGCGCCTATCTCGGCCTTTCCGGCCTGCAGGTCGGCGGCCTCGATATGGACGAGGAGACCGGCGACTTTGAGAACCTGACCTATTCCTCCGACAAAAACGTCAGCTATATCCTCGTCGTGGGGGTCGATGTCAGCGAGAACCTCTCCGACATCATCGTCGTGGTCTGCGTCGACCATAAGAAAAACACCATCAACTGCCTGCAGATCCCGCGCGACACCTTCGTCGGCACCGACGTGCCCTCGACCCGCGTCAACGCGGTTTACGGCTCGCCGCGCGAGGGCGAATCCAAGATCAACGCCCTGCGCCGCAAGCTCGCGAGCCACTTCGGCATTCCGATCGACCATTATATCGTCTTCACGATCCACGGCTTCATGAACATCGTCGACGCCCTCGGCGGGCTGGACATCAACATCACGCAGAAGACCGGCATCGACATCGAGGATCAGATCACCTATCAGCACCACACCATCGGCCCCGGCTGGGTGCATCTCGACGGCAACATGGCGACCGGCTTCGTCCGCAAGCGCAAGGGCGGCGAATCGGGCTACAGCAAGGGCGACATCAGCCGCCTCGAGGCCCAGCGCCTGATGTACGTCGCGCTCGTCAAGAAGATCAAAAACATGAGCCTGACGCAGATGGCGTCGGTCGCCAAAAATTGCTATAACGACGTCGCGACCGACCTGACGGTCAACGAGATCGTCGGTTACGCCGGCGTCGTCAAGCCGATCCCGTTTGAAAGCATCGGCGTTTACGCCGTGCCGGGGCAGGGCTGCACCTATCAAAAGCGCTCCCTGTATTCCATCCACAAGGCCGATTACGTCCAACTGTTCAATGAAAAGATGAACCCCTACGGCGCCCCCATCACGGTCGACGGCATCCGCATTCGCGAGCTGCACACCGAGCTCGGCCTGCCGACCACCGGCAGCCTTGCAAACGCCGGCGGCACCCTTGCCGAGGTCATCACCGAGCACAACCAGGGCGACGGATCGACCGAAACGTCGAGCAAAAATTCTTGAGAAAGAGGCGGAACTTTGGAACCCTTAGAGCTGTTAAAAATCGCGGCAAACGCGCTGAATGAAAAGAAGGCCGTCGACCTTTCGGCGATCCACGTCGGGGAATTGACGGTCATCGCGGATTATTTCCTGCTGGCGACGGCGACCTCCTCGACCCACGTGCGCGCCCTCGCCGAAGCGGTGGAGGAAAAATTAGACCGCGCCGGCGTTGCGCCCCACCACATCGAGGGCAGGGCGACCGGCTGGATCTTGCTGGATTACAACTCGCTGCTCGTGCACGTTTTCAGCCGGGAAGCGCGTGAATTTTACAATTTGGATCGCATGTGGAACGACGGCGAGGTTCTCGACCTGACCGGGCTCCTCGATACGGCACAGGAGGCATCAGTATGAAATACCAGTTTGCAGAAATCGAACGGAAATGGCAGGAGATCTGGGAGCGGGAAAACACCTTCGCCGCGAAGGACGATTACAGCCTGCCAAAATATTACGCGCTGGTCGAATTTCCTTACCCCTCGGGGCAGGGGCTGCACGTCGGCCACCCGCGCTCCTACACCGCGCTCGACATCGTCAGCCGCAAGCGTCGCCTCGAAGGCTATAACGTCCTCTACCCGATGGGGTGGGACGCCTTCGGTCTGCGGACCGAGAACTACGCGATCAAGAACCACATCCACCCCGAGATCGTCACGAAGAAGAACATCGAGAGCTTCAAGCGCCAGCTTAAATCGCTCGGCTTTTCCTTCGACTGGACGCGCGAGATCAACACGACCGACCCCGCCTATTATAAATGGACGCAGTGGATCTTCCTGCAATTATACAAGCACGGCCTCGCCTATAAAAAGGAAATGGCCGTCAACTGGTGCACCTCCTGCAAATGCGTGCTGGCAAACGAAGAAGTCGTCAACGGCGTCTGCGAGCGCTGCGGCAGCGAGGTCGTCCGCAAGAATAAGAGCCAGTGGATGCTCAAAATCACCGACTACGCGCAGAAGCTGCTCGACGGCCTGAACGACGTCGACTTCATCGACCGCGTCAAGGCGCAGCAGCGCAACTGGATCGGCCGCTCCACCGGCGCCGAGATCCTCTTCGCGACGACGGCGGGCGACGTGCTCACCGTCTTTTCAACCCGCGCCGACACCCTTTTCGGCGCGACTTATATGGTCATGGCGCCCGAGCACCCGCTGATCGAGCGCTGGAAGGATCGCCTGACGAACCTCGACGCGGTGCGCGCCTATCAGGACGAGGCGGCGCGCAAATCCGACTTCGAGCGCACCGAGCTTTCCAAGGAAAAGACCGGCGTCCGGCTCGAAGGCGTCGCGGCGATCAACCCCGTCAACGGGCAGGAAATTCCGATTTTTCTCTCGGATTACGTCCTCATTTCCTACGGCACCGGCGCCATTATGGCGGTTCCCGCGCACGACACGCGCGACTGGGAATTCGCGAAGAAATTCGACGTCGAGCAGGAACCCTATACCGACTGCGCGACGGGCGTGATGGTGAATTCCGGCTTCCTCGACGGCATGACGGTCGAGCAGGCGAAAAAGGCCATCACCGACTGGCTGACCGAGCGCGATCTCGGCGCCGAAAAGGTCAATTTCAAGCTGCGCGACTGGGTCTTCTCGCGCCAGCGCTACTGGGGCGAGCCCATCCCGATCGTCCACTGCGAAAAATGCGGCTACGTCCCGCTGCCGGAATCCGAGCTGCCGCTGCTGCTGCCGCAGGTCGATTCCTACGAGCCGACCGACACCGGCGAGTCGCCGCTCGCCAAAATGACCGACTGGGTGCAGACGACCTGCCCGGTCTGCGGCGGCAAGGCCGAGCGCGAGACCGACACCATGCCCCAATGGGCGGGCTCGTCGTGGTATTTCCTGCGGTATTGCGACCCCCACAACGACCACGCCATCGCGTCGGAGGAGGCGCTGCGCTACTGGCTGCCCGTCGACTGGTACAACGGCGGCATGGAGCACACGACGCTCCACCTGCTTTACAGCCGGTTCTGGCACAAATTCCTCTATGACGTCGGCGCAGTCCCGACGCCCGAGCCCTACGCCAAGCGCACGAGCCACGGCATGATCCTCGGCGAAAACGGCGAGAAGATGTCGAAATCGCGCGGCAACGTCGTCAACCCCGACGATATCGTCCGCGAGTACGGCGCCGACACGATGCGCCTTTACGAAATGTTCATCGGCGACTTCGAAAAGGCCGCCCCCTGGAGCCCGAAATCCATCCGCGGCTGCCGCCGCTTCCTCGACCGCGTCTGGACGTTGCAGGATTGCCTGACCGATGAGGCCGGCTACCGCCCCGCGCTCGAGGCCTCCTTCCACCGCACCGTCAAGAAGGTTTCGTCGGATATCGAGGGGCTGAAAATGAACACCGCCATCGCCTCGCTGATGTCGCTGCTCAACGAGATTTTCGCGACCGGCAGCGTGACGCGCGGCGAGTACATGACCTTCCTGCAGCTGCTCAACCCCTTCGCCCCGCACATCACCGAAGAGCTCTGGCAGCTCGCCGGCTGCCCCGGCATGCTCAACGAGAGCCGCTGGCCGACCTATGACGAGGCGAAATGCGCCGTCTCGACCGTCGAGATCGTCGTGCAGATCAACGGCAAGGTCCGCGCCCGCCTGTCCGTCCCCGCCGAAATTTCGGCCGACGACGCCATCGCCCTCGCAAAAGAGCAGGAAAAAGTGAAGACCGAGCTCGCCGGCAAAACCCTCCTAAAATCCCTCTACGTCCCCGGCAAATTAGTCAACCTCGTCGTCCGCTGAATCGGGCGGAAAATTATGCTTGACAGATGCCGCGCGGCACGGTATAATATAGGTTACAAATACCCCTGCTGCATGGCGGAGGGAGGGAATGTAAATGAGCCAGGTTCGTGTGAAAGACAATGAATCGCTGGATAATGCGCTCAGACGTTTTAAGCGACAGACGGCCAAGGACGGAGTCATCCAGGAAGTCCGCAAACGGGAACACTATGAAAAGCCTTCGGTGAAACGGAAAAAGAAGTCGGAAGCCGCACGCAAGCGTAAGTTCCGCTGAGTAAAACGGAGAATGGATGAAAAGGCGGTTGGGTTTCAACCGCCTTTTTTCTGTAACGCAAAGCGCTTTTTCACGCTTACTTTTTACTTCCCAACGGAGTGTGCCATGTTGCTCAAACCCCATTTACGCCTGGCGCGCATCACCGACCTGACCGCCGCACAGCTTGCGCGGCTCGGCGTGCGCGGCCTTCTGCTCGACATCGACAACACCCTTTCGACCCACAACGGGCAGACCCTGACCGACGGGCTGTCGGCGTGGCTCGCGCAGATGCGGGCGCAGGGCGTCGGGCTGATGCTGCTT
>CANQSG010000039.1 GCA_947626485.1 uncultured Clostridia bacterium | reverse complement strand
TCGGCCTGCACGCCTAACCAATAGGCAACATCGAGTTCGAGGTAGGATGTATAGTCGACGGTACCGTCGGGGTTTTTGATCTCGATGTTTTTCTTGTCGTCCAGCTTGCACTGATCCCGCAGATAGGTGCGCAATTCGTCTTCTGTGTATGTCAGCTTTTCAAGCGTCGGTCTGCCGCGGGTGTTGTCGCCGGTGTCGGTGCGGGAATTGTATTCGATTTCCAGGTTGCAGTTGCCGTTGATATCCGTCCAGCAGAGCATGTCGCCGTTGTCGATATTTTCCGAATGCAGTCCCGAGCCGAACGCCGAGCCCTTGCGGGCGATCATGCGGTTGACCTTGCGCACCGCCCGGGTACTCTCGTCCACGTTGCCGTCGATGTCCTTGCCCTCGCCTTCCGTCGGCAGATAATATTCGATGCAAAGGAAGAAGTAATCGTCCGAGGAGAAGGAGTTCGAGCCGTCCGCGTAGCCGTCGCCGTCCGAATCGACTTTGGAAAGCTGATCTTTCGTATATGTGATGATCGCGTCGGTGATGTTTGCGGGCAGCGGGTAGGTGTAACCTTTTGCGTCTTTGATATATTGAACGCCGCCGATTTTATCACTTTGAAGCGCTTCTTGCAGCGCGGCTTGGAAGCTCGCGAGGTCGTCATAGGTGCCGATAAACTCCCCGCCCGACCAGCTCGAAGCGCTCTCGCCGTTTTCCCATTTGGTTGCTCCGTTGCCCGCGCCGTTTGCGTCCCACTCTGTGCCGTCCGCGTTGTCCACGGGGGCGACCTCGCCGCTGTTATTCAGCACGCGGTAGGCGTGGGCGATGAGGGGCAGGGGCTTCTGGAAGAGGTAATACCGGTTCTTCGCGTCGGGCGAGAAGCTGACCGCCGCGTCGCCGCGGGTGCTGTAGCCGTAGTTGCTGTCGTCGCTCGCGTAGCCGCGGTAGACCGTGTTGGAATACCAGTTCGAATAGAAGTAGATGTTGCCGCTTTCGGGGTCGCTGTGACTGGCGATATATTCGCCCGAGATCTTCGAGACGTCGACGCCGGTCTGATTGCCGTTCGTGTCGCGCAGGATGAGGTCTTCGGTCAGCCCGACGGCGTAAAACAGCCGGAAGGGGGTCGACTGCGTTTTCGCCGTGAGGTTATCCTTATAGGCGATCGGCCCTTCCGCCCCCAGCGTGATCTCGGCGAGCTGCGTCGGGATCGCCGCGACCGGGATATTGACATACAGCGAATCGTCGTAGCCGCTTTCTTCCTCCGGGGTGATCGCGCCCGCCGTGTCGATGTAGTCGCCGGTGTGCTCCGACCAGACGCGGATGTCCGAAAGGCGGTAAATGCCGGAATAGCCGCTGTAAAAATCCATGCCGACGGGGTAAGCGTGGTGCTGGTCGTAATATTCGTTCCACTTCTCGACGAGATCGCTCGGGATCTCGCTGCCGTAAACCGGGTTGCGGCGCAGTTCGTTGCGCTCGCTCTGCGAGTCGGCGAAGCGGTAGCAGGTGTAGACGGTGTGCTTGATCTGCTCCGGCACAGTGGCCGGCGACGTGTTTTCGTCGATGCCGGAAATCGGGACGAATTCCGCGAGGGTGGTATAATTGAGCCGCAGCACCCAACCTTTGTTCCACGCGTCCGCTGCCGTATCGCAGCCTGCCGGTAAACCGTTCTCATAGCTGTAAACGGCATTCAGCGCGTCGCCTTTATACCAGCCGATTTCAAGCGGGTCTTTGTCGGGGTCTGCGTCCGGCTTCGGATAGTCCGTTTTTATGTGGTTGTTGTGCATGTAGTTGTAGTTCCACTGATAGTCGTAAACACCCGCGCGCACAAGGCCGTGCATCTCGCCGAAGAGCAGCATCGTCATGTCGAAGGTCGTCTCGTCGGTCGAACCCGTCACCTTGCCATGTTCGACCGTGACGGCGTGGTGCTTGAGCTCCATATACTCACCGAGGGGATCTTGATATGTAATGGAATCGCCCACGCCCGCATCGTTGTCGCCGGAGATCGGGATAAAGACGCTGCCGGTGATTTCGGAGAGAATTCTTTCAAAAGTCGTATCCAACTCTTCGGAAGTGACATCGGTAAATTCGTCGTTATAGGCGATGTGATCGAGAATTTCGTCCGCAGAGACTGCGATCTTGCCGCCGTAAACATACTTGGATTGGTCGGTCATGTCCATTTTGGCGTAAGCTCTATCCTGAGTTCCCATCGCCTCATCGGAATACTTGTTTTCTACCAGCTTGCCCCATTCTCTTTCTATCGCACCGAAAACCAACTGGCGTATAGTAGAACCATCATACGAACCATCAAGATTATTTTGTCCGAGATCTCCTTCACCATAATTCTCACTACCGTACTGGTTTGCAAATCGCCCGGGTTCTGCATCTACCTTGCCAAGCAAATCATCCGGCGGATAGTTTTTCGGGTCAAGGGTGGGGAACAGTCTCCAACGCGCCCACTGGGGGAGATTTGCGGTATCCACGTTCATGGTATAGGTGGACAGGGTCGATTGGCTGTCCGGCGAGGCTTTTTCTGCCTCCCAACCGGTTTCATAGTGCTTCGTCGCCACCTGCTTCATATAGGAAGCGGTGAGCAGTACCTCAAGGATCGTTGCCGGCGTACCCATCCAATCGACGTCATTGCTATAAAACACGCCCGGATGCGACCACCCCGCTGGGGAGTTCAACGTGCCGTCTTGATAGTAATCCGCGCCCACGTTATAGAGCGTATGAAGTCCGTCCCATGTGCCGTCATCGGTGGTTCTTCCGGCTCTTCCCGGCTTGAGCGTATCGTTTCCCGGCAGATAGACGTCCCACCATTCATCGCCGCGGTTGCCGTTAAGACGATGACTGTAGTCTTCCTCTCGACCGGGGACGTTCTCTCCTTTCCCATTCACTTGATCATCTACATAATTGTCATTCTCATCAAGTTTCGGTCCCCATGTATCATCTCCAATATACCACTGATTCCGGTTGGCTTCAAACTTTTCACGAGGCAAATGTGCGCCGTAACGCAGGTTCCAATCGTCAACCGTTTCGCCCATTCTGTTGAACGCGAAGTTTGCGCCGCCGTCGGACATGATGATCGCGGCGGGGATTCGCGCGACGGTGTTGTCTTTTCCGTCGGAGAGTCTGTCCGTGTAAGTGGTTGCTGTCGAATCGGCAAGCTGCTTGTACGCCAGATAGATGCCGCCCTGCGTGTTGGTGAAATAGCCGACATAATCGTCCGCTTTGAGCTCTTTCGTGTTCGTAACGGCTTGAATCAATTTTTCGCTTCCAGCGCCATAGTCGCCGCTGTGTTGATTTATTTCTCGGCTTGCTGCTTTAATTTCGGCGGAAGCCGTATTAATCTGCGCCGGGTCTGCCACGCCCGGGAACGCCTTGACGCCGAGGTTTTTGACGTTGTTGCTGATAATTTTATTGTACGCTTTGTAATTGGCGGGGTCCGAAAGGTCTTTCATGGAGTTAGGCGAGACGTTATCATTTTTCATCGCGTGCGCCTCGACGGTATAGGCGGTGTCGCGGTTGTTGATCCAATACCAGCCCGCTTTCTCGACCTGTTTGCCGTTTACGGAGTCATTGGCTTCTCTCCACACCAGATCGCCGGGATGGTAAAGCGTTTCCATCCCGCCCACTTTCAGATAAGGGAGCTTTTCCCCGGTCGTTCCCGTTTGGCGCGTATAATGCGCCAGCGGCAGGAGCACCACCGCGTTCGCGCCGTAGCAGCAGACGGCGACGCGGTTCTCGGGATTTTGCGCCATGAGCTTGTCGATGGTGTTGTTGATCGCGTTCAGCGTGAGCTGAATACGGGAATGTTCAATTCTGTCCGACATCAAAACGCCTTCGGCGGGCCATTCTTGCGAATCGCTGCTTGCGTTGTGCGTTGTGAAATTACCCACCCCTGTGTCAAGGCCGTAGCGCGTGTCCTGCCCCATCGAGGCCGACATATCGAACACGATGACGAGGTCGATCGGGCTCGGCGGGTATTCGTTGACGATCTGCGAGCTCGTCAGGGCGGAGAAGATCGTGCCGAAATCGGAATTGAAGCTGAGGTCGCCGTCGTAGCCGTCCTGATCCATATTCAGATGGAGCGGATTGCCGTCTTCCCCATAGGCGAGGACGCTCTTATCCGTCCAGACGCGGCCGGAATATCGGCTGCCCCAGGTGTCTGACAGCAGTTTGTCGACGTAGCTTTCCATCGTGTTCTTGTCGGCGATGCGGGTATCTTTCACGATCGCTTTGGTGCACTCCGCCGACGCCGTCAGCAAAAAGCCGCCCAGATTGCAAAAGGTCGTGAGGACGACGCAGACGCCCAAAAAGAGCGAGAGCGACCGCCGCGCAAGGTCGGCAAGGCGCGAAAACCCGCGCGACCGCTCGCGGTCACGGGGCATGTTCAGCTGCGTTTCGATTGTCTCTGCTTTTTCAACGTTTCGCATGGAGATCCTTCCTTTAAAATTCGAAAAAAGGGAAATCAGTCGGGTAAAAATTCGTGGATCAGGCCGTTGAACCGCCGGAAGCCGTATTCCGACGCCCCCGCCCCGTCCGTCCGCCAGTTTGCGCAGATCGGATAGACGGCGGACGCCGTTGTCTCGAGCGCCATATAGACCAGCGATTCGGTGTCGACATCCGGCATCAGCTCGCGCAGGCGGTCGGCGATGGGCTGCCAGGTCTCGCGATAGCTGTCCTTCGCCTGCTCGTCAAACGACGCGGAATAATAATACCGGATCATAAACGTGCAGGATTCCCGGTGCTGGGTCAGCCAGCCCCAGACGGTGTGCCACAAAAAGCGCAGCCGCTGCTCGCAGGAGATGTTCTTTTCCCAAAGCCCCGGCAGCACCTGTGCGACCTGCTGCATAAACGCCGCGCTCTCCCGCGCGAAGGCCTTGCGCATCAGGTCCTCCTTGCTCGAAAAGAAGCGGTAAATGACGGTGTCGGTGATCCCGTGCCCCGCCTCGGCGGCGACGGCGCGGGTCGAGGTGCCCTCTACGCCCTTTTGGGCGACGACGCGAACCACGGCGTCCATGAGCTGCACGTCCGCCGGAATCTTGACCGGCGCGGGCAGATAACTTTTTCTCGTCCGTCTTCTTCCGGGAGTGGTCGCCGCTTTGGTCGCCATTTTTGTTCGCCTCTTTCTGCTTTTTTCGTCGAAGCGCTTCGCACCCGCAACCCCGCAGCAGTCTCCGGATTTGTAAGATGTATGCGAAAGTCGCGAATAGAGCGATTGCTTTTTTATATGTTTTTTCGCAGAGTTCCGGATTCCCTGCGCGCGGCTTTCATAGAGTTCCGGATTCCCTGCGCGCGGCTTTCCCAGAGTTCCGGACTCTGCCTTTTTGCGGGCAAAACGGCGGGGTTTTGCGGGATTTTTGCGCGGGGCGGACGGCAGGTTTTGACGGCTGAAATTTCAGTATCCGAGCGCCGAAAATTTTTCCATATTGTCCCGTTTGAGCGCCAGCGAGGAATGCACGTACCGCTCGAGCGTGAACTCCGGGCTGGTGTGGCCGAGAATTTCGGACAGGGATTTGATCTCGAAGCCGACCTCGATGCAGCGGGTCGCGAAGGTGTGCCGCAGGACGTGAAAGTGCACGTCCGCCAGCCCGCAGTCCGCCGCGTACCGCTTGACCCGGTATTGCAGGGTGCGCGGCTCCAAAAAGCGGTCGCGTTCCCCCGTCAGCACAAAGGCGGCGGGGTCGCTTTTGTGCCGCGCGGCGCAGAGCTTGACCGCGCAGTCGGGCAGGGGGATCACCCGCGCCGAGGTCGTGCTTTTCGGGTCGGACAGCACGATTTTCGTCTTGTGCGGCGCGTCCTCATCGTAATTTTTCAACCGCAGCATGGTCGACGAGACCGTGAGCGTCCGGTCGGCGAGCGAAATGTCGCCCCAGCGCAGCGCGCAGACCTCGCCGAGCCGCAGTCCCGTCCACAGCGCGAGCAGCGCGCCGAACTTGCAGTCGTCCGGCTCGTCGAGCAGATAGGCCGTGAAGACCTGCTGCTCCTCGCGGGACAGCACCCGCATTTCCCGCCTGCCCGATTTCGGATAGACGATCTCGATGTTCTGCGGCAGCAACCGCGCGTCCTGCCGCCGGATATAGCCGATCACCGCCTGCACCACCGCCAGAATGCAGCGCACGGTCTTGGCGGACAGCCCCGCGTCGGTCAGCAGCGTGTGGCTGAACTGCTCGACCGCCACCGTGGACAGGGCGGACAGCGGACACGCGCCGAGCTGCGGCAGGACGTGGTTGCGCAAGATCGCGTCGTATTTCATATAGGTCGATTCCTTCACCCGGCTGCGGCAGAGCAGCAGCCACTCCTCGCAATAGGCGCCGAACCGCCGTTTCGTTCCGGCGGTCGCCGTCGTCTCGCCGTGCAGCATCGCCGCCTTTGCCGCTGCCAGCTTGCTCCGCACCTCGCGGTAGCTTGCGGCGTAGCAATAGCCGAAGCGCACGCTGCCGTCCGGCTTGCAGCCCTTTGCATAGCGCGCTTCCCAGCGCCCGTCCTTGCGTTTGTAGATGTTTTCTCCTCTTTTTGACATAAGAAACGCCCTCCTTTCAAGGCGTTTCTTATTGTACCGCCGAATCATGACGTCCGTATTGACGGCTGGGTTGACGGCAATCGCCGTCAGCGGAACGCCCCCGACCGCCGCTCTCTCCGTTCGTCGCCGCACGCGACCCGGCGGGGGTTCTACCACGTCCGTCAAAATATTTTGATTTTTTTGTGAAAACCACTTGCATTTTTCAGGATTCCGCGTTATAATCTACCTCGTAGAGTCCGGAACTCTATGAAAGCCGCGCCGCTGGCGCGGGAGTGATGAGTGAAGAGTGAAGAGTGAAGAGTGGCGGAGTCGCCTGCGGCGACGAAAAAAAGAACCGGCAAGGCACGCCTTGCCGGGTTTTTTATTTGTCTGCGAAGCAGACACCGAAGTTCTTCACTCTTCACTCTTAGTTCTTCACTGCCGCGCCAGCCGCGCGGCCGCTACCGCGCCAGCAGGGTTTGGCGCAGGCTTGTTAGGTCTTTTTCGTCGATCGTGCCGTCCGCGACGAGGTCGGCGGCGGTGCTCTGCAATTTCGGGGGGGGTAATCCCGTCGTCCGCAGCGGAAGGCGCGCCCCCGACCGTCGGCGAAGGGCAGGCATACTATTATAACCCGCTCGACCGCGCGATGCACGTCACGGAGGCGACCGCGCTCAACGGCGCGACGACGGAATGGACGGAGCCATGGTACGTTGTTTCCGACACCGTCACGCTGTCGACCCGCGTCACGGTCACCGGGCAGGTGAACCTGATCTTGTCGAACGGCGCGGAGCTGAACGCAAGGCAGGGCATTACCGTTTCGGGCGCGGAAAACGGCCTGACGATCTGGGCGCAGACCGAGGGCGTCGACGAAACCACCGGCAAGCTGACGGCCGCCGCGACGTCCTTTTACAATGCCGCGATCGGCGGCGGGGACGGCGGGTACGACTGCGGCGACCTGACCTTTAACGGCGGCGTCATCTCCGCCGAGAAAAGCGGCGTCCCGGCCGCCATCGGCAGCTCCACGCACGGCACGATTCGCAGCATCACCGTGAACTTCGGGCAGGTGACCGCGTCGACGGACTTCCCCGGCAGCTACGGCGCCGCGATTGGCGGCGGGGACGGCGGCGCGGGTGAAAACATCACGATCACCGGCGGCACCGTGATCGCCACCGCCAGACGGGGCGCCGGCATCGGCGGCGGTGCGGACGGCGCGGCGCGCAACATTACGATTTCCGGCGGCACCGTCACCGCCACTTCAACGGAAGCCGGCGCGGGCATCGGCGGCGGCGCGTACGGAGCCGGCGACGACGGCCAGGCGCACGACATCCGAATCTCCGGCGGCACCGTGGTCGCCAAGGGCGGCGCCTTCACCACCCCCAACAGAGGCGCCAACGGCATCGGCGGCGGCAACTTGAACAACGACAAGAGGGTCGCGAGCTCCTCGAACATCGTCATCAGCGACGGCGCGCGGGTCACGGCCTACGGCGGGTGCGAAGGCATTGCCGCTTTCGGCGGCGTCTCGGTGCAGGAGGATTATATCCACGCGACCTTCGGCAGCAGCGAGCCCGACAAGGCGGACTGGACGGACGAATTCGTCGAATGGACGGGCAGCAGCTCCGGCTTCGGCGGGTATTGCTCGGTCAAGGTGGTGCCGATGACCGTCAGCGGCCTTTCCATCCGGCCGGAAAACGGCGCGCAGGATTATTACGGCGTGCCCGTCCACTTCGGCTTTACCGCCGTCCTCAACGCGCAGATCGAGGGCAATCCGGCGTCGCTCGAGGGCTTGCGCGCCGACGAATGCGTCTGGACGATCACCGGGCTGCAAAGCAGCGCCAGCTACGTTTCCGGCAGCGAGGTCTACCTCGGGTCGGACGAGACGGCAACGCGGCTCACGGTTCGCGTCGAAATGCGCGACTGGAGCGCCGAGACCTATTTCACCCTCAACAAACACGACGTCACCTATCTTGACACGACCGACGGCGATACGGTAAAAACCGTCGTCGGCCCGCTGCGCCTGGTGGACGGCGATCTGAACGCGGACGCGTCCCCGACGCTGAATGGCGAAAACGGCTGGTATTATCTGCCGCCCGATCAGCAGTTGACGGTCGGCGGGAGCGGGGACGATCAAAAACTGACGGTCAAAGGGCACGTCAATCTGGTTTTGGCGGACAATTCCTACGTCAGCTTCCCGTACGGGATCCGGCTGGAGGACGGCGCGTCGCTCACAATCTGGGGTCAGGAAAATCAGTCCGGAATACTGGAAGCCGGCGCTGAAGCCGCAGACGGCGTCGCCGGCATTCAGGTCACGCCTGACGCCGCCGGCCTGCACCTGAACGGCGGCAAGGTCGTCGCCTACGGCGGCGAAAACGCGGCGGGCATCGGCGGCGGCGACGAGCAGGGCAACGGCGCGATCACGATCCACGCCGGCACCGTCGAGGCCTACGGCGGCGCGGACGCGGCGGCCATCGGCGCCGGACGCAACGGAGACAACGCGAAGGTCGCGATCACTGGCGGCACCGTGACGGCAAGATCCGATCGTGCGGGGCGCGCCGCGATCCCGAGCGTCGATTTCGGCGAATTTATCCACGCCACCTACGCGAGCACGATGCTTGCCGCGGCGTATTTCCCGGAGGAATGCACGGGCATGAATGTCTGGCGCAGCAACTGGAGCTGGGTCAAAATTCAGCCGATGGAAATCACGGGTCTTGCCATTCAGCCCGAGAAGACAGAGGTAAGGCTCGACGGGAGTTACGACGAGCGGGTGAAGTTTGACGCCATGCTGTCCGGCAAAACTGCGGACGGGGGTACGTTCACGATCCTCCTCGCAGACGGCCTGCGCTGCGAGGGCAGCAAAATCCACGGGGACGCGGCGTCCTACCCCTCCGGCTTCACCGGGACGGAGCTGCGGGTCGCGTACGACGAAATGGCGCCGACGCTGACCGTCACCCTCACGGTCGGCGGCCGCACCGCCACAGCGACCGTGACCGTGATACAGCCCGAGCTGACCGTCACTTTCCAACCGGGCTACGGCGCCGCGCCGATTCCGACGAAGGTCGTGCGGCATCAAAAAGTATCCGCCCCCGCCGACGTCACCCGCGAGGGCTGGAGCCTTAACGGCTGGAAAGCCGCGGACGACGCGGAAAACTGGAATTTTGACAACATCGTCCCCTTTGATCTGACGCTCGAAGCCGTGTGGGTCGACGACATCGCGCCCGAAAGCGCCACGGTCTCGCTGGGCACGAGCAAATGGAAGGAATTCCTGCACAAAATCACGTTCGGCCTGTTCTTCAAGGAGACGCAGACGATGACCTTCGAGGCGCAGGACCTCGGCTCGGGCGTCGACAAGACGGAATATTTCCTGTCCGACCATGCGCTCACCGAGGCAGAGGTCGGCGAATGGAAAGGCTGGAACGAGTATAAAGGCGGCGTCTCGCTCGAACCGAATCAGGAAGTCGTCGCATACTTCCGCGTGACCGACAAGGCGGGCAACACGAGCCTGTTCTCGAGCAACGGTATCGTGCTCGACAGCATCCGCCCCGCCATCGACGGGATTGAGGACGGGAAGTATTATAATTCGGAAAAGACCGTCACCGTCTCCGACGCGTACCTGAACACGACAACCGTGACCCGCGACGGCGCAGATTTCTCCGTCGACGGCACAACCTTCGTACTGACCGAGGACGGCAGCTACACCGTCACCGTGACCGACAAAGCCGGCAACGACAACACCGTCACCGCCGTGATCGACCGCACCTTCCCGGTTATCTCCGGCGCGGAAAACGGCAGCTATTCCAACGCGCCGGTCGACCTCACCGTGAGCGACGCCAACCTCGACGCCGTGACCGTGACCCGCGACGGGGAGCCGGTCGACCTGACCGACCAAACCAATTTCCGCCTCGAAGCCGAAGGCGAATACCACGTCACCGCGACCGACAAGGCGGGCAATAAGTCCGAGCTGACCGTAACGGTCGACACGACCGCGCCGTCCCTGAAGAGCACGAGCAAGCTGAAGGAGGGCGGCGAATACTGCCTGACGCTGAGCGGCACGTTTGACGAGATCCTCGACCGCGTCGTGGTCAACGGGAAGCCGATGGTGCTCGGCGGCAACAAAATGGGCTTTACGATGACGAGCGGTTCCCTGAACGCGCCGATCTTCGGCGAGCTGACGATCGAGGCCTACGATCTGGCGGGCAACGTGCTGACGATCCACGTCACGCTCAACGCCGCGCACAAGTACGACGAGCTGATCGAGCACGTCGACCCCGACTGCCTGACCCACGGCTACGACCGCTATCGCTGCACCGTCTGCGGCGTCGCGACCCTGCACAACGATCTGGGGCTGGGCGACCATGACTGGAACGAGCCGGAATTCACCTGGTCACAGGACGGCAAGCAGGCGACGGCGCACTTCACCTGCGCGCGGGACGAAAGCCACACGCAGGAGCAGACCTGCGAGGCGACCGCCGAGGTCGTCACGCCGGCCGACTGCGAGACCGAGGGCGTCACCCGCTACACCGTGCAGGTCGAGCTGGACGGCGAGACCTACACGGCGACCGAGGAGCTGGCGGACGTCCCGGCGACCGGCCACACGTATCAGGACGGCGTCTGCACCGTCTGCGGCGAAGCCGACCCGGATTTTCAGCCCGCGCCCGCCCCGCAGCCGGAACCGGAGCCTGAACAGCCCGAGCAGCAGGCGCCCGCCATGGGCGAGGCGTCCGCCCTGCCCGCGTGGACGGCGCTGCTGCTGGCGAGCGCAGCCCTGCTCCTCGCCGCACTGCACCTCGCGCGCCGCTGGCGCGGTAGTGATGAGTGAAGAGTGAAAAGTGAAGAGTGGCGGTGTCGCCTGCGGCGACGATTATATCCCGGCAAGGCTTGCCTTGCCGGGTTTTTTATCGTCCGCGCAGCGGACTCTTCCCGCCCGCAGGGCGGAAACTTCTTCACTCTTCACTCTTAGTTCTTCACTCGAAAAAATCCCTTTCGGTATACACCGAAAGGGATTTTTTCATGCCGCTGCGTTGGCGTTGATTTGGGTGATGGTGGCGCGGACGCGGGGCGGAGCTTTTGAAAATCATTCCACGATCGCTTTTAATGTTTTTTCAACCAACGCATCGATCGAGACGGTTTCCATTCCGACGATCGACGTGCACAGTTTGTTATGGATCGGTTCTGTCCACTTCTCCGGTATGTGTTGATATCCTTTCATCGCTCCGATGATGGAGCCGACAGTCGCACCGTTGCAATCGGTATCATAAACCGCTTGTACCGCCGTGCAGATCGATTTTTCATAATCCAAATCGTTATATAACAAAGACATGACCACGATCATGGCGTTTGAATTTGTATAAGTCCAACTGCACGGGTGATCCGCGGGATATTTTTCCCGCATCAAATTCCAGCAATCCTTCTGGTTTTTTCCCGTGTGATAGAATCGAACGACGTCGGTAATATCCTCATATAATCTGGAGGTGGACGGGATTTGGGACAATCCCGCGCGAATCACCTGTTCCATATCATCACATACCAATCCGGCGGCAATCATGGCGGCGATAAACATTTCGCCGTATATCCCGTTCTTGATGTGAGAGGCGCACGCGTCCTTATATGCCATTTTTGCGGCCATTTTCGGATTTCCGGGATTGATATATCCAAAATAGTCTCCCCGGATCTGCGCGCCGATATATTCTCGGCAGGGGTTTTTATAAACGGCGCTGTATGGCGGTAAATATCCGTTCAGGTAGTTTTTATATGCAACATGCTCTGCGGTATAATAAGCGTTTTCGGGTTGGAGCGTCGCCCATAATTCAAGGACGTTTTCCGGACGGAAATCTTTTCCGTATTTCTCGATCAAAATGCTTGCAAGCACGGTGTAATTTGTGTCGTCGTCCGCCGGCGCCATATCGCCGATCGTATCAATCCAAGCGGGTTTTTGGGTAACGGGATACTGCAATTTACTGATGATCTCATCTGTAAAATCTGCATATTTGATATATCTTTGCAGCGGATAGTTTCCCGTTTCCTTCAAAAGGATATCCAACTCTTTTTCGTTGATGCCTTCAATCGGTTTGCCAAGCAGGCACCCGCAAATCCTGCCGTACCATGCGCCTTTTATTTTGTCCTCTAACTGATCTTCGGATAATTCTGCTTGTTGAAATGAATACCCGTCACAAAGGCGGCATATTTCATCATAAGTCGACGGCTCCATATAGGGATAATCTTCCGTCTGCCTTGCGGACATAACAATTTCAAACAAGGTATCCGCCAGCTTGATCTTGTATTCCGACAGAGGCATTTTCGAAACCTCGCAGAACAAATTCCGGTATTCTCCGATATTTTTCCCTTCCATCATAGACTGTTCATATTCAACTAGGATATTTGCTTCATAAGAAGAGGGCGTGAACTTTGTCGGAGAAATTTTTTCAAAACGTTCCTCGATGGTGCGCCTGTTATTTCCGCACACGATCTCGTCCAACGATACCCCGTATTTTCTTGAAATCATTTGCAAATGCGTCGCATCCGGAACGGATTTTCCCGATTCCCAATTTTGGATCGTATTTCTTGCAACGCCGAGCGATTCGGCAAAAGATTCTTGTGAAAGGTTATTTTTTTCTCGGATCTTAAAAATACTTTCTCCCAACATAAAATCCATCTCCCGTCAGTTTTTGTTGAGATCAGTATAACAAATCCCGTCCGAATCGGCAACCCAATATTTTTATCAAAATGCGCACAATTTTTTTATCATAAAACAGCCGGATATATTGGCAGAAGCGGGTGGATTCGCCCTGCGGGCCGCGGGCTGAAAACAGTCCCCGGACTGTTTTTGCCGTCTGCAAAGCGGACACCGCACCTCTTTACTCTTCGCTATTACCTATTACTTTCCCAAAATCAGCGGAGCGCCACGTAGTGAAGAGTGAAAAGTGAAGAGTGAAGAAGTAAAAATCGACAGAGCTGGCGCTCTGCCGATTTTTGGTGGGAGCGGGTGGATTCGAACCACCGAAGTCGAAGACAACAGATTTACAGTCTGCCCCCTTTGGCCACTCGGGAACACTCCCATATGAAATTGTCGCTGAAACCGGCTGGGAAAACGGTGGAGCTGGTGGACGGATTTGAACCCCCGACCTGCTGATTACAAATCAGCTGCTCTGCCAACTGAGCTACACCAGCAAGGAAAACAGCAAAATATACTATACCATACTCCCCGCGAAATGTCAAGCTTTTTTCGGCGAATTCCTCGCGCGGCGGGAAAATTCTAAATTGCAATATCAAATAGGACTCTAAATTGCAATATCAAATAGGACAGGATAGAAAAGATCGTCAGACGAGCGATAATTGAAGATTTTACGGGGCA
>CANQSG010000038.1 GCA_947626485.1 uncultured Clostridia bacterium | reverse complement strand
AGGGCACCCTCGGCAACGAGGCGCTGCTCGGCGAGACCGTGACGGCGGTCGACTTCCCCTTCCTCGAAAACATCGACCTCGCCGCCGGCGATTCGCTGCTCATCACGGCGTCGATGGTGACCGAGGCGCCCGAGGGCGACGGCTATGCCGACCTGCCCGAAGCGACGTCCGAGGTGCAAAAGCCCCTGCGCGTGCGGCATGAAAACCGCGTCAAGATCCCGGGGCAAGCCCCTTCGGGCGGCAACGGCAACAGCGCGCCCGCCGCGACGGCGATCCCCTTCCTGACGAACGGGTTCAGTGATTTCGGCGTGATCTGCGCCTCGACCGATTCCGCCATCCTCGCCGCCGCCGAAGAGCTGCGCGCCGGCATGGAGAAAAATCTCGGCGCCGAGGTCGTCAGCTCCAGCAGCCCGATCGAAGGGTATAACATCCTCGTCTGCGACACCTCGAATGCCGCCGCGAAGCAGGCGCTTGAAGAGATCAAGGCCGCCCGCAAGAACTATCACGGCGACTACATCATCCGCACCTCTGGCAAGAACGTCATCATCGCCGCCAACGACGCCATGGCGCTGTCCTTCGCGGTCGAGACCTTCCTTTCCAAATGGTGCACGGGGCCGAAGGCCTCGCTGCCCGCCAACCTCAATTACGTTTCCTCCCGCGATCACGAGGTCAACACGCTGCGCATCAACGGCAACACCGCCACCGATTACCGCATCGTGGTCGGCAAGGTGACCGGCTTCATGGAGCGCGAGGCGGCGGCTTACCTCCAGAAGGAGATCGTCCGCGCGACCGGCTCGATCCTCGAAATCGTCGACGACAGCGCAAAGGCGGCGGATAAGGAAATCTTAATCGGCGCGACGAACCGCACCTCGAGCAACTACCTGACCACGGTCTCGAAGTCCGTCACCGACAGCTACACGATCTCGCTGGCCGGCAACCGTGTCGTCATCGGCGGCGATTCCTCGGCTGCCATCAACGCCGCCACCATCGCCTTCGCGACCGACCTGCAAAAGGGCAGCATCGCCGCGAATTACAACAAGACCGGCACCTATGACGGCGGGTACAGCCTGACCGACGGCTACAAGATGACCTGGAACGACGAGTTCAACGGCACGCAGCTCAGCAAGACCTGGGCGCACCGTCCGCGCGAAGCGACCGACAAGAATGCCCTCGGCGGCGTCTCCTACTACACGACCGACACGAGCTATCTGCAGGACGGTCTGCTGTGGCAGCGCGTCAAGATTTCCGGCACGACCGTCTCGTCGCCCACCATCCGCACCCTCGGCAGCGAAAAGATGCTGTATCAATGGGGCTACCTCGAATGCCGGTTCCACTTCCCCGATATCCAGGGTCTCTGGCCGGCCTTCTGGGTCAACGGCGACTCGGTCTACGGCGGCGTCAAGGAGTTCGCGGAGATCGACATCTTCGAGATGTTCTGCGACCCGCTCTGCTTCGCCCCCAACCTCCACCTCTGGGGCGACAGCCACCAGAACCTCGGCCCCGGCACCGGCTTCCAGAAGTCGTTCTATCAGTATGATGAGAAGGGGCAGCAGAAGGCCTGGGGCGCCAACGGCGAATTCCACACCGTCGGTGCGCTCTGGACGGATACCTACATCGACATCTACGTCGACGGCATCGCGATGAGCCACATCAACACCGCGTCCTACGAAGCCTGCGATCTGCCGCTCTTTATCGTCCTCAGCGGCGGCGGCGCCATATACGATTACAAAGACACCCGCCCGCTGCCCCCCGGTTACACCGAAGGCGGCTGGGAATGGGACTGGGTCCGGCTCTATCAGAAGGCGGACGACGGCTCTCTGCTCTACGTCAAGAGCAAGTAAACACCACACCGCGTTTGCGGTTCCACTTCCTGCGGGATCGGGTCTTCCGGTTCCGCAGGAATGCGTATGAAAGGCCGGCGGACGGCGCCGTTTCGTGCCCGCCCGTCGGCAAAAAACGCCGCAAGCCGCGCGTAAATCGGGGAAATCTCACAATCTGCGCGCGACTTGGGACGCTTTTCTGAAATAATTTTCCCAAAGGACGGCTTGACCGCCCGGCGTTTCCACCGTATAATAGAAGAAATGATACTTTCAGGAGGTATGCAGTATGAAATTGGGAGTCCAGGTTTTCAGCGTGCGCGATGAGGCCGCCGCCGATCTCGCCGGGGTGGCGAAGCAGATCAAGGAAATGGGATACGACGGCGTCGAGCTCGCCGGTCTGTACGGCAACACGATCCCCGCCGTCGGCGAGATCTTCCGCAACGCCGGGCTCGAGATCGTCTCGGCGCACATGTCCGGCGAGGAGGTCGGCAGCGAGGAGACCCTGCGCGCCTATCGCGAGGCGGGTCTGACCTACGCCGGGGTGCAGGGCATGCCCCTGAAGCCCGAAGCCGGCTGGGCGCACGGCTACCTGCGCGAGGTCGGCGAGCGCTGCCATAAAGTCGGCTTGCAGCTCGTCTACCACAACCACTCCTATGAATTCGAAACCTACGAAGGGGAACTGAAGATCGACATCATGTATGCCGGCGTCGACCCCGATCTGCTGCAAATCGAGCTCGACACCTGCTGGTGCAACGCCGCCGGGGTCGACCCCGTGGCGTATCTGCGCAAATACGCCGGCCGGGTGCCGCTCATTCACCTGAAGGATTACACCGGCGAGCCCCACACCGACAGCTTTGCCCTCGCCTCCGTCGGCAGCGGCCTGCTGCCGACCCGCGCGATTCTCGACACCGCGCGCGAGATCGGCACGAAGTGGGTCATCGTCGAGCAGGACAACCCGACGCCGGGCAAAAAGCCGCTGGAATGCATCGCCGAAAGCGCCGCTTACCTGCGCTCCGTCGGCGTCTGACGGAAAAACCGGCTCGCCCGGAAAACCGGGCGAAATCTTTGAATCAGTAAAGGGTGAATCCGGATTGAAGTTTCGAACGAAAACAGTATGCGTAGGGCTTTGCGCTCTGCTGCTGCTCGGCGGCACGACCCCCGCTTGGGCGGCGCCGGGTGACGCCGCGTCGGTTCCGGCGGGCGGCACGCTCACGCAGGCGGCGCCGGAAACCGGCTATACCGCCTACGATCAGGCGGCGACCTACCCGGCGGCGACGGCGGACATCGTGCTCGGCAAAGACGCGTTTTTGCCCGCGGCCTCTTCGGCGGTCACGCCGACGGCGGACGGGACGTATGGGCAGGCCTTTCCGCTGCAATCCGGCAGCAGCGCCTCCTTTGCCGTCACGGTGCCGCAGGACGCGCGCTATACGCTGTCGCTGACCTTTGAACCGGGCGACAAGAACGCCTCGGAATACGATTTCGCGCTGCGCATCGACGGCGCCTATCCGTTTGCCGACTGCGCCGAGCTGACGATGAACGCCGTCTGGGTGGACGACGGCGGCATCCGCGCCCTCTCCAACGGGGACGAGGTCGCGCCCGCGCAGAAGCACAAGGAAGGGTTCGTCACCCGCGCGGTGACGGACAAATCCGGCGTCGCCCTCGGCGCCTATGAGTTCGCCCTCGCGGCGGGCGGCCACACGATCACGCTGCGCGCCCTCGACAAGGCCTTTTCGGTCGCGCAGGTCGTGCTCGGCGCGCCCGAACGCCCCGCGGATTACGCCGCCGTTTCGGCGAATTACGCGAACCTGCCGCGCTACGACGGCGACCCCATCGTCATCGAGGCCGAAACCGCCGCCTATAAGAACGATTCCGCCCTCGGCGGCCGGTCGGACACCTCGAGCGCCAGTGTCACCCCCCACAGCTGGAACCGCTCCCTCGTCAACTACGTCGGCGGCAACTGGGGGCAGCCGAATCAGGAGATCGTCTGGTCGTTCGAAGTGCCGACGACCGGGCTCTATCGCCTCGGCTTCTCCTATAAACAAAATGCCGTCATCGACGGCGAGGTCTACCGCTGGCTGCGCATCGACGGCAAGACCCCCTTCGCCGAGGCCTCGGAGATCGCCTTCCCCTACGGCACGAAATGGGTCTACCGCTCCTTTGCCGACGGCGAGGGTTCGGATTACCTTTTCTACCTTGAGCAGGGCAAGCACACCCTCTCCCTTTCGGTGACGCTCGCCGACGTCGCGCAGGTCTTTGAACGCCTGAACGGCATCGTCGGCACGCTGGGCGACACCTATCTCGACATGGTCATGATCACGGGCGAATCGCCCGACCCCAACCGCGACTACGAGCTGCACAAGCAGATCCCGAACCTGCGCGAGACGCTGACCGAAAATCGCGACCTGCTGCGGCAGCTCGCGGCGGATATCAAGGGCGGCCTGCGGGTCAACGGCGAGCTCTACGGCGCCCTCAACAACATGGCGCGCGTGCTCGACCGGATGCTTGAGAACATGTTCGACGCCCACCTCTACGTTCAGAACTATTATTCCGTTTACCAGACCCTGAGCGCCTGGCTCTATGACATCAAGAGCATGAGCCTGAACCTCGACGAGATCCTGCTGACCGCCCCCGACCGCAAGCCGCAGACCGGCATCGCGAGCTGGGGCGCCGGCGTGGCGTACACCCTCAAGCGCTTCCTCTATTCTTTCCAGGGCGACTACAACACCGTCATCAGCGACGACGCCGAGCAGCCCGCCGTCAAGCTGTGGGTCAACTGGGGCCGCGACCAGGTCAAGGTACTCAACACCCTGATCCAGGACTCCTTCACCCCCGACCACGGCATCGGCGTGCAGGTGCAGCAGGTCAACGCGACGTTGGTGCAGGGTCTGCTGTCCGGCAACCCGCCCGACCTCTACCTGCAAATGGCGCGCACCGAGCCGGTCAACCTCGCGCTGCGCGGCGTGCTGACCGACCTTTCGCAGTTCCCCGATTTCGAGCAGACGCTCGGCAACTTCCAACCCGGCGCCGAGCTGCCCTATCGCTATCACGGCGGGTGCTACGCGCTGCCCGATACCCAGCAGTTCTACGTCATGTTCTACCGCAAGGACATTCTAAACGAGCTGGGCATCGCGGTGCCCAAGACCTGGAGCGAATTTTTGACGGCGACGGGCGTGCTGCAGCGCAACAACATGAACACCTATCTGCCCTATACGAAGATCGCCGCGGCGACGACGGTCAACACCGGCGCGGGGGGACTGAGCATCTTCCCGACGATGCTGCTGCAGACCGGCGGCAGCGTCTACAACAAAGAGCAGAACGCCACGCTGCTGACCGAGCCCCATTCGGTGCAGGCGTTCGAGATGTGGACGGATTTCTACACCCGCTATAAGCTCGACCCCGACGCCAACTTCTACCAGAAATTCCGCATCGGCGTCATCCCGCTCGGCATCGCGCTCTACACGCAGTATCTCACCTTCCTCGTCTCGGCGCCCGAGATCGACGGCAAATGGGAGATGGCGCCGCTGCCCGGCTTCCGGAATGACGACGGCAGCATCAACAACGTCTGCAGCGGTTCGGGCACGGGCTGCGGCATCATGCGGGCGAGCAAGCACAAGCAAGAGGCCTGGGAATTCCTGAAATGGTGGGTCTCCGCCGACACGCAGTACCGCTATTCCGCCGAAACCGAAGCGATCCTCGGCGTCTCGGGGCGCATCGCGACCTCGAACATCGAAGCCCTCTCGCGCTTGTCGTGGGAAGGCAACGCGCTCGACGTGATCCAAACGCAGTGGAAGAACGTGCAGGAGATCGCCGAGGTGCCCGGCAGCTATTACGTTTCGCGTTCGATCGATCAGGCCTTCTGGGCGGCGCGCAACGAGGAATCCACGCCGAAGGAAGCCATCGCCGAATGGGCGCTCGTCGCCGATCAGGAAATCGAACGCAAAATCGCCGAATACGCCGGCCGCGTCTATGAGTAAGGAGGGACGACAGTGGAAAAAGTGGAAAAGAAACGCCTGAGCCTGCGGATGATCCTGCGCAACCGCTGGCAGCTCTATCTCCTGTTGGCGCCCTTCTTGGTGCTCTTCATCCTGATGACGGTGCTGCCGGTGCTCTCCTCGATCGTTTTGAGCTTCTTCAATTTCGACATGGTCTCCTTCCCGCGCTTCGCGGGTCTGGGGAACTATCTGCGCATGTTTTTGCAGGATAAGATCTTCCCGACCGTGCTGGCGAATACGCTGGTGCTCGCCATTCTGACGGGCCCCGCGAGCTTCCTGCTCTCCTTCGTGCTCGCCTGGCTCATCAACGAATTCCGCCCCGCCATGCGCACCCTGCTCTCCTTCATGTTCTACGCGCCGGCGCTGGTCGGTAACGCGCTTTACATCTGGCAGGTCGCCTTCAGCACCGACAGCTACGGTTACGTCAACAGCCTGCTGCTCTCGCTCGGCGTCATCACCGAGCCCATCGCCTGGCTTTCGAGCACCTCCTACATCGTCCCGATCGTCGTGATGGTGCAGCTCTGGCAGGGCATGGGCGTCAACTTCCTCGCCAACATCTCCGGTCTGCAAAACGTCGACACCGAGCTTTACGAGGCCGGCGCCATCGACGGCGTGCGCAACCGCTGGCAGGAGCTCTGGTACATCACGCTGCCGGGCATGCAGAGCATGCTGCTCTTCAGCGCCGTCATGTCGATCGCGAGCGCCTTCTCCATCAGCAGTATCATCACCACGCTGGCCGGATATCCGACCGTGGGCTACGCCGCCGACACCATCGTCTCTTACCTCTCCGACGTCGGCACCGTCAAGTACGAAATGGGCTACGCTTCGGCGCTGTCGGTCGTGCTGTTCTTACTGATGATTCTGACCCGTCTGCTCATCGGCAGACTGCTCAATAAGGTAGGCAGGTGAGGCGTATGACGATACTTCGAAAACGGTTTTTCCAACCCCGGCAGGATCTCGCCAAGACCCAGGCGCGCCGCTTCACCCGTTCCCGCTTCGGCAATGTGATGTTCTTCGTCTTCCTGTTTGCCGCGGGCGCCTTCTCGGTGCTGCCGCTGGTCTATTCCATCGTGACCTCTCTCAAGCCCCTCGACGAGCTGCTGATCTTCCCGCCCCGGCTCTTCGTCGTCCAGCGCCCGACCCTCAAAAACTATCTGGCGCTGCCCGACGTCGTCTCGAGCCTGAACGTGCCGCTGCTGCGTTACCTCTTCAACAGCCTGTTTGTCAGCGTGACGGCCACGGCGCTGCACGTGATCGTCGCGGCGATGGCAGCCTTCGTCCTCTCGAAATCCGACCTCAAATATAAAAACGTCATCTTTATCCTCGTGCAGTTCTCGCTGCTCTTCAACACCTACACGCTGGGTGTGCCGCAGTACCTCATCTACACCGGGCTGCACGTCATCGACACCTATCTCGTCTACCTGCTGCCCTTTATCCCGTCGACGCTCGGCGTCTTCCTGATGAAGCAGTACATGGACGGGTACGTGCCGGGCGCCCTGATCGAGGCGGCGCACATCGACGGCGCGGGCTGGCTCACGATCTTCTGGCGCGTCATCTTCCCGATCGTCCGCCCCTGCGTGCTGACCCTGACGCTCTTCTCCTTCCGCGACACCTGGGCGACCATCCCGTCGGGCACGATCTTCAGCGAATCGCTCAAGACGCTCCCGACCGTCATGTCCACCATCACCGCCGGCGGTATCGCCCGGACGGGCACCGCGATGGCCGCTTCGGTCATCATGATGATGCCGCCGATCCTTGTCTATCTGATCTCGCAGGGCAGCCTGCGCGAGACGATGGGCAACGCGGGCATCAAAGGATAGGAGGGGAGGATGGAGTTGAAAACCATTTGGAAACGTGCCGGACGGCGGGCGCTCGTCCTCCTGCTCGGCCTTATGCTGCTCTCCTGCGGGCTGAGCGCCGGGGCGGTCGCGCCCCGCACCTCCTCGCTGCCCCCCAACGAGTTCCCCTATGAAAGCTACACCTATTGGGAGGACTTCAACACCAGCGAAAAACAGCAGGTCTACTGCAAGCCCATGTACACCGTCGCGCAGGTGCTCGACGCGAAGGCGGTGGGGGCGGAGAGCCTCCAGCTCGTCGCCGACGTCTGCACCGACGAAAACAACAATATTTACGTCCTCGACAGCACCGGCTCGGCGGTTTACGTGCTCGACAGCAAGTATCAGCCCATCCGGCAGATCACGAACATCACGCTTGACGGCGCGAAGCTCGATCTGAAGGGCGCCTCGGGGCTTTACGCCTGCAAAAACCGCATCTACATCGCCGACACCGACCACGCCCGCGTGCTGGTGCTCGGGATGGACGGCGTCGTCGTCGACCAGCTGCTGCTGCCCGATTCCGAGCTGATCCCGACCGGCTTTGAATACCGCCCGATCAAGCTCGCCATCGACTCCGAGGGCTACACCTACATCTCGAGCGACGGCTCCTATTTCGGCGCGATCCTCTATTCGCCCGAGCAGGAATTTCTCGGGTTTTACGGGGCGAACACCGTCCGCGCTTCGGCGCTCGATGTGCTGCAAAACCTCTATCGCCGCCTCTTCTCGAACGAGACCAAGCGGGCGGCAGACGAGCTCTCGCTGCCCTTCCAGTTCACCGACTTACAGGTCGGCCCCGAAAACTTCATCTATACGACGACCGGCCGGACGACGAACGACGAGCTCCAGTACGGCCAGGTCTGCATCCTCAACCCCGGCGGCAAGGACGTCTTGAGCGAGACGAGCAAGAACTTCGCCGACGTGGCGGTCGGCTCGCTCTACCGCCAGCGGCAGGGGCAGGATCTTTCGGGCATCGCCGTCGACGCCGACGGGTATTTCTACCTGATCGACACGACCTACGGCCGCGTCTTCTGGTATGACGAAAAGGGCAATCTGCTCTCCTCCTTCGGCGGCAGCTTCGGCGACGGCGACCAGAAGGGCACCTTCATGCTGGCGGACGCCATCGCCCTCAACGGCACCGACGTCCTCGTCAGCGACGAGCAGAGAAACACCGTCACCGTCTTCCGCATGACGGAATACGGCAAGCTGGTGCGCGCCGCCCAGTCTCTGACGCTCGACGCCGAATTTGCCCAGGCCGCCGAACTCTGGGAGCAGGTCGAGGCACAGGATCAGAACAGCCAGCTGGCCTATCGCGGGCTGGCGAGCGCCTGTTACGACGCGGGCGATTACCACAACGCCCTGCGCTACGCGAAGCTCGGCGTCGAGCGCGAGGTCTATGCCGACGCCTTCGCCAAGCTGCGCACCGCCTTTTTGGAGCGGCATTTCACCCTTGTCTTCCTCGGGATCCTCGTCCTCGCGGCGCTGTTGATCGTCTGGCTGGTCTACCGCCACCGCCACAACGTCCGCCTGATCCGCAACCCGCGGGTGCAGACGGCGCTCACCTCGGTCTTCCACCCCTTCGAGGCCTTCCGGCAGGTCAAGGAGCAGGGGCTCGGCTCCACCGTCATCGCGACGGTGCTGCTCCTCCTCTACTACGTTCTGTCGGTGCTCAACGAGACCGCGGGCGGCTTCGCCTTCACGATCTTTGACAGCTCCCATTACAACTCCCTCTTCGTGTTGCTCGGCTCGGTCGGCCTGATTTTGCTCTGGGTCGTTTCGAACTGGCTGGTCTGCACGCTGCTGGGCGGCATCGGCAAGCTGCGGGAGATCTACATCATCACCTGTTACAGCCTGATCCCCACGCTGGTCGGCTCGCTGACCCGTCTTATCTGCACCCACCTGCTGTCGCCCGAAGAGGCGGTCTTCCTCAACATCTTCGTCACGGCCTGCACCCTCTACACCGCCTTCATCCTGATCGTCGGCATCATGCGCATCCACGATTTCGGATTCGGTCGGTTTCTCGGCACCACGCTGTTGAGTGCGGTCGCGATGATCATTATTGTCTTCCTGCTGTTCCTGATCTACCTGCTGGCGCAGCAGATTTACACCTGGCTGTCGACGCTGTTCGTTGAGCTGCGTTACCGCTGATGCAGGGAGGGAATGCTATGAAACGATTCAAACGACAGATTCTCGCCGGCCTCTGCGGCGCGCTGCTGCTGACCGGCACGGGCTGCGCCTCCCGCACCGATTTCCCGGCGCCCAACACGCAGCCTTACGTCTCGGGCGGCGCGACCGATTCGGCGGCGACCGGCGTCGTCTGCGAGAGCGCCAAGTTCCAGCTGCGCTGGGACGATACCGAAAAGCAGGTGCAGATCGTCGACCGCGTGACGGGCGCCGTCTGGAGCCCGACGCCGCCGAACACCGCCCCGCTCGATGAGAACGGCGAACAGCCGGAACTCCACCCGCAGGCGCACTCCGATCTCATCGTCACCTATTTCGACCCCGAAAACCTCGAGGAAAAGCAGCTCTATTCCTATAACGGCGCCGTTCGCGACGGGAACGTCACGGCGAAGCCCATCGACAAGGGGCTGCGCGTGCTCTACGATTTCGTCGACAACGAGATCTCGGTTCCGGTGGACTACACCGTAGAGGACGATTGCTTCCGCATCACGGTGCGGCCGGAGGAGATTTGCGACAACGGCCTGACCTACGTCACGCAGGTCGGCATCGCGCCCTTCCTCTGCTCGCTGCCCAACGGCAGCACGGACGGGTATCTCTTCCTGCCTGACGGCACCGGCACGATCGCCTCGCCGTCCGCCCTCAGCAAGCTCGGCTCGGACGGCAGCACGCGGGTCTACGGCGACGACCTCGCGATCCAGACCTACGATTTTTACACCACGACCCAGAACGTCAGCCTGCCGGTCTACGGCGTGAAGCGGGGCGACAACGCGCTCGCCGCCATCATCGAATCCGCGCCCGAGGCCGCCTTCGTCTCCTGGAAGATCGGCTCGACCAACATCGGCCACTCCTCGGTTTACAGCAATTTCCACATCCGCGGGTACAGCTACGTCGAAAGCCCCGCCGGATTTGCCGCCTCGACGATGGTCGTCAAACTCTTTGACGACGCCGTCACGACCGAGCCCCTTTCGGTCGCGTTTTACCCGCTCTCGGGCGAAAAGGCGAATTACGTCGGCATGGCGGAGTGCTACCGCAGCAACCTCGCGGCGCGCACCAAGCTCGAAAAGACCGACAAGAGCCAGCCGTCCGTCAGCCTGAAATACGTCGGCGGCGTCCAGCAGAAGGCCTTCTTCCTCGGCGTGCCCTACACCGGGCTGCTCAAGCTCACGACGCTGCGCGACGCGGCGGAGATGACGACCTGGTTCCGCGAAAACCTGAACGGCAGCCTGCTCGTCGACCTCGTCGGCTTCGGCAAATCGGGCGTCGACCCCGGCGTCGTCGCCGGCGGCTTTACGGTCGCCTCCGGCCTCGGCTCGAAGAAAGACCTGCGCGCGCTGCAAGACTATTGCAACGGGCAGGATATTCCGCTCTTCCTCGACTTTGACGTCGTCGCCTTTGCAAAATCCGGCGGCGGGTACTCCCGCCTGTCCGACGCGACCAAGCTGCCGAACGGCCAGAACGTCCGCTTCCGGTATTACGACACCGTCTCCCGCAAAGGCAGCGCCAGCTATTATCTGCTCAACCGCAGCCAGTTGGCGCCGACGGTCGAACGCCTGACCGAGCGGTACGCCGACAGCGGCCTTACGGGCTTGTCGCTCAGCTCGCTGTCCCGCATCAGCTATTCCGACTATGCGACGGCCGACGCGCAGGTCTGCGGCAAGATCGCGCAGGACGTGTCCGCGATCCTCGCCGGCGTGCGGCAGAGCGGCCTGCAATTCCTTGCCGACGCCCCGAACGATTACGCCGCGGTCAACGCCGATTACGTCATCGACGCGCCACTCTATTCCTCGGCGTACAACTTCAGCCGCACCGACGTCCCGTTCTATCAGATCGTGCTGCGCGGGTACGTGCCCTTGAACGGTACGCCGATCAACCTCAGCGCCGACGGGGACGACGCGATCCTGCGTTGCGTCGAGAGCGGCACCGGGCTGACCTACGTGCTGCTGCGGAACTACACCAATCAGCTGATCACCACGAAATATTCCTTTACGTATGGCTGCGCTTACGAACAGCAGCGGGACGGCATCGTCAAGACCGTCAACAAGCTGACGAATTATTACGCCGGCCTGCAGGGGGCGCAGATCCGCTCGCACCGGCTGCTGAGCGACACGCTGCGCGTCACCGAATTTGACAACGGCGTGTACGCGGTCGTCAATTACGGCAGCGCCGAGGCGCAGTCGCCCTACGGCGCGGTGCCGGCGCACGGCTATCTGACAGGGAGGGTTGCGCGATGAAAAATCGAAAGAAAAAAGGGGTAGAGGCCATCCGGGCGCGATACGGCCTGCTCTTCATTTCCCCCTGGATCATCGGCATGGCGCTCTTCTTCGTCTACCCGATCCTGCAATCCTTCTATTTCAGCTTTGCGGATCTGTCGATCACCGAGGAAGGCGTCGCGACCTCCTTCGTCGGGACCGCCCATTACCACGACATCCTCTTCGTCAACCCGGAGTACACCGACAATTTCGTGCTGGCGCTCAAGGACTTCTTCATCTCGCTGCCCTTCATCCTCGTCGTGAGCCTCGTCGTGGCGCTGCTGCTCAACAGCAAATTCCGCGGCCGCCTCTTCTTCCGCACCCTCTACTTCCTGCCGGTCATTCTGGCGAGCGGCATCGTGCTGGAGCTCTTCCTCAACGCCGCCGACAACAACGCGACGCAGGTCGCGGCCTCCTCGGAGGCGACCTTCGGCATGATCGACTTCACCGAGGTCCTCAAGGGCATGCGGCTGCCGGAGACGATCGAAAAATACCTCTCCATCGTCCTGAGCAACGTCTTCATGATGGTCTGGCAGAGCGGCATTCAGATCGTGTTGTTCATCGCCGGCCTGCAATCCATCCCCGACCAGCTCTACGAGGTCTCCAAGGTCGAGGGCGCGACGAAGTGGGAGGAATTCTGGTTCATCACGCTGCCGATGCTGCTGCGCACGATCCTCCTCGTCGTGATCTTCACGATCGTCGAGCTCGTGACCTCCAACACCAACCCGGCGGTCATGCAGGGATACAATCAGTTTACCAACCTCGAATACGGAGCCGGTTCGGCGATGCTGTGGTTCTACTTCGTGTTCATCGGCCTGTTTATCGCCCTGTTCCTGCTTGTGTATAACAAGGCGTTCTTAAAACGGTGGGGGTGAGAAGGATGGCACAACAAAAACACGATCTTTACAAGGTCAAGAAAAAGGGTCGCCAGATCGGCGCCAGCCTGCTGCGCTATTTCATGCTGATCGTCATCGGCTACATCGTGCTCTACCCGCTGTTTTACATGATCAGCACCTCGCTGCGGACGCGGGCGTCCTTCCTCGACGTCAGCTATCAATGGTTCCCCAAGAGCGTGACCCTCGAGCACTTCAAAACCGCGTTTGACGCCCTCGCGTTCCCGACGTCGCTGCTGCGCACCCTGACGCTGCAAATGGTGAGTGCTTTAATCGAGGTCTTCGTCTGCGCCTTCGTGGCATACGGCTTCGCCCGCTTCCAGTTCAAGGGCAAGCGCATCGCGACGGTCTTCCTGATCCTCTCGCTGCTCGTCCCGCTGCAAATGTACAGCCTGCCGCTCTCGGTCAACTATCGCCAGCTCGACGTGCTCGGCATCCTCGGCCTGTTCGACCGCCTGACCGGCGTCGACCTGCGGTTCATCAACATCTTCAACACCAACTGGACCTATTATCTGCCCTCGATCTTTGGCGTCGGCATCCGCTCCGGCATGATGATCTACATTTACCAGCAGTTCTTCATCGGCCTGCCGCGCGAGCTCGAGGACGCCGCCTATGTCGACGGCGCCGGCCCGATCCGCACCTATTTCCGCATCGCGCTGCCCTCGTCGAGCGTCGTGCTCGTCACCGTGACGGTGCTCTCGGTGATCTGGCACTGGAACGAGTACCACCTGGCGGTGCTCTGCTTCCTCGACGATTACAAGCCGCTGTCGGTCGCCATCGGCAACTTCTCGCTGAAATTGCAGCAGATTGGAATTTGGAAGGGCTCCTCGCCCATCTTCCCCGCCGTCACCTTCGCCGCCTGCCTGCTCTTCATCGCCATTCCGCTCGTTTTCTACATGATCATGCAGCGCAAATTCGTCAAGAGCATCGACCGCGTCGGCATCACCGGCTGACCGCAAAACAAAAAAACCGGCTCCTGCTTCGGGAGCCGGTTTTTTGTTTGCAGTCTAAATAAACCCCCGGTTCTACCGGGGGAGAGGCAAAACGCTTTAGTAAAAAGAGAACGGGCGAGCTAA
>CANQSG010000037.1 GCA_947626485.1 uncultured Clostridia bacterium | reverse complement strand
TTTAGCTCGCCCGTTCTCTTTTTACTAAAGCGTTTTGCCTCTCCCCCGGTAGAACCGGGGGTTTATTTAGACTGCAATCAAAAGCGACCCGGTAAAAAAACCGAGTCGCCTTTTCGATTTGTAAAAGAACTTTTACTTCTGAGCCTGCGCCACCGCAACCGCACAAGCCACAGTAGCCCCAACCATCGGGTTGTTGCCCATCCCAATCAACCCCATCATCTCCACATGCGCCGGCACCGAAGACGACCCGGCAAACTGCGCGTCGGAATGCATCCGACCCATGGTGTCGGTCATGCCGTAAGAAGCGGGGCCGGCCGCCATATTGTCGGGGTGCAGGGTGCGGCCGGTGCCGCCGCCCGAGGCGACCGAGAAATACTTCTTGCCCTGCTCGATGCACTCCTTCTTGTAGGTGCCTGCCACCGGGTGCTGGAAGCGGGTCGGGTTGGTGGAGTTGCCGGTGATCGACACGTCGACGCCCTCATGGTGCATGATCGCGACGCCTTCGCGGACGTCGTCGGCGCCGTAGCAGCGCACCTTCGCGCGCGCGCCGTTCGAATAGGCGGTTTCTTTGACGATGTTCAGCGCGCCGGTGTAATAATCGAACTGCGTCTGAACGTAGGTGAAGCCGTTGATGCGGGAGATGATCTGCGCCGCGTCCTTGCCGAGGCCGTTGAGGATCACGCGCAGCGGCTCCTTGCGCGCCTTGTTGGCGCTGTTGGCGAGGCCGATGGCGCCCTCGGCGGCGGCGAAGGATTCATGCCCGGCGAGGAAGGCGAAGCACTTCGTCTCGTCGCGCAGCAGCATGGCGCCGAGGTTGCCGTGCCCGAGGCCGACCTTGCGGTCGTCGGCGACCGAGCCGGGAATGCAGAAGGATTGCAGCCCGAGGCCGATCTTCTCGGCGGCTTCGGCGGCGGAGGCGACCCCGTCCTTCAGCGCGATGGCGCAGCCGACGGTGTACGCCCAGCAGGCGTTTTCAAAGCAGATCGGCTGAATGCCCTTGACGATGCCGTAGGCGTCGACCCCGGCGTCGTCGCAGATCTGCTTCGCTTCCTCGAGCGAGGCGATGCCGTGCTTCGCGAGCTCGGCGTTGATCTGGTCGATTCTTCTTTCGTAACTTTCAAACAAAGCCATCTTTCGTGCCCCCTTAATTTTCGCGCGGGTCGATCAGCTTCGCCGCGTCGTCGACGCGCCCGTACTGACCGCTTGCCTTTTGCAGCGCTTCGTTGGCGTCCATGCCCTTTTTGATCATGTCCATCATCTTGCCGAGGTGGACAAACTTGTACCCGATGACGGTGTCGTCCGCGTCGACGGCGATCTGGGTGATATACCCCTCCGCCAGCTCGAGGTAACGCGGGCCCTTGCACTTGGTCGCATAGGTCGTGCCGACCTGCGAGCGCAGCCCCTTGCCGAGGTCTTCGAGCCCGGCGCCGATGGGCAGGCCGCCCTCGGAAAACGCGGTCTGCGTCCGGCCGTAGACGATCTGCAAAAACAGCTCGCGCATGGCGGTGTTGATCGCGTCGCACACGAGGTCGGTGTTGAGCGCCTCGAGCAGCGTCTTGCCGACGAGGATCTCCGACGCCATCGCGGCGGAGTGGGTCATGCCGGAGCAGCCGATGGTCTCCACCAGCGCTTCCTCAATGACGCCGTCCTTGACGTTGAGCGTCAGCTTGCAGGCGCCCTGCTGCGGCGCGCACCAGCCGATGCCGTGCGTCAGACCGGAGATGTCCTTGATCTCCTTGGCCTGCACCCATTTGCCCTCCTCGGGAATGGGAGCGGGGCCGTGGTATGCGCCCTTGGCGAGCGGGCACATGGCTTCTACTTCGCGGGAATAATTCATAGGTAGGCTCCTTTCAGTCCGTGATCGATTCTATTATACCAGATTTCGCGAAAAACGCAAGCACCCGCCGCCAATTTGTCAAATTTTCAACACATCTCGCCGCCTCGCCCCCGTTCTTTTTGCAAAGATAGACGACCTGTCTTGCCGCCCCGGGGCGCGATGCGGCGGGTTTTGTCGCAAAAAAGGGTGCGGTGGGCGTTGCAAAACGGGCGGGAATCTGGTAGAATAGAAGAAAGCGGCAAGGGAAACGGTTGCCGCCGGATTTTATGGAAACTTTTGCGAGGTGTTTTTTTATGTGGAAGGAAATTTCGGCGCGGGAGATTTCGGGGAATTTGATTCAGATGATCGCCGACGAGTATATGCTCATCGCCGCCGGCGACGCGCAGGGGTTTAACATGATGACGGCGAGCTGGGGCTTTGCCGGCGAGATGTGGGGCGCCGACTGCGCCGTCGCGATGATCCGCCCGCAGCGCTACACGATGGAGTTCGTCGACCGCTGCGACCGCTTCTCGCTCAGCTTTTACGGCGAAAACAAGGCGGTGCACGCCGTCTGCGGCAGCCGCTCCGGCCGCGACGTCGACAAGGCCGCCGCCACCGGGCTGACCCCCGTTTTCGCCGACGGCACGGTCTATTTCGAGCAGGCGCGGCTCGTGCTCGTATGCAAAAAAATCTACGTCCAGCGCCTCGACCCCGCCTGCTTCGTCGACCCGGCACCCGACGCGCGCTGGTATCCGCAGCAGGACTACCACAACATGGTGATCGGCAGCATCGAGCGGGTGCTGTGCAAGGCATGACCCGGCGCGCGACCCGCAACGTCCTGTTGGCGGTCGGCGCGGCGCTGCTCGCCGGGCTGCTCGTCGCCGGCGTTCTGCTCGCGCGGGAATACCACCTCTTTCCCCAGCGGGCGTACAGCGCGGCGGATTTCGGCATCGAGACCTTCCGCTCCGCCTACGACGGCGACGGCGACGGGGTCGACGACGCGACCGACCTGCTGATCGGCGCGCGGGAGTACCTCGCGACCAAACCGCGTTATAAAAGCGAATATTACGCGGGCGGCTACCCGCCGGCGGGCGTCGGCGTCTGCACCGACGTGATCTGGCAGGCCTTCGCCCACGCGGGCTATGATCTGAAGGCCATGGTCGACGCCGACATCGCCCTGCGCCCCACCGCCTACACAAGCATCGAAAAGCCCGACCCCAACATCGACTTTCGCCGGGTCTACAACCTCGCCGTTTTTTTCGACGCCTACGCCGAAAAGCTCACCTGCGACGAGACCGATCTCGCCGCCTGGCAGCCGGGGGACATCGTGATCTATCCGCACCACATCGCCGTCGTTTCCGACAAGCGCAACGCCGCCGGGGTCGCTTGGATCTTGCATCAGGGCGGCCAGCCGGTGCGGGAGGAGGACGCCCTGACCCGCCGCGAAATCGTCGGACATTACCGCTTTTGCGACCCTTCCGCCGCAAAAACAGCCGGGATTTTGCCCTGAAATCCCCGATTTGTGGCAAAAAAAGCGCGAAATCACTATTATTTTGTATTAAATTATATGAAATTTCTACACTTTTGAAAAGATTTATCGTAAAATGGTACGCAGGAGGGTTGAATCCAATTAAAAGAAAGGACAGACGAACATGAAGCCGCTGAAGAACAACGTCAGCATCACGCTGGACACCGAAGTGATTAACCAGGTCAAAAAGCTTGCGGAATACGATGACCGGTCTTTTTCACAGTACATCAATCGTGTTTTGAAAGCGCACATCGCAACCCGACTCGAAAAGGAAAAAGATTTAAGGATTTGACCCGGCGCCCTCGTGCGCCAGGCCTTGCATTCCGAAAATCGAAATCGCCCGACATTTCCTGCGGTAGCCCTGTTTTTTTCAAAAAAACCCGGCCAACACAGCTGATGGGAGTGTCTTTTTTTGCGCTCAACCCCCCAAAGCGCCATTCCCCAAAAAAGCTCCGCCGATCTCACCGACCGGCAGAGCCTTTTTTATGTTGTCCGTAAAGCGGACACCGAAGTTCTTCACTTTTCACTCATCACTCTTCACTCCCGCGCCGCAGGCGCGTTTCCGAAGCACGGCGAGGAACACAAGGCTGAACGCCAGCACGGCGAGGCTGATGACCTGCGAGGTGGAGAGGGCGCCGAGGAAGCCGCGAATCTCGTCGCCGCGCAGGAACTCATCGGCGAAGCGGATGCAGGCGTAGGCGATCAGGTAGACGAAGATCAGGCGGCCGCGCAGCGCCGGGTGGCGATCCTGTCGCCGCCAGAGCAGCAGCAGCACTCCCGCGAGCAGCAGATTGCAGGCGGCCTCGAGCAACTGCACCGGGAAGCGGCGGACGTCGTTGACCGCCGGGTTATAGAGATTGCCGTGCGCGACGAAGCCGAAGGGGGATTCGATGCCGTAGCAGCAGCCGCCCAAAAAGCAGCCGACCCGTGCGATGCCGTGAAACAGCGGGATGACCGGCGCCAGACAGTCGGCGTAGAGCGGCAGGTTGAGGCGCTTGACCCGTATCGTGAGCAGTGCCGCGACCGCGCCGCCGATCAGGCCGCCGTAAAAAACCGAGCCGCCGAACAGGGCGCCGGCGCGTGCGAACCATTCGGCGGGGCTGACGCGCTCGAACAGCAGGCCGAAATAGCGCAGATTCGTCAGCCCGAAGAGCAAATGCCCGCAGCACGCCGACGGCGGCAAAGAGCAGCACAACGATGGCGTCGTTGTCGTTTTGCCCGCGGCGGCGAATCAGGGCGCAAAACAGGACGCCCGCCGCCAGCGCCCCGGCGACGGCGACGAGCGCGTAGGTGCCGAGCACCTTTCCGAACAGGGTGATCTGGGGAAACATGGACTTCCTCCGTTTGATGATACTGTGCCGATACGAAAAAAGCTCCTGTCGGCTTGCGACCGGCGGAGCTTTTTTCGCGAAATAGGCTTACTGGAGATAGTTGGGCAGCTCGCTGAGCGCACCTTGCGCAGCGCAGGCGGTGCAGCCGACACAGACCGTGCAGGAGAGGACGCCGATGCCGCAGATCGAGGTGCCGATGATGCTCAGCACGAGACCCGCCGTCGCGATGCCGGAGGCCTTGCCGTAGGCCGCCATG
Organism: uncultured Clostridia bacterium; assembly: GCA_947626485.1. GTDB lineage: Bacteria > Bacillota > Clostridia > Oscillospirales > Acutalibacteraceae > CANQSG01. The sequence continues at coordinate 9,292 of CANQSG010000037.1, read as the reverse complement.
GACTTTTTCCGTCCTTTGATGCCGAAGATGATACCGAGGATGTTGGCGGCGAGGATGATGACGTTCGCTACCGAGAACCAGAACAGCGCGCAGCCGCAGATACCGAGCACCAGCGCGGCGATGGACAAGCCCTTACCGTCGTCCGGGTTGCCGCCGGGCTGCACCGGCGCAGGGCCGTTTGGCGCCTGGCCGCAGTTCGGGCAAACGTTGGCGCCGTCAGGGATTTCTTTTCCGCAATTTTTGCAAAACATGGTTGACTCCTCCTCTGAAATAAATCCGCAGAGCGGCGGTTTCCGCCCTGCTTTAACGTAATTATAGCACAAAAAAGAGTTTCATGCAATCCGGAAATATTTGACGAAATACACCCGCACTTTTTGTCAATTTCATAGTAAACAAGACGAAATAATAACTTTTTTATATCCGTCCGCGCAGCGGACACCGACAACTCTTGCGGTGCCCAAAAAAGCTCTCGGGCGCCTACCGGCGCTGATCCTCGGCTTTTTTGACCGCGGCGCGAACCTCGCCTCGCTGCATCGCCCACCGGGCGCGCTCGGCGACGTTCCTTCACTCTTCACTCTTAGTTCATCACTCCGCGCCGCAGGCGCGTCGCCCTTAAGGGCGCCTCTCATTTTTTCCCTCTATCGCGCAGAATAGGCGACGAAATCCTTTGTTACTTTAATTTTTTACACATTTACCATAATTTTTTACGTAGTCAAAACGACGGGGAACGTGCTATAATTAGGATACCGCGAAACACGGTGCAGAAGCATTGTCTGTTTTGCACAAATCCGAAAGGAAACATATAGGAGGAAGGAATCATGCGTACAAATCACCGGTTTTTGTATGGATTCACCGGCTACCTGCTGGCGACGCTGCTGCTGGTGGGCACGCTGCTGAGCGTCCCCCTGTTCGGCGCGACGGCCGCCGAGCTCGACTATTCGGTCACCAAGGTCGGGTTTGAGGCCGCGGCCTACAGCGAGGGCGGTGACCACATGCACACGACGACCGAGGTGCGCTGCACCGGCGGGCGCGCGGCGGTGCTGGTGGGGCTGCAGGACGTCAAATCCGCCAAGGGCGCCAACGACGTCATGTTTTACGATGACGCCGGAAACCCCGTGACGTACAAGGACGGGTACACCTATATTATTTCCATGTACGTCAAGGCCGCCGACCCCACCGCGGGCAGAGCCCGGTTCGATTCGCTGAAATATTCCGGCGTCGGCAGCAACGGCAATTATGCCGGTTGGGCGAACACCACGCAGACCGACAACACCGCGCTGGCGGACTGGACGTTTCTGCACATCGCCTTCGACCCCGCGACGCCCTTTGACGGGAACATCGTCGGGCTGCTCGCCAACGGCGTGAATTTCGGCACGGTGGCGCAGCAAACCTATTATATCGACGACGTGACGGTCGTCGCGTTTAAGGCCGATTCGGTCGGCGTCGCCATGCTCGATTACGGCGACGGCAGCGACCGCGCCTTTGTCTTCGGTGAGCCGGGCGCGGCGATCGACTTCCCCGCCGCGTCGGCAGACGGCAAATTTACCTACAGCTGGGCGGACGCCGGCGCGCAGTTCCAGACGGTGAGCGACGCGGCGAGCTCGCTTTCGAACTGGGACAAGGTCTATAAAGCGACCGCGACGCCCGTTATCCCCGCCGTCAGCAAGATCGACTTTGAGGAAGCGACCTACACGGGCACGCCCGCCAACCTGACGAGCGAATCCGGCAACGTCCGAGGCGGCGAACGCGCCGGGGCGGTGAAGGTCGGCACGGGGACGAGCTACGTCGCCGAAAGCGCCGTCGGCACCGGGGTGCTGACCGAGGAAAACGCCACCTATCTCATCGCCTTCTACGCGAAGTTCTGGGACGGGAAATGCCACCGGATCGACCTCATGCGAGGCAACAGCTGGTTCGGCTTCGGCACGCCGATCGCGACCGAGCAGGCCGACGAAAACGGCTGGTATTATATGCAGTTCGTCAGCTCCGCCGTCGACGCGCCGAGCAAGGCGGGGCAGGAGATCCGCCTGTTTGCCGGCTCGAACACCGGCGAAGCGGGCAACGACGTCTTCTTTGACGACGTCACGATCGTGAAGATGATGGGCGACGAGGCCGTCCTCGTCACGGTGCCGAACAACGGCGAGGCGCGCGGCTATGCGGTCGGCGCCGCCGGCTCGGCAGCCTCTCTCGACGAACCGACCGCGCCCGACGGGCAGGCGTTTGACGGCTGGTGCTCCGACGCGGGTCTGACCGCCGACGTGGCGGCCCCGACCTTCCCGAACGCGAAGACCGCCGCGACCCTCTACGCCCGCTATACCGAAACGACGCCGGCGGAGGATTACACGATCACGCAAATCGACTTCGAAAACGCCGCCTATGACGGCGCGGATTACCGCGTGACGACCGACGAGGCGGACGCCGTCCACGGCGGCGGCAAGGCCGCGAAGATCGTCGGGAAAGCGAACGTCACAGCGGCTTACAACAGCGTGGAGGGCAACATCGACCTGCTCGACGAGACGGGCGCGGCGCTGCACTTCAAAAACGGCGACGCCTATCTCATCGGGTTCTACGTCAAGGCGGAAGCCGGGTACAAAGGCAACATCCGCATCGACGCCTGCAAGATCGACGCCTCCGGCACCCACAATTATCAGTCCTACGGGCCGACCGTCGCGGCGACCGGCGACTGGCAGTATTACACCATCGTCTGGACCGCCACGACCGACGAGGCCGTCGCGCTCTTCGCCTCCGGCAACGGCGGCATTTATTCCGACGCGGGCGTCGCGCTGTATATCGACGACGTGACCGTCGTGCGGATGTCGGCGGGCTTCACCCCGGCGGTTTACGAGCCCAACAACGGCGAAAACCGCACCGTCTCGGTCGGCAAAGCCGGCGACCCGGTCGCGCTCGACGCGCCCGAAACGATCCCGGCGGGCAAGACCTTTGCCGGTTGGTACAAAAACGTGGGTTTGAGCGAATCCGCCGACGGCGCCGTCTATGACGACGCGGTCAAGGTCAACACCTGCCTGACCCTTTACGCGAAGTACGACGCCGAGGCCGCCGTCGAGGGCAAGACCGTCATCGACTATGAAGAGGGCGCCGCCTTCAACTGGGTCGCCGAAGGGAAGGCCGACAAGGTCACGAAGACCGACAACGTCTCGGTCTCGAACGAGCAGAAGCACGGCGGCAGCTACGCGCTGCGGGTGAACGGCAGCTATGCCGATGAGCAGCCCCACGAGCGGTTCCTGCTGACCCGCAGCCTGCCGAGCGGCGGCTATGCCGACAAATTCGGCAGCCAGACCGAGGACCGCACCTATTTCGTCAGCTTCTGGTATTACATCGACGCGGCGGATACGGTCGACGGCTTCGCCGAGTTCCACCCGACCTACACCAACTCGACCACGATGGGCAGCCAGCACAACGACAAGCTCTCCGACGAGACCAACCGCCTTGTGATCTCGACGGCGAACAAGGGCAGCTGGCAGCGCTACACCTACACGGTCACGCTTCCGAAGAAGGAAGAATATAAGGGCGCCTGGGACGGCGCGCTGATGCTCGAATTCACGACCGGCTCGCCCGTGACCGGCACGGTCAAGTTCTTCATCGACGACGTCGAGATCACCCGCATCGACGATCTGATTTCCGCCGAGGCGATCGGTTTCAGTCGCAAGGGCTATCAGCTGCTCAACGACGAGGCCTTCACCGCCGCAGGTGAGAAGCAGGCCGTCCGCTTCGTCTACAATCTCGACGAGGTCAAGGCCGACGTCGAAGGGCGCGGCATGCACTTCACCGTGAAGGAAATGGGCATTCTGACGGCGCTGAAGAGCCAGCTGCCCGGCGCGAGCGCGGCGAACCTGACCCGCGAAACGGCGGCGGCGAGCGCGAACATCTTCGACACCGTGATCTCCAACAAGCGGTACGAAAGCGACGGCCACACCCGCCTGTTTACCGCCTATATCAAGAACATTTCGAAGGATTTCCTGCAATTCAACGTTTGCAGCCGCGCCTACGTCCTGCTGACCGACGAGGCGTCGGGCGCCGAGGTGCTCGTCTACACCGAGGTGCTCGACAACAACGTCGCGGGTCTGTTGCAGGCGGCGAAGAGCGCCGGCAGCAAGGGCTACGATCAATCCTTCGCGTGGGCCGGCATTCAGTAAGGCGCCGACGGAAAGGGAGAAGCGTATGAAATACTGCAAAGCATTCGCGATTTTCGCCGCGCTGCTGCTCTGCTGCCTGCTTGTCGGCTGTGCGCGGGGCGGCGGCGAGACGGACGGCTCGTCTTCGGAGGAGCCGACGTCGAGCGCGGTTTCCGGCACGCCGTCCGACACAACCGGCACCGGCTCCGACCCCGAAAACGGGGAGCTGTATGAAGGCAACGTCCCGACCGAGGGGAACGCCGGCGGCACCAACGTCGGCTATACCGGCGGGTCGAACGGCTCCGGCGGGGCAAACGGCGGCGGACAAATTCTCGTGACGCCGCCCGCGAACCCCTACGGCACGCAGTCCGGCACGACCGGCAGCGGCAGCACCGGCAGCGGGACGACGGGCAGCTCGTCCGAGCCGGCGATTGATTACGAAGACGACAGCAACTGGGGCGAACTGATCCCGGTGCAATAAATTATGGAGGAACGATTCATGAAAAACACCCGGTTTGCAGCGCTCGCGCTGGTTCTGCTTCTGCTTCTGTCCGCCGTGGGCTGCGGCGGCGGCGGTGACGTGGCCGACGCGTCCGGCACCCCCAACGCCTCCGGCACGCAGAGCGCCTCCGGCGGCGCGTCCGACGGCAATTATTTCACCGACGAAGAGGTCGCTCCCTACCGCGGCACGACCGTCAAGTACGCGACCTGGATCGAGGAGCGCAGCACCGAGTCCGGCCCCGTGATCTCCGGCTTTGAAAACGAGACCGGCATCAAGGTCGAGCTCGTCACCGTGCCGCAGGGCACCTATGCCACCAAGATGGCGGCGCTGATTACGGCGGGGCAGGCGCCCGACGTCTACTGCGACTGCCAGATGTGGCCGTCGATGGCGGCGATCGCCGATTCGGTCGACAAGGCAGGTATCGACGTCACCGACCCGATGTGGGATCAGACCGTCATCAAATACGGCACGATCAACGGCCGTTCTTACCTTGTCAACACCGTGAACAGCATGTGGGCGGACAAGGACATGATCTTCTATAACAAGAAGATCTTCGCCGACAACGCCATCACGACCCCGAACGAGTACGAGGCCGCCGGCAACTGGACGTGGGAGACGCTGCTCAAGTGCATGACCGACGTCAAGAACGCCGGATTCACGGGCGGTTACATCGACCCGACCCTGCTCGCCAACAGCGTCGGCGGCAGCTTCCTGTCCTACGACATCAACAAGGCGCAGATCTCGAGCAACCTCGACAACCCGAATTTTGCCGCCGCCTGGCAGTTCTATTATCGCGCGCTGAAAAGCGGCGCGACGATCTCCGGCCTCTCGAAGGACAGCTTCACCAACGGCGAATGCGGCGTCTTTATGACGGGGGTCTACGGCCTGAAAAACACCGGCTACTGGAACGCGATGGACAAAGATCTGATCGCCTTCGCGAACATGCCCAAGCAGAACGCCTCCGACGCCGACTATCCGCACGCCTCCTTCATCAAGGCGTGGGGACTTTGCAAGGGCTCCAAGAACCCGAAGGCCGCCGGGCTCTTCCTGCGCTATTATCTCGACATCGAAAACTACAAAAAGAACGGCAGCTATGACAGCGCCTTCATCAGCGAGGCCGCCCGCGACTTCTATTTCAAGATCAACGAGCCGGGCTGGGAGCACATCCTGGTCGAAAACGGCGTCGGCAACCTGATGGAAGAAAAAATGGGCGTTTACTGGTTCGCCAACCGGATGCACGAGGCCTCCAAAAAGGACGATTCGCAGGTGCGCACCGCCATCTCCACCATCCGCAACGAGGTGCAGAACGCCTGCAACACCGGCAATCAGGCGCTCGCGAAGTACGGCAACTAAATCCGACCGGCAGGAACCGCCTGCCACCGCCCTGTGGCGTTTTGCCGCAGCGGAAAGGAGCGAACTATGACTGGTATAAAAAGCGGGTTTCTCCGCCGGCTCTGCGCGTGGAGCGTGACCGCGGCGCTGCTGCTGACGGCGCTCGCGGGCGCGCTGCCGGGCGGGTCGCTGCGCGCTGCGGCGGCCGGCTCGGTGACGACCGACCCCAACGGGGGCGACAAGGCGCAGGTCAACTTTGAAAACGCCGCTTCCTACGCCGCCGTGGATTATTCGAAGGACGCGATCTCTTTTACCTCGGCGGAGCATTTCGGCAGCACCGGCAGCGCTCTGCGGCTGCGGGGCGACAAGAAGGGCAGCTATTTTTTGCCCTTCCTGACCGATTCCTCCCAGAAGATCCTCGTGGAGGACGGCTGCACCTATGTGCTCGAATTCTATTATAAAGCCACGGTCGCCGAGGGCAGCAGCCCCGTCAAGCTGGATTTTTACGCGATGGCGAGCGACAACCTGCGCGAGCGCGTCCAGCTGACCGCCTACGAGCGCGGCACCCAGACCCAGGTCTCCGTCACGACCGACGGCTGGGTCAAGAAAGTGCTGAAATTCTCGGCGAAGGATCGCGCAAAAGACCTGACCGAGCAGACGAAATACCTCGGCATGGGCGTCTACATCGGCGGCGACTACGCGAAATTTGATTTCACCTTTTATATGGACGGCCTGACCGTCACCCGCATGACCGACGCCGAGACTTCGCTCGTCCTGCACATCCCCGGCGACAATCAGGAAACCGCGGTGCTGCACGGCCTGCCGGGCGAAACGCCCCTGACGGCGAATCAGCTCGACGCCTACGCCGTCCACCGCGAGGGCTTCGCCTTTGACGGCTGGTACACCGACGCGGGCTGCACGCAGAAATTCGTCCCGTCCGGCACCTTCCCGCAGCAGAGCGCCGAGCTCTACGCCCGCTGGGTCGACGTGCGGCCGGTCAAGAGCTACACCGTCGATTTTGAAAATTACGACCCGTCGATCGGCGGGGTGATGGAGGTCGCTTCGGGCGCCGGCATCGCCTACGAGGGGCAAAACGCCCTTTCGATCTACCTCGCGGACACCGGCAAGAGCCAGTCGGTCTGGCGCACCCTGAAAACGACCGACGGCGAGCGGATCGAGCTGCAAAACGGCGTCACCTACGTCGCGACCTATTTCCTGCGCGCCGACGCGGTGAGCGACACCGTCTATACCAAGCTCGACTTCGACGCGACGGCGTCCGCCGACATGACGGCGAACATGCACAGCGGCAACTCGAACGTCCTGACCGACTGGCAGCGCGGGGAGCAGCTGACCCTCGGCGGCGGCACCGACGGCTGGAAGCAGTTCGCCTGCACCTTCACCGCCGACCTGACCGCCCACCCCGACCGCAAGTACCTCTGCATGCAGGTCTACGACAGCAAGGGCGCCGGCATCGACCTGCGCATGGACAATCTCGTCATCACCGAGATCAACCCGACGCAGCGCCCGCTGCTGCTGCACAGCAACGATGAGCAGACCCGTCTGCAAATCGTCTACGGCACGGTCGGCCAGCATTACACCCTGCCGCAGCCCGCCGCCCGCGAGGGCTACGTCTTCGGCGGCTGGTACAGCGACACGACCTTTTCCACCCGCCTGAAGGAAGCCGTCTTCGCGACCGACCCGGTGCACGTTTACGCCCGCTGGTATCTCGAGAGCCCCGGCTCCACCGCCAACCTCGGCTTTGAAACGGGCTATACCGGCAAGGAGGGCTATGTGACGGCGAGCCCGGGCAGAACCGGCAAATCCGCCCTCTATTTCCACTGCGACGGCACCGCCGGGCGCTCCTCGGATTACGCCCAGCTGCTCGACGCGAAGGGGCAGCCCTACCGCCTGATCGACGGCGCGACCTACGTCGTCACCTTCTGGTATCGCGCCGAAGCGCTCAAAAACGGGGAGTTCGAGGTCTTTAAGTTCGACCTCTACCGCAACGCGGGCGCCATGCAGAGCGGCGACCGGGTGCAGGTCAGCTTCTGGGACAAGGACGAAGCCAAGAACCAGCAGATCGCCGTCAACGAGCCGACCGCCGGCTGGCAGCAGGCCGTCATCATCTTCACCGCCAACTTCTCGACCGACACGCAGCACGTCAATTCCCAATTTTTAAACCTCGGCTGTTATTACGGCAAGGACGGCAAGACCGCGCGCGGCTCGGTCTACGTCGACGACATGGTGATCATGGAGCTGCCGACCCTCAACCGCGCCGTCACGCTCTACACCAACAACAGCGCCGGCGACCGCCGGATCATCTACGGCAAGGCGGGCGACCCGATGCAGCTGCCGACCTACCCCGCCGAGGAGGGCAACACCTTCCGCGGCTGGTGCTACGACGTCGCGCTGAATCAGCCCTGCGACCTGACCGTCTTCCCCGAGGACAACCTGCGGCTCTACGGCTTCTGGAGCCTCGACTACTCCCAGCCGTCCTACCGCATCACCTTCGAGGATTACCTGCAATACAACGATTTTTCGGACGACGTCAAGGCCGATAACGATTCGGTCTTCCTCTCGACCGAGCAGGCGCACGGCGGGAAATATTCCTTAAAGCTCGTCGCGGACGGCAACTGGCGCTGCGGGCAGGCGTTTCTTTACAACGGCAAACAGACCATCGCGCTCGAACCCGGCGCGACCTACGCCATCACCTATTATTATTACGTCGCCCCGAGCATCTACACCCACATGGTGGAAATGCACTTTATGACCTCCAGCCCGCAGGATCGCAACAAATCCTACGCGCGGCAGTCCTTCTGGGAGGGCGACCCGCACTATCCGTACGCCGAGGAGGAGAACATCGGCCCCTCCTGCACGATCCGCTGGAACACCGACACCGGCGTCTGGCAGCGCGAGACGACCATCATCCGCGCCGACTGCAACGCCGCCAACAACGCCCTTTCGATGATCGCCTGGGGCGCGGCGGGCGCGCGGACGGTCTATGTGGACGACATCTCGATCACCCGCGTCTCGCCCGGCAACAGCTATTATTTCTTCGATTCCTGCTGCGATGAGGTCGACAACACGATCGCGCAGGGCAAGCCGGGACAGAGCTGCCGCGCCCCCGCGCTGCGGCGGGACGGCTTCGTCTTCGACGGCTGGTATTCCACGGCGACCTATGACGACGGCACGCAGGTGAACGTCTCCGCCATTCCGCAGAAGCCGACGCGCCTCTGGGCGAAATGGAAGCGCACCTCGCTCGTGCAGGATTTCGAGGCGTATTACGCGACCTCACCGGCGGTCGACCGCGACCATGAGCTTGTCTCCC
>CANQSG010000036.1 GCA_947626485.1 uncultured Clostridia bacterium | reverse complement strand
CAAGAACGCGCAACAAAGCGGGCGCGGCCGCCATTCCGCGCAAAACGCATTGTACCCTGATTGCATTGACTACCCGCTGCTGCGCAAATTCCTCGGCAACACCGGGCTGTTTAAGGTCGCGCTCGGCATGGCGATGGCGGGCTACGCGCTGATCCTCGCGACCTGCCTGACCGGGCTTGCGGGCAATATGATTTTGCTCTGCCTGTGCGGCGCGCTGGTCTTCGCGGCGAACGGCATTCTCTCGGTGCTGACGACCGTCTTTCTGTCAAGCTCGGTCGATTACGGCGAGCTGAAAAGCGGCAAGCGCGACGAATCGGTCATCTTCTCGATGCAGACCTTCGTCGTCAAGGCGGCGTCGGGCGTCGCGGTCTTTATCACCGGCATCGGCATCGACCTCATCGGCCTCGTCGGCAACGCCGATCAGGAGGGCGCCGTCGTCGCCCAGAGCGCCCACACCATCCTCGGCCTGCGCCTGCTCATGACGATCCTCCCCATCCTAGGCCTCATCATCGCCTTCCTCTTCTTCGTCAAAAAATTCACCCTGACGGACGAGAGAGCGCAGGAGATCGCGGAGACGCTGGAGAAACAGAAGGAGCAAAGCGGGCGGTAGGTGCGGAATTGTCCGCAACGCGGACAATTCCAGTGAAGAACTAAGAGTGAAGAGTGAAGAGTGGCGGTGTCGCCTGCGGCGACATAATAAAAGAATCCCGGCAAGGCGCGCCTTGCCGGGATTTTATTTCGTCCGCGTCAGCGGACACATTCACTCTTCACTTTTCACTCTTCACTCTTCACTACCGCGCCGCAGGCGCGGACTCGCTCACTTATACCACCCGCTCTTATTCACCTCGTGGGTTGCCAAATACTCTTCCGGCGGGATGTCGTCGTAGAAGAAGGCGTGGAGGATGGCGCCGGCGAAGTCTAAATTGTAATAGACGGTCGAGCCGCCGCGCACCATGAAGTTGCCGTCGATTAAATAGCTCATGTCGGGCACGCGCGCCTGCTCGAAGGTCACGCCCTTCGAGAGGATGCCCGCCAGCTTTAAAATCGTGCCGATGTCGAGCGAGGTCTCGGTATAGGGCAGCAGCGAGCGGGCGAAGCCGGGGTATTTCGAGACCGGCATGGCGAGCGCCTTGTTGAAAAGCTGCTCCATGACGTAGCGCTGGCGGTCGGTGCGGCCGAAGTCGTTGGCGGAGCCGTTGGGGTTGGCGACGTAGCGAATGCGGGCGTAGCTGACCGCCTGGATGCCGGAGAGCACCTGCTTGCCCGATTTTAGAATTTTGTCCGCCTTTTTGCCCTCGACCTGCGCCTGCAAAACGAGGTGCTTGTTGGCGTCGACCCGTTCGGCCTCGGTGATGTCGACCTCAATGCCGCCGACGGCGTCGATGATCTCCTCCATGCCGCTGAAATTGACGGTGGCGTAATGGCGGATATTCAGGCCGAAATTCTGGTTCAGGGTCTTGATGGCGAGCTCGGGGCCGCCGTGCGCATAGGCGGAATTGATCTTCCCGCAGTTGTAGCCGTCGATCGGGACGAGGCTGTCGCGCAGGATGGAAACGAGCTTGATTTTGTTGTGAATTTGGTCGATGCTGATGACCATGATCGAGTCGGAATTGCCCTTGAAGCTCTTGGGGTCGCGGGTGTCGAGCCCAAACAGGGCGATATTGATGACCTCGGGCGGCGTGACGTCGGTTTCGTCCTGCGTGATGCCGAGGTCGGATTCGGTCAGGTCGCTGATGTCGTTATAATTGTACCGGAACAGCAAAAACAGCACCCCGACGGCGACGAGCAGCACCGCGAGCAGCGACGCCATCACGGCGAGCAGCACCGCCCACGGGCTGCGCTTTTTCTTCTTTTTCTTTTTCGGTTTTGCGCTGCGCGCCTTGCCGGAATCGGAGTATAAATCGATCTGCGCCGCCGTCTGCTCGGCTTTTTTGCCGCGCGCAGGCTTCGGCGCGGCGTGTTTTCCGTGTGTCGCCACGGGTGGATCACCTCGGTAAAAAATCGTCGAAAGCAAGCCGGGAGTATCCGGCGGGATTGGAAAAAAACGGAAGATGCGGTCATATCCTGCCGCACTTTGTCTTATTATAACCGATTGCCGCGCAAAAGAAAAGTGGAAAAACAAGAAAATTTTTCGGCAACAAAAAACCGCGCGAAACGCACGGTTTTCAAACGGAAATTTGACAATTTTCGACAGAATGTGTCGGTCGGCGAAATCCCGCGTCAGCGCGGGGCGTTTCCCGCCTTGCGGGCGGTCAGGGCGGCGTAAATTTCGCCCTTCGCAAGCCCCGTGCGGGCGGCGGCGCACTTCGCGGCGGCGGAGGCGGAAAGCCCCTCGTCGAGGTATTGCTGCGCGCATTCCAGCGCGTCGGCGAGCGTCGCGGCGGGCGGGGCGGCAGGTTCGGCGCCGGCGACGACGAGGACGAATTCCCCGCGCGGCGTCTCGTTTGCGTAGCGGTCGGCGGCGGTTTGCAGGTCGGTGCGCCAGACCTCCTCGTGCAGCTTCGTCAGCTCCCGCACCAGCGCGACGGGGCGGTTGCCGAAGGCGGCGAGCAGGTCGCGCAGCGTCGCCGCCAATTTATGCGGCGCCTCGTAAAACAGCATCGTGCGCGTCTCGTTTGCGAGCGACGCAAGATGTTCGCTGCGCCCGGCGCGGTTGGTCGAAAGAAAGCCCTCGAAGCAGAAGCGACCCGACGGCATGCCGGACAGCGCGAGCGCCGTCGTCAGCGCGGTCGGCCCCGGGACGGATTCGACCGGCACGCCGGCGTCGTGGCAGGCGCGCACGAGGTCCTCGCCGGGGTCGGAGATGGCGGGCATTCCCGCGTCGGTCACCAGCGCGCAGGATTCGCCCGCGCGCAGCCGATCGACGACGCGGGCGCCCTGTGAAACCTTGTTGTGTTCATAATAGGGCAGGGTCGGCGTGTGGAGGTCGAAATGGCGCAGGAGCTTCGCGCAGACGCGGGTGTCCTCCGCCGCGATGAAATCGACCGTTTCGAGCGTCCGGCGGGCGCGGGGCGAAAAATCGTCCAGATTGCCGATGGGCGTCCCTACGATATACAGCGTTCCCGGCATGGCGTCCTCCTTCGCGGTCTCGGTCTGCGTTCGGTCAGCGGCGGCTCCAGCGGACGCCCTGCGGCGTGTCCTCGAGCACGATGCCCTGTTCCTTCAGCGCGTCGCGAATGCGGTCGGCCTCGGCGAAATTTTTCGCCTTGCGCGCGGCGGTGCGGGCTTCGATCATCGCTTCGATCTCGGCGTCGAGCGTCTTCGGCTTGCGGTCGGCAAGCAGCCCGAGCACGCCGCACAGCTCGTCGAACAGGGCGATCGCGGGCTGCAGCGCCCCCTTCGGCGCGCCGTTCTGGATCAAAATATTGCAGTCGCGCGCGAGGTTAAAGAGGGCGGCGAGGGCGTCGGCGGTGTTGAGGTCGTCGTCCATCGCGCGGATGAAATCGGCCTTGTGCGCCGCGACAAAGGCGGGCTCCTCTCCCCCCTCGGCGGCGTGGGCGAGCGCGAAATCGAGGTTGTCGCGGCAGGTCGAGAGGCGTTCGAGGGCGCTCTTGCCCTGCTCGAGGATCTCGGCGCTGTAATTGATCGGGCTGCGATAATGCGAGGAGATCATCAGGTAGCGGATGGGGGCGTAGCCGTAGACCTGCGCGACCTCCCGCACCGTGAAGAAATTGCCGAGCGATTTCGACATTTTTCGGTTGTCGACGTTGATGTAGCCGTTGTGCATCCAGTAGCGCGAGAAGGTGCAGCCGTTGGCGCATTCCGACTGCGCGATCTCGTTTTCGTGGTGGGGGAAAATGAGGTCCTGCCCGCCGCAGTGGATGTCGATGGTCTTGCCGAGGTAGTGCTCCGCCATGGCAGAGCATTCGATGTGCCAGCCCGGACGACCCTCGCCCCAGGGGGACGGCCAGTGGGGCTCGCCCGGCTTCGCGCTCTTCCAGAGGCAGAAGTCCATCGGGTCCTCCTTCTGCTCCGAAACGTCGATGCGGGCGCCGGCCTCGAGCTCCTCGAGCGGCTGGTGGGACAGCTTGCCGTAGCCCTCGAATTTGGCGGCGCGGAAATAGACGTCGCCGTTCGCGCAGTAGGCGAAGCCCTTGTCGATCAGGGTGGAGATCAGCTCCAAAATGACGTAAATATGCGCGGTCGCGCGGGGGTGCACCGTCGCCGGGCGGACGGCGAGCCCCTTCGCGTCGACCCAGTATTCCTCGATATAGCGCTCGGCGACCTCCTGCACACTGCAGTGCTCCTCCGCCGCCTTGCGGATCAATTTATCGTCGATGTCGGTGAAGTTCTGGACGAAGGTGACGTCGTAGCCCCGCCACTCGAGATAGCGCCGCAGCACGTCGAAGACGCAGAGCGGGCGGGCGTTGCCGATGTGGATGTAGTTATAGACCGTCGGGCCGCAGGCGTAGATGCGGGCGGTGCCGGGGGTCAGGGGGACGAATTCCTCCTTTTGTCGGGTGAGGGTGTTATAAATTTTCATGACGGTTCCTCCTGCGCGGCGGGGTCGGATACCGCCGGTGCGTTTTGTGTTGCTTCGAGCTGTTCAATGCGCCGTTCGAGGCGACAGATTTCCTGTGCGATGGGGTCGGGAATGTGCACCTGGTCGAGGGGCACGACCCGCTCCCCGCCCCGCCGGACGACCCGCGCCGGGACGCCGACGACGGTGCAGTCGGGCGGAACCTCTTCGAGCACGACCGCCCCCGCCGCGATGCGGGCGCCGTCCCCCACGCGGAAGGGACCCAGCACCTTCGCGCCGCTGCTGATCATCACGCGGTTGCCGATGGTCGGGTGGCGCTTGCCGACGTCCTTGCCGGTGCCGCCCAATGTGACGCCCTGATAGATCAGCACGTCGTCGCCGATCTCCGCCGTTTCGCCGATGACGACGCCGGTGCCGTGGTCGATGACAAGGCGGCGGCCGATCTTGGCGGCGGGGTGGATTTCGATGCCGGTCTTGCGGACGGCGCGCTGCGAGACCCAGCGGGCGAGAAAGCGCAGATTGTGCCGCCAGAGCCAGTTGGCGCGGCGGTGCATCCGGATGGCGCGCACCCCCGGGTACAGGAAAAAGATCTCAAGACTGCTGCGCGCCGCCGGGTCGCGTTCCCGCACGGCGGCGATATCTTCGCGGATTCGGTCAAACAACGCGAAAGTTCCTCCTTAATATGGCCTATTTGGAAGGGTCGATGAACCGGCGGTTGTCGCGCAGGTAAATGACGCCCGAAACGACGGTCAGCGCGGCGGAAATCCAGAGCGCCGCCGCCGTGATTCCGTTCAGCACCGCTCCCGCCGTCGGGGAAAAAGCGACGAAATCGCCGAGACAGCAGACGGCGATGCCCCAGCAGATCGCCGTCATCTGGCTGACGGTTTTGGCCTTGCCCCAGAGGTTGGCGGCGATGACCTTCCCGTTTTCGACGGCGACGAGCCGCAGCGAGGTGACGAGAAATTCGCGGAACAGCACGATGAAGACGACCCAGACCGTGCCTTTTCCGAGCCCGCGGGCGAGGAAGCCGAGCAGAGCGGCGGTCGTCAGCATTTTGTCCGCCAGCGGGTCTAAAAATTTGCCGAAATCGGTGACGAGGCCGTGCTTGCGCGCCAGTTTCCCGTCGGCGAGGTCGGTCAGCGAGGCGGCGGCGAAGAGCACCAGCGCGACGACGTCGTGCCCCGGAAAGGCGGTCAGAAAGCAGAGTAGAAAGACCGGCGTCATCACGATGCGGACAATCGTCAATTTATTGGGCAGGTTCATCTTCCAACGCTCCTAACAAATCGTAATCGAGGCAGTCGTTGATCCGCACCCGGACAAAGCCGCCGATCTCGACCGGCCGGTCGGCGGCGAAAAAGACCTTGCCGTCGACCTCGGGCGCGTCGGCGCGGCTGCGGCCGAACCAACAACGAATGTAGCTGTCGTACCCCTCGACGAGCACCTCTTGTAAGCTGCCGATCTTCGCTTCGTTGCGCTTTGCGAGAATTGTCAGCTGATCCTGCAAAATCGCCTCGGCGCGATCCTGCCGGGTCTGCTCGTCGATCTGGTCGGGCAGGCCGGCGGCGACGGTGCCCTCCTCGGGCGAATAGGCAAAGCAGCCCAGCCGGTCGAAGCCGATCTCGCGCACGAATTCGCAGAGCTCGGCGAACTGCGCGTCGGTCTCGCCCGGGAAGCCGGTGATCAGCGTCGTGCGCAGCGTCACGTCGGGCAGGACGTCGCGAATGTGGGCGATCAGGGCGGTCAGGCTCTCGCGCGAGCCGATGCGGTTCATGCGGCGCAGCAGCCCAGCGTCGCAGTGCTGCAACGGCAGGTCGAGATAGGGCAGCAGCTGCGCATGGGTCTTTATGACGTGTAGCAGCCGGTCGTCGATGCGGTCGGGGTAGGCGTATAGCAGGCGAATCCAATGCGCGCCCTCGACCTCGCAGAGCGCTTCGAGCAGTTCGGGCAGGCGGCTTTCGCCCCACAGGTCGACGCCGTACGCCGTCGTGTCCTGCGCGACGACGACGAGCTCCCGCACGCCCCCTTCGCAAAGGGTCTTCGCCTCGGCGACGATGTCCTCGATGCTGCGGCTGCGCAGCCGACCGCGAATTTTCGGGATCGCGCAGTAAGAACAGGCGTTGTCGCACCCCTCGGCGATTTTCAAATACGCCGTAAATGGCTCGCCCCCGAGCCGGCGCGGACCCGACAGCGGCAGGGCGCTTTTCTCGCCGTAGCAGTTCGGCAGTCGCGCGTCGTCCTTGCGTTCGAGCAGCGCGCGGGTCAACTCGGCGATGCGGGAAACGGAGCCCAGCCCGACGGCCAGATCGACCTCGGGCATTTCCTTTGTGACCTCGTCGCGGTAGCGCTCGGACAGGCAGCCGGTGACGATCAGCGCGCGGCAGCGCCCCTCGGTCTTGTATTTTGCGACCTCGAGAATCGTCTCGATGGCCTCCTGCTTGGCGTCTTCGATAAAGGCGCAGGTGTTGACGATGATGGCGTCGGCGTCGGCCTCCTCGCCGCAGAGGACAAAGCCGTCGTTTTGCAGCAGACCCAGCATCCGCTCGGCGTCGACCTGATTTTTCGGGCAGCCGAGCGACACCATCGCGACCCGATACGGCGCGGCGCTCATCGGAAAAACTCCGTGTGCGGGTTGAATTCCCGAATGGCCGCCCGGATATCGGAAAGCCGGAAGCCCGCCCGCATGTAATGGTGCGCCGCCTTCGCGACGCCGGCGTCGGTTTGCAGCTGCGCCTGCTCGTTTTTTTCGAGAATCAGGGCGCGCAGCTGTTCGCGTGGGTTGGGCTCGACCTCGTCGAGCACCTCGCGGATCAGCTCGGGGTCGAGCTCCCGCTTGCGCAGCTCGGCCTCGACCCGCAGGCGGGATTTTCCCTTCGAAAAATACCGCTCGGCGACCCGCGCCGCATAGCCCCGGTCGTCCATGAAGCCGAAATCCTTCACGACCTCGACCGCGGCGTTGGCGGCGCGCTCGGAATAGCCGTTGCGCACCATCAGCCGCCGCGCGAGTTCCCGCTCGCCGTAATCCCGGCAGGAAAGGCACCACATGGCGCGCGAGGCCGCCTGCACGGTCTCCGAATCCTCGATCAGGCGCTGAATGTCTTCGTCGGTCAGCTGCGCCTTGACGCGCAGCCGTTCCTGGCAGAGCCCCTCGTCGATCGTGAAGACCTCGCCGGTGTCGAGCGTGACCGCTTTTGTGGAGCCCGGTCCCTTGACGATACGAACAACCTGTTTCATTCTTCCTCATCCACCGCTATATCAATGTTGACCTTGCCGCGTCCGCGCGCCGGGGCGGCTTCGGCTTCCGCCGGTTCGGCCGCCGCGACCTCCGGCGGGGCGTCGGGCGCTTCGGTCACGACGTCGCCGTGCTTCGTCTCGCCCGCGACCTTCTCGCGAATTTTCGCCTCGATCTCGGCGCAGAGCTCCGGCTCCTCGAGCATCCGCTGCTTCGCGTTGTCGCGCCCCTGCGCCAAGCGCGTTTCGCCGTAATAAAACCAGGCGCCCGACCGCTTGATGATCTCGTACTTCTGGGCGAGGTCGATGACCTCCCCCTCGTGGGAGATGCCGTGGCCGTACATGATGTCGAACTCGGCCTCGCGGAAGGGCGGGGCGACCTTGTTCTTGACGACCTTGGCGCGGGTGTGGGAGCCGACCATCTCGCCGCCGGATTTCAGCGTCTCGACGCGGCGGATGTCGATGCGGACGCTGGCGTAGAACTTCAGCGCGCGGCCGCCCGTCGTCGTCTCGGGGCTGCCGAACATCACGCCGACCTTCTCGCGCAGCTGATTGATAAAGATCGCGACGCAGTTGGATTTCGAAATGGCGCCCGCCAGCTTGCGCAGCGCCTGCGACATCAGCCGGGCGTGCAGGCCGACGTGGGAATCGCCCATATCGCCCTCGATCTCGGCGCGGGGGGTCAGCGCGGCGACCGAGTCGATGACGACGACGTCGATCGCGCCCGACCGGACGAGGGCTTCGGTGATCTCGAGCGCCTGCTCGCCGGTGTCGGGCTGGGAGACGAGCAGCGAGTCGATGTCGACGCCGAGCTGCTTGGCATAGACCGCGTCGAGCGCGTGCTCCACGTCGATGAAGGCGGCGGTCCCGCCCTGCTTCTGCGCTTCGGCGACCACGTGCAGCGCCAGCGTCGTCTTGCCCGAGGATTCGGGGCCGTAAATCTCGACGATGCGCCCGCGCGGCACGCCGCCGATGCCCAGCGCCAGATCGAGCGACAGGCTGCCGGTCGAAATGTGCTCGATGTCCATCGCGCGGTTTTCGCCCAGCTTCATGACCGCGCCCTTGCCGAACTGCTTTTCGATCTGCGAGAGCGCCGTTTCCAATGCCTTCTGTTTGTCGTCTGCCATGCCGATAACTCCTTTTTCCGCGCTTTACACGGCGCCGCAAGGGCGCGCGGGCGGATGTTTTTTTCTGCTTTTATTGTAGCACGCTTTGCGCGTGAAAACAACCGGGAATCGCCGCCGCTGTCCGAAAACCGGGTCAGCGATCTGCCGCCTTGTCGCCCGAGACGACGCGCGGAATGCGGTTGTAATCCTTGCGGGTCACGATGTTTTGCAGCCCTGCCTCGCGGAACAGCGCCGCGACGTCGTCCGCCTGCCCCTGCCCGACCTCGACGAGCAGCTGCCCGCCGGGGTTCAGCTTTTTCGTCCAGACGCGGCAGAGCAGCCGGTAAAACGCGAGGCCGTCCTCGCCCCCGTCGAGCGCCTCGGTCGGCTCGAACCGCACCTCGCGCATCAGCCCGGCGAGCTGCGCCGTCGGGATATAGGGCGGGTTACAGGTGACAAGGTCGAAATTTTCCTCCGGCACATCGGTGAGGTCGGCGGCGAGAACCCGCACGTCCGGGGCGAGGGCGGAGACGTTTTTGCGCAGATAGCGCAGGGCGCGCTCGCTTTTTTCGAGCAGGGTGACGTCGGCGTCCGGCGTTCGACGCGCGATGGCGATGCCGATGCAGCCGCTGCCGGCGCACAGGTCGATGACCTTCGCGTTTTCGCGCGTTTTTAACCAATCGATCGCGGCCTCGACGAGGAATTCGCTGTCGGGGCGGGGGATGAGCACCCCTTCGCCCACCGCGAAATCCAGCCCGTAAAACGACCAGCTGCCGAGCAGGTATTGTAGCGGATAGCGTTCGTGCCGCCGCCGCACGAGGTCGAAGAAAAGGGCCTCCTGCGTCTCGGTCAGGTCGGATTGATAGGATTGCAGGATCTGCGCGTTTGTGTAGCCGGTGACAAATCGCAGCAGCTGCCGCGCTTCAAAGGCGTATTCGAGGATGCCGGCGTCCTCGAGCGCGGATTTTGCGTAGCCGTAGGCTTGAAACAGCGTCATAGCGTCACCACCGGTCGGCGTCGGGGTCGGCGGGGATGACGTCGGTCAGCGCCGCGATGGCGATCTCGATCATCGAATCGTCCGGCTCCTTGGTCGTGATGCGTTGCAGCCAGAGCCCCGGCGCCGCGATGATGCGGGTGACGGGGTTATCGTGCCGCCCGCAGACCCGGATGAGCTCGTAGCCGATGCCGCAGACGAGCGGGACGAGCAGCAGCTTGACGATCACCCAGAGCCAGACCGGCTTCGTCAGCACCGGAAAGGCGATGGCGAGCACGCTGGACAGCAGGATGCTGACGATCAAAATGAGCAGCAAAAACGAGGTGCCGCAGCGGGGGTGAAAACGGCGCTGCCGCCGGACGTTTTCGACCGTCAGCGCCTCGCCCGCCTCATAACAGAAGATGGATTTATGCTCGGCGCCGTGGTATTGAAAGACGCGGCGGATGTCCTTCATTTGCGACACGGCGGCGACGTAACCGACGAAGATCGCCATTTTCAGCAGCCCCTCGAACAGGCTGCGAAACGGGGTGACGGCGCCGTGCAGCGCCCCGTTGAGCAGGTTGAACAGCAGCGCCGGCAGGTAGATAAACAGGGCGAGGCACAGCACGACCGCCAGCACGACGGCCGCCGCCATCACCCCTGTAACGAGTCCGCTTTTTTGGCTCGTTGCGGCGTTTTTGCTTTCCGTTTTCTTTTCCGGCGTTTTAGCGGAATCGGTCAATTCGCCGGGCGTTTCGGTTGCCGTTGGCTCGTTTTCCGCTTCGGCTTCGGGCGCTTTTTTCTTGTCGTCCGTTTCGTCGAGCTCGTCGAGATAGCCGGATTTTTCCGCCGAGAGCATCATCGCGCGGTAGCCTTGAATCAGGGATTCGACGAGGTTGACGATGCCCCGCACGAGCGGCCAGCCCAGCACGGGGAACCGCTCCTTGACGCTGTGCGTTTGCAGGGTCGACAGGTCGATGCTGCCGTCCTTGCGGCGGACGGCAAGCGCGGTGCGCTCGGGCCCCTTCATCAGAATGCCTTCGATGAGCGCCTGCCCGCCGATCGAGGTGATTTTTTGTTTCGCCATGTTATTCCTTCGTTCCTTCCTGCGGGGTGTCGGGTTGGGGTTGCGCCGGGTCTGCGGGCGGTGCGTTTTCCGGCGGGGTTTCTGCGGTTTCCGGCGCGGCTTCCGATTCTGCCGGAATGGGGGCGAAGAGCTGCGCCTCCTCCTCGGCGGGCGGCTCCTCGCAGATCGGCAGCACGATGGTGACGGTCGTGCCGACGCCCTCGTGGCTCTCGATAAAGAGCAGCCCTTTGTGCTGCTTGAGGATTTCGTCCGCGACGGCGAGGCCGATGCCCGACCCGCGCACCGTCTTGTTGGACTTGAAGAATTTCTCCTTCACGCGGTCGATGTCCTGCGCCGGAATGCCGACGCCGGTGTCGCTGACCTTGACGAGCACGCAGCCCTCTTCCTCGTATTGCTCCACGAGCACCTGTCCGTTGCGCTCGGTGTATTTGACGGCGTTGTCGATGATGTTGATAAAGACCTGTTTCAAGCGGTAGGGGTCGCCCATGACCGGCGATTCCTGCTTCGGGCAGACGAGCGACAGCTCGATGTTCTGCTGCCGCGCGAGCTCGACGTACATATCGACGGCCTCCTGCAAAATGCCGGAAATGTGCAGCGGGCGGGTGTCGATCGAGAGCCTGCCGGACGAAATGCGGGAGAAATCGAGCAGCTCCTCGACCAGCTTTGAGAGCCGGTCGGTCTCGCCGAGCATCACGTCGATGCCCTTGCCGACGAGCGCGTCGTCGCTGCCGACCGACATCTTCGCCGTTTCGCCCCAGCCGCGGATGGCGGTCAGCGGGGTGCGCAGCTCGTGGGAGACGGAGGAGATGAAGTCGTTTTTCAGACCCTCCGCCTGCTGCAATTCGCTCGCCATATAGTTGATCGCGTCGCAGAGCTCGCCGATCTCGTCGTTGTCCTTGACCTCGAGCCGGGCGTCGAATTCGCCCATGGCGATCTTGCGGGCGACGTTGCTGACCTCCCGCACCGGGCGGATGATCGAATTGATAAAGTAAAGCCCGGAAAACAGGGCGAAAAGCAGGACGGCGAGCCCGACGGCGATGCTGACGAGCGAAAGGGTCAGGATGTGGCGGTTGGTACGGCTTAGCGAGATGATCCAGCGGTAGGCGCCGTTGGAGCCGTTGCCGTAGTCGGCGAGCAGCGTCGTCGCGCAGAGCACCGGCTCGCCCCGGCTCGTGCGCAGCTGCCGCGTCGCGGTGCCGAAGGTGCTTTTGACGGCGGCGGCGTAATCCGGCAGCTCGGCGGGCTCCTCGTCGGGCTCGAAGCCGCTCGTCGAGAGCAGCACCCGCCCGGCGGAATCGAGAATCTGCACCTCGACCCGGTCGCGGTATTTGAACTGCTCGGCGTACTGGCGCGCCATGTCCGTGTATTGCGACGGCTCGGCGGTCGAGAGCATCGAAAAGGCGCGGGTGTATTCGTCGGCGAGGTTTTCGACCTGCTCGTAATAATAGACGTGCAGCGCGACGCAGATGAGGGTCTCGAGCACGACGATCACGCCGAACAAAATCGCGACGACGTTGAGGATCCAACGCCGCGTGATGCCCGTCGTGCGGATCTCCATTTCCATGCTCCGTCCCCCTCTCGCTGTCCCGGCTATGCGGTCGTTTTACCCGGCGGTCAACCGGCGGTGTTCCATTTATACCCCATGCCCCAGACCGTGACGAGGTGGGTCGGGTTGGAGGGTTCGTCCTCGACCTTCATGCGCAGGCGGCGAATGTTGACGTCGACGATCTTCTCCTCGCAGTAATAGGAGCTGCCCCAGACCTTGTTGAGGATGTCGGTGCGGTCGAGCGCCGTGTCGGGGTTTGTGAAGAAGTATTCCATGATCTGAAATTCGACCTGCGTCAGCTCGATGTTTTTGTCCTTTTTCGTCAGGGTGCGGCGGCGCAGATCGAGGGTGAAATCGCCGAGCTTGATCTCGTCGCTGTGGGCGGGGGCGGCAGCGTCGAGCATTTCGACGCGGCGGTAGAGCGAATCGACCCGCGCGAGCAGCTCGGCGGGGCTGAAGGGCTTGGTGATGTAATCGTCCGCGCCGTGCATCAGGCCGCTGACCTTATCCATCTCCTGCGTGCGGGCGGTCAGCATGATGATGCCGAGCGTCTTGCTGCGGCGGCGCAGCTCCTTGCAGAGCATAAAACCGTCCATGCCCGGCATCGAAATGTCGAGCAGGGCGATGTCGAACCCCGCCGGGTCGTTGTCGTAGAGGTCGAGCGCTTCCTCGCCCGAGCCCGCCTCCACCGTCGTGTAGCCCGCGCGGTTGAGGTTGATGACCTCGAATTCGCGGATGGCGACTTCGTCCTCGACAATTAAAATGCGTTTCATGGCGGTTTCCTTTCTGTTCGGAATTTCGGGTGCGGCTGCGGAAAAATCGGGTCAACCGGCGGCGCCGGACGCCTGCGTTTCGTCGATGCGGATGCGGGAAAAGCAGCGCAGAACCTCCTGCTTCGTGATGGCGAGCTCGCCGGCGTAGCTGCCGCTGACCGCCGCCGTGTAGACGACGCCGTCGCCCCGGTCGAGCTCGAAGAAGCGACCCCGCTCGTGGGAGGCGCTGTCCCATTCGGCCTCGGAAATGACCTGAATGCGCAGCAGCTCGGGCCCCGCGGTCGCCGCCGCCGCGTTCCAGAGCGAGAAGACCCGCATCCGATCCTCGGTGCGGCGGGTCATCGTGACGGCGTTTTTCCACCGCTCCGGCAGGTCGAAGCTGTACCCGTCGAGATAGTTCATCACGGCGCTGCGCACGACGAGCAGGTCGCGCCCGTTGCAGACGCACCATTTCGTCACCGAAAGCCGCTCGGTGTCGGCGACGTTCTCCATGCCGGGCAGCGCCTCGAGCATCGGCAGCTCGAGAATGCCGTTGCCGTCGATGTCGGTGCAGGTGACGGTCGACGACCGCAGCGAGCGGTTGGAATCGCGGGTCTGCGGGTCGTACATCGGGTTTTGCAGCCGGTTGTTTTCAAAGTATAAAATCTCGGTCAGCATGCCGGTGCCCTTGAAGGCGTCGAGAAAAACGGCGGTGCGGCCGGTCGAAAGGCGGGAGACGACCGGCGTGTCGTAAAAGCTGACGCCGCCGTCGAGGGTGCAGCGCCCGAGCTCGGTGACCGACGCGTCGTTCAAGGCGTAGAGCTTGGCGGCGGCGGTTTTGTCCGAGGTGTTCAGCGTGGCGAGCAGGAGTTCGTCCTTCTGATCCTCGTTGAGGTCGCAGCAGAGGAATTCGGAATATTTTTCCTGCAACCGGGGCAGCAGCGCGCCGCCCGAGACGCTGTAAACGCTTAACTGCTTGTCGACGTTGCCGAAGATGTTCCAGCCGACGAGGATCTCCTTCGAGCCGTCGCCGTCGAGGTCGGTGAAGCGCACCTGCTCGACGCCGGTCGCGACGGTGCTCAGGTCGGCGACCGAGCGCCAGCCGCTGTCGAGATAGCGGATGAGGTTAATGTGCATCGTGACGGTTTTGTCCGACGTCGTGCTGTAAAAGACGACGGCGTCCTCCGCCGCCTCACTCGTGACGGCTTCCAAAATGATCGCCGAGCGGTGCTCGCCCTCGGTCGGGTATTTCAGCGTGATCTCGCCCGAAACGCTCTCCTCGAGCGCCCGCTGCACGTCGAAGCGATTGCCGGTCGGC
>CANQSG010000035.1 GCA_947626485.1 uncultured Clostridia bacterium | reverse complement strand
CAAAAACAAGGGAAAATACATAAGGTCGGAACACAAAACAGGCGAAACACCTTGAAATTACGGCATTTTCAGAGGGAAACTTAGATAAACGGGAATTTTCCTGTTTCAATTTACAATTCTTTTCCCATACAGAGAGATTCCGGCATATTTACATATGGACCATAATTCGGAATTTTCACAAATCCCAATTTCGAATACACATGACAAGATTCCGGCAAAAGTTCACCTGTTTCCAAAATCATTTTCTTATATCCCAGTTCTTTCGCCCACTCGATTAGTTTGAAAACTAATTCTGTTCCTATGCCCTTTCCTTGTTCAGTTGGTATAACAAACATTCTCTTTAGCTCGACCGTATTTTCATCATAATAACGTATCGAGCCACCGCCAATCGGATGGTTGTCTCGATAAACAACGATCGCTTCGTTTATTTCATCAATTAGGTTGTATGGAGCGTATTTATCTCGTTTTATTATTTCCCCAACCCGTAAATCTAAGTACACGTCAAGTAGCCTGCAATTTTCGATAAAGTCTTTGTTATTCCCATCACATCTTAAAAATACAATTTCTCTCATTTTTATCTTATCTCCCAAAAGCCCCGATCTGTCGGCCGGTCGCACATTTTACATCTTACATTATATCTCAGAAATTCGAAGAAGTCTACCGTAACAGCTGTTTTTTCGATGAAAATACCCCCTTGATAATACCGCTGGTTTTAGAACTCCTTGAGCACCTGTAAAAAAGAAAAACCGGCGGCAGTTAGCAGCGGCATTTCCTCGTTAGACAGTGAGAATTGTTGATATAAAGTAACGTTTTAATTATGTACCCCTCCGTGTATTTGTTATGATAAGCTAAAAGAAATTTCATATTTTGGTAAATCCCGGAAGTATCGCTCCTTGAAACAGCAGCGGCTTTCCCGTATCCTAAAAATGTCTTTCATGACAGAAAGGAAGTAAAAAAGATGTTTTTAGACAATTTATCCGCTTCCGTCCTCCGATTCTGCCGTTCGCACGGGCTCAGCTACGAAGCCGCTTCTGAACTGTGCCATATCAGCTCTCGATATTTCGGCGACATCGCCAGAGGCAGGACTGCGCCGACGATTCTTACGTTGGAAAAACTCTGCGTCGGGTTTGACCTGACGCCGAATGATCTGCTGCTTCCTTCGGAATTGCCGGCCGAACCGTCTTTCCGCGATCCCATGCCGGTGACGCAGATTCGTTCTTTTCGCTACGCCCACCTCCTCGGCCACGGCGACTACCCCGTCTGTCCGCGCTGCGGGATTACGTTGGAGCGGGAATATCAGGCCTATTGCGACCGCTGCGGGCAATGCTTGAACTGGAAAGAATTTTCGAAAGCGGTTGTTATATCCTCGGAAAAGTGAATGGGATTTCATTGGTTTTCATACGATAAGCAAACATCAATACGGATTTCCGCTCACTGAATCCGGGAGGAAATCTCTTTTTCCTACAACAAAATCCATTTACATCCTCGGAATAATCTGGTATACTGAAGAAAAACGACAACAGCCGTCTTGCTAAAAGGCGCTTTGCGGCGGAAACTTTGGGCGGACGCTGTCGGAGAATCGGAAGGTGGGAGAAAATGGCGCAGACGATTTTGTATTATCCGAAGATCAATATTCCGGACGGTGCCTGGCTGCGGAGCGCGATTTTGTATTGGGATCATGTGTCGTCCATCGTTCCGAATGAGGACTACGCGTACTTTTCCCCCGAATTATACTACCTGCAGCAGGAGGGCATCTACCGCCCGTTTTACCCGCAGACCGTGTTTTCCTCCAAATATGCCGACGCGTTTTGCGATTGCGCGGTCAAACGAATCTTCGCGTATCTGATGGCAGCGCGAAACGAGCGGAACGGGCAAAACGAGCCGGCACGAATCCACATGGACAAAATTTACGCGCCCGTTTTTGAAAAGCTGCTGGAGGAAACCGGGCTTGTGCACTGCGAACACACCTGCGGTTGGCTAGAGATCGACAGCCGAGTCGTGCAGATTTACATAAAAACGCTGGCGGAGTATGCGATCCGGTGCGCCGAAGAATACACGGTGTTGGGCGCCGATTCGAACGTGCATCAACAGGAAATTTTTCACAGCGCCTCGTACCGCGCCACTCCGCAGACGCAATGCTGTAGGATCAGCTTGACGAATTGCCTGCCGCAGCCCGCTCTGGATGTGAGCTATGAGGATATTCTCGCCTTCAAGCGCAGGCGAAAGCCGGAGCTGGACGCGTTCTGGGACGAGCTGCACGCCTTGGAAATCAACCTTTGTCGCGCGGAAGATCCGGCGCAGATCCCGCTTTATGAAGCGCAGTTCGTAACGAGATGGGAACGGGCGTCGGCGGATCTTCGCCGCGTCCTGAAGGAAGCGAGAATTTCCTTTTTCCTCGCCGGCCTGTTCGCACTGGTCGCGTCGCCTTTCTGCGGGCGGCTGCTGGCGCAGACAGCAGGTATGCCGATTGCCGACACGGTGCAGACCGGCGTGTCGATGCTGTCCGTCGCCGTCGATTACGTCTATTACAGGAAAAAGGTCGGCGCGGCAAGGGAAAACGGCGCCTTCAGTTACCTGATTCGCGCGGAAAGGGAAGGGCTTTTGCGGCGGTAGAGCCGACGCTGTGCCGGTTATTTTTCGGCGGGCGCGGCGGGCAGGACGCCGTCGTCGGCGCAGTGATAGCCCCATTCGTCGTCGTACCATTGATAAATCGCTTTGATCTCATAGGTGTAGCGCCCGGCTCAGCGTAAACCAGACGCAAGAAATCGAAGAAAAATTTCGCATAATATTTTCCGTTCGGCGCGCTTTTCTTCGCGCCGTGTACGGCACAAGCATAACATGCAGCGGAGCAGACTTCCCTGCCCCGCTGTTTTTTCTTGCGCCTAAATTTTATGCTTTTCATACACCATCTCCCGCTCCCGCCGCCGGCGGTAAAAGGTCGCGCCGCTCATCCGGGTGCGGGCGAGGGCTTCCTCGAAGGGGATTTCGCCCTGCCGCCATTCCTGCACCGTCCGGTCAAAATCGTCCGGCGTGTCGAGCTCCGGCCGGCCGAACTGCACGCCCCGCGCCTTCGCCGCCGCGATGCCCTCTGCCTGCCGCTTGTGGATGTTTTCTCGCTCCTCCTGCGCCACAAACGAAAGGATTTGCAGCACCAAATCTGCGATAAACGTGCCCATCAAATCTTTGTTCAACCGCGTGTCAAGCAGCGGCATGTCCAGCACCGCGACGTCGACGCCCTTCTCCTTCGTCAAAAAGCGCCACTGCCGCTGGATCTCCTCATAATCCCGCCCCAGCCGGTCGATGCTGAGCACATAAAGCAGGTCGCCCGCCTTCAACCTCCGCACCAACCGTTTATACTGCGGCCGGTCAAAATCCTTGCCCGATTGCTTGTCCACAAAAAGATTCCGAGCCGCAACCCCAGCCGCCCGCAGCGCCACCACCTGCCGATCCTCATTCTGATCCGCACTCGACACACGAATGTACCCATAAACATTACCCATTTTCCATGCCTCCTGTTCTGGAGAATATTGTAACGGAAATGTATGGAGAAATTGTAAACAGCGGGGGATTTTTTGAAGGGGGAAGCGGAAATTTGTATTGGGAGGCGATTGCAGACCTAGATAAACATCGCGTTCGCCATCGTTAACAAATTTTCACGTTCCATGAGCCTATGTTATGACAGATAAAAAGAAAATTCATGCCAGGAAAAATCCAGGAAGCATATTTCCTTGATACGGCAGTGGATTTCCTGTATCCTAAAAATGTCTTTAATGACAGAAAGGATGAAGAAAATATGTTTTTAGACAATTTATCCGCCGCGATTCGACAGGTTTGTGCCAGCCGAAAGTTATCGCAGGAGGCCGCTGCTGAGCTATGCGACATCAGCGTTCGCCACTTCGGCAGCATCGTCAGAGGTAAGGCTTGTCCGAGAATTTCGACGTTGGGAAAAATTTGTGATGGGTTAGGTTTGACACCAAACGATTTACTGTTGCCTCGGAATTGACGGTCAAATCGTCTCTCTGCGATTCCCGCCCGTCTGCGAGCAGTGCGATCAATATTTGAGTTGAAAAAAATCTGCAAAACGGTTGTTTTTTCAAAAAACGAAAACGAATAAAAACCGCCCGCCCGAGCAACACCGCCCGGGCGGATTTTCTTATTCCCCCCTGCTTTCCCGCCCCGTTTCGGTTACAATAGAAGTAAATTGATGCGGAGGGAAGATTTTTGGAACTTTTTAAAATTACGGCAGATGATATTATAAAATGGGAGACATGGCTGCGGGAGGGGGAGAAGAGCGCGGCTACTGTGGAGAAGTATTTGCGGGATGTGCGGGCGTTTGCGGGGTTTGCGGGCGGCGGTGCGATTACAAAGGAGGTTGTGATCGCGTTTAAACAGAAGCTGTTGAATGACGGCTATGCAGTGCGCAGCGTCAATTCTATGTTGGCGAGTTTGAACAGCTTGTTTGCGTTTTTGGGCTGGCACGAGTTGAAAGTGAAAACCGTGAAAGTCCAGCGGGAGATTTTTTGCTCGGAAGAAAAAGAGTTGACGAAAGCGGAGTACGAACGCCTTTGTCGGGCGGCGCAAAGTAGGTGCAACGAGCGGCTGAATCTGATTTTGCAGACGATCTGCGGGACGGGGATTCGGGTGAGCGAATTGCCGTTTATCACTGTTGAGGCGGTCAAAAAGGGCGAAGCTGTCGTTTCGCTCAAGGGCAAGACGCGGACGGTGTTCCTCGTCAAACCGTTGCAAAAGAAACTGCTCCGATACGTTTCGGAGCAGAGAATCAAATCCGGCGCGGTGTTCGTCACCCGAACCGGGAAGCCCGTCAATCGGACGGTGATCTGGCGGGAGATGAAAGGCTTATGCGAAGAAGCGGGCGTCAACCCGCAGAAAGTCTTCCCCCACAACCTCCGCCACCTATTTGCACGCGTGTTCTACGGCATCGAAAAAGATATTGTTAAACTTGCGGATATTCTCGGCCACAGCAGCATCAACACGACGCGGATTTATATTATTTCCACCGGCGCGGAACATCGGGAACGTATGGAGAAAATGCGATTGATATTATAAAAACAAAAGCCGCCGACAGCACGGCAGCGACAGAAACGGCATTATGTAGCAAAACAAATTAAAATCCCTATGCAACACTTGCCTTTACATTCAGTTTAACACAAACGCGTCGAAAATGCAATAGAAAAAAATTACATAGGAGCATAGTGAAAAAAGCCTTTTTTGTAGTTCTGTACTTTGAAATCAAAAAAAGCCTTGTGTTTTTGCAGATTTTCCTAAGCGCAGTCCGCCAACGAGGTTTATCACTCTATTTTATAGCAACATAATGCCGTTTCTGTTACGCATAACACGCGCATTTGCAAACGGGAGGAAGGATTTTGAATCTGGATCGGGAAGTCATCTGTGATTTTGAGGTCACGGAGCAAAGGAAAAAGGTGTGGCAGACAGAGCTTCAAATGCTAAAATTGATCGTCGATATCTGCGAGCGGAACAAATTGGAATATTTTGCGGCGCACGGCACCCTTTTGGGATGCGCTCGACATCAGGGCTTTATTCCGTGGGACGACGACGTTGATCTGTGTATGAAGCGTGAGGCGTACGAAAAATTTATACGGATTGCGCCGGATTTGCTTCCGGAAGGCTATTCTTTATTCCACGCCACCGGACATATTCAAATCCGAGATAATCGCACGACCGCGCTGCTCCGGGAAGGATTTCGCACCTTTTCATCCGGCGCGAACTGCGGTATTTTTGTGGACGTCTTCCCGTTGGATTATCTGGCGGACGATTTTAAAGCAAGGAAGAAAGACGCGCGGAACATCTGGTTTTACGGGGTTTGCAGCCGTCAACGGGATTCGCATGCAAAGCACAATTCGGGCAAACAGGCGGCGGTTGCTTTCGCGGCTCGAATTTATAACCTGTTCCATTCGCGCGACAAGACCGCCGAAAAAGCCCGCAATCCGTTTGCCGGGAAAAACAGGGTCACGAAAACGCTTGGCGTGGTAACCTTCGCGCCGGGACAGGAGAATTGGGTTTGGCCTGCGGCGTATTTTGACAGCAGTACGGAAATGCCGTTTGCAGACATGATGTTGTCGGTTCCGGAAAAATATGACGAGGTTTTGACGAAAGAATACGGCGATTACATGAAGATCCCCGAAAACAAAAACGGCAGCCTGCACACCTGCTATTTCGATCCGGAAAAGCCGTACACGGCATATGCAGGAATTTCCGAGATGGAATACGCGAAATTATTTGAAAATTATCGTCTGTAAACATAAAATAATAATAGTATAAACGTCGAACAGAATGCGTCATGTTCCTTTTGGGTTAACAATGTATGGCGCGGGTAAAATTTCAGCGGGACAGGGGTTCCTGTCCCGCTGTTATTATGCTCCCGCCCCGTCAAATCTCCCGCACCAAAAGGACCGGGGGACAGGGGGTGGTTATGGCTTGCAGGTGGAGGGATTTTGCTTGGGCTTCGCGGAGGATGGAGAGGGGGAAGTAGGCGGAGACGGGGGCGGTGCGGTAGAGGGCGGGGACGGATGTCAGGTGCTTTGGGATCGGGATTTTGCGCAGGGCGAGGAAGGCTGCCCACGCGCCGCCGATCGCCGCCGTGAGCGCGTCGGTCGCCTGTGCGATGTGCCGGGTCAATTCCCGATAGTCCTCGCTCGACAAAACCGGGATTTTGAGCGACAGCGCGCCCCCTTCCCGCCCGAGCAGGCCGGCCTTTCCCAGCGCGGGGATGCGGGCGAGGAAGTCGTTCGGGACGCCGGATTCCTCCGGCGGCAGGCCGTCGTAAATCGAGAGCAGCAGCGGGAGAATATACCGGGAATACAGCTCGAAATCCCCCCAGCTTTCGCCGAATCGGTGCGGGTCGTCGCACAGGGTCGTGTCGAATTCGTACAGCCAAGCGCGTTTCGTTCGCCCGACCGCGGTCGCCTGCGTCGTCCGGTGGCCGCCCTGAATGCTGTATTGCTGCGCGTCGCGGTAGGCCTTCGTGTCGTACCCGGCGGGGACGGCGACCGCCTGCGCGAGCCACCGCCCGCCGTCCTTGCGCGCCGGGAACTGCGGCAGGCCTGCCGTTCCGGCGCCGAAGTGCTCGAAATCCTGCAACGCCTTGAGGGCGACGTACCGCTCGAGAACCGTCGCTTGAAAGGCGTCCAGCGCGCGGGCGAAGGGGAGCGCTTTGACCCGTTCCAGCGTTTCGGTGAGAATGCCCCACACCGTGTCGAACTGCCGGTGGGCGAAGTCGCGCACGGCGTCGAAATGCGCGAGCGCGTCCTGCGGGCGGGTGATGAGGAAATCCGTGTAAAACCTGCCGCCGTCGGTCTGCGCCAGCAGCTCCCCGTCCCGCAGCTTTTCGAGGATCGGCTCGAGGTAGGCGGCGGGAATGCCGATCGCAAGCGAAAGCGCGTGAACCGTCAGCGGCTTTTCGTAGGCGAGGATCAGCAGGTTTTGCGCGATCAGGTCGTTGTCGACGAGCGACTGCGGCTCGCCGTTGCAGCCGTCCTCGCCCCCGTTGGAGAGATACAGTCTTCCCGGCAGGTTTTGTTTTGCTTCCATCTGTTCCAGTCCTTTCCTGATTTGTTGCCGCCCGGCGAACAGGCGGCTTTTCACGGTGCCCGGCGGGACGCCCAGCGCCTCGGCGATTTCCGCCACGCGCTGCCCGCCGTAGTAATACCGGACGACGGTCTCGCGGGTGAGGGCGGCGAGGCGGTTGATCTCCTCCCGCACGCGCGCCGCCTCCTGCGTGGCGTCCGCGTCCGGGTCGTCGTCCGCCGCGTCGGCGCAGTCGGCGAGGCAGACGACCGTCGGCAGCCGGTATTTTTGCCGCAGCGCGTCGTTGTATTTGTGCAGCAGCGTGTTGGCGAGCCATGTTTTCGGGTGGCGGATCGTCTCGCCCCGCCGCAGGCAGGCAAGCGCCGCAAGCATCGTCTCGCTCACCAGATCCTCCGCGTCGGCGCGGGAATCGCACTTCGCCGTCGCGAGGTGCAGCAGGAAATCATAATACGGCAGGAGCGCTTCCATCGTCATCGCCCGTCCTCCTTTCCGACGTCGTCCGTTTTATAGTCGCAAAACGCCCGCCCCGGTTCACGGTCGGCGGAAAATTTTTTCACGATTATTATAGCAGATAAAATTCGCGGGCGAAAGGAAAGACAAATTTCCTATTTGCTATTTTCGCCGGACGGCGTTATAATAGAAGATAGGAGCGGCGGGCAAGACCGCCGCGATGCGAACGGGGGAATGGCGATGGAAGCCCAAAACGAAATCAGGCAGGGGTATCTGACCGGCGAGCGCGCCCTGTTCGGCAGCCGCGGCCTGCGGGTCGTCGACACCGTCTTTGCCGACGGGGAATCTCCGCTCAAGGAGAGCCGGGACGTCGAGCTGTGCGGCTGCCTGTTCAAATGGAAATACCCGCTCTGGTACTGCCGGAACGTTTCGGTGCGGGACTGCACCTGGTTTGAAACGGCGCGCGCCGGGGTGTGGTACACGCAGCACATCCGCGTCGCAGACAGCGCGATCGAGGCGCCCAAGAATTTTCGCCGCTGCGCCGATCTGACGCTGCAAAACGTCTCCTTTCCCCACGCGGCGGAGACGCTGTGGAGCTGCGAGGACGTGACGCTCGAGCGGGTCACGGCGACGGGCGATTATTTCGCCATGAACAGCAGCCGGATGCAGATCGCCGACCTCACGCTCTACGGGAATTACGCCTTCGACGGCGCGCGGGACGTCGAAATTCGCGGCGCGCGGCTGCTCTCGAAGGACGCCTTTTGGAACAGCGAAAACGTGACGGTGTACGATTCCTTTCTCTCCGGCGAATACCTCGGCTGGAACGCCAAGAACCTGACGCTCGTCAACTGCACCGTCGAGAGCCTGCAGGGGATGTGCTACATCGACAACCTCGTGATGAAAAACTGCAAGCTGCTGAACACGACGCTCGCGTTTGAGTATTCCACCGTCGAGGCGGACATCGTCGGCAGGGTCGACAGCGTCTTCAACCCCTCGGGCGGCACGATCCGCGCCGACGAGATCGGCGAGCTGACGATCGCGCCGGACCGCGTCGACCCGGCGAAGACCCGCGTGATCTGCCGGCAGGCGTAAAAAAGAGGTGCGGAGCATGGCGCAAAAATTTCCCGCCGGATTCAATTTCGACATGGCGCCGAACCGGCGACACACGAATTCGCTGAAATGGGACGTCGCGGACGGCGAGCTGCCGATGTGGGTGGCGGATATGGACTTCCCGACGGCGCCGGCGGTGCGCGACGCCATCCGGCAACGGGCGGCGCAGGGCGTCTTCGGCTACACCGTCGTGCCCGAGGCGTGGTACGCAGCCTACTGCGGCTGGTGGCGCGAGCGGCACGGCTTCGCGTTCGAGCGGGACTGGCTGATCTTCTGCACCGGCGTCGTGCCCGCCATTTCGAGCATCGTCCGCAAGCTGACGACGCCGGGCGAGCGGGTGCTGCTGCAAACGCCGGTCTACAATATTTTTTTCAATTCGGTGTGCAACAACGGCAGGCAGGTGCTCGAAAGCGAGCTGGTCTTCGACGGCGAAGGCTACGCCGTCGATTTCGACGACCTCGAGCGCAAGCTCGCCGACCCGCAGACGACGCTTTTGCTGCTCTGCAACCCGCACAACCCCGTCGGGAAGCTGTGGGACCGCGAGACGCTCGCGCGCATCGGTGCACTCTGCAAAAAGCACCACGTCGTCGTGGTTTCCGACGAAATCCACTGCGATCTGACGGCGCCCGGCACGTCCTACGTCCCCTTCGCGAGCGTTTCGGAGGACTGCCGGACGAACAGCGTCACCTGTCTCGCGCCGACCAAGGCCTTCAATCTGGCGGGGCTGCAAACGGCGGCGGTGCTGGTGCCCGACCCGGTGCTGCGCCACAAGGTTTGGCGCGCCTTGAACACCGACGAGGTCGCCGAGCCGAACGCCTTCGCCGTCGACGCCGCCGTCGCCGCCTTCACAAAGGGCGCCGACTGGCTCGACGCGCTGCGCGAGTACCTGTTTCAAAACAAAGCCTTTGCCGCCGATTTCATTCGTGAAGCCGACCTCGGGCTGCGCGTCGTCCCCTCGCAGGCGACCTATCTGCTCTGGGTCGACGCGAGTTCGCTGCCCGGCAGCGTCGACGAGGCGGTGGCGTTTTTGCGCCGCGAGACCGGCCTGATCGTCAGCCCCGGCGCGCAGTTCGGCAGCGGCGGCGCGTCCTTTTTCCGCATGAACGTCGCCTGCCCGCGCGCCACCCTGCAAGACGGCCTGACCCGCCTGCGCGACGGCCTCTGCGCCTACCGCGCGCAAGCGTAAAATTCCCTCGCCCGGCTTGCAAAAACGGGGCGGTTTTGGTATACTCAAAATATCGCCCGGGTGCGGAGGCGGCGAGACATTCAAGTAATTTGACGAGGTGCATGAAAATGTCGATTGAACAAGCGATACAAAACGCGGCGGTCTCGGTGGAAATGGAAGGGCTGCACATCGACGAGCAAAGCAAAGAATGGTGCCGCAAATTGCTGCACGGCGAGATGACGAAGGAAGAATACATTCGCCGCGTCCTGCAAAAAGCCGGAGCGACCGCGTTATGAGTTACCGGCTGGAAACGCTGACGGCGGATTGCTACGAAGGCACATCATGCCTTATCAATAAATGGAACATTCGCGACGAAAATCAGCTGTCCCGGATTGAAGCCGACATCACGTTTGCCAAGCTGTCGGAGCTGGAGCGGCACCCCATCGAGGGGCAATTCGATTTTGCACATTATAAGGCGATCCATCGTTATTTGTTTGAAGATTTGTATTCGTGGGCAGGGCAGATCCGAACGG
This sequence comes from uncultured Clostridia bacterium, assembly GCA_947626485.1. GTDB lineage: Bacteria > Bacillota > Clostridia > Oscillospirales > Acutalibacteraceae > CANQSG01. Next base: position 3,703 of record CANQSG010000035.1, on the reverse strand, counting down.
TCGATATCTCGAAAAAAGGGACGGCTTTTGTCAAGGCAAAAGATATTGTGCCCTTAGCCGAACGCTGCTTTGCTCGGTTGAAAAATCAGAATTATTTTGTGGGATTGCCCTTTGACGCTCTTGTAGCGCATATCGTTGACTTTTATGGTACGACCAATATGCTGCATCCCTTCCGCGAAGGGAACGGGCGCACACAGCGGGCATTTCTTTCGCAGTTGATTCGCAAAACCGGCCATGAACTGAATTTTGCGGCGCTGGACTCGGACGAGCTGATGGTGGCGACCATTCAAGCCGCCCACGGTGTGAACGACGGATTGTATCGAATTTTTCACGATTCCATCACGAAAAAGACGAAGGAAGCCTCCAACCCGTAAAGCCGCATGGCAACCAACCCCGCGCTTCGGTGCGGGGTTTTTCTTTTTATTACGCGTCGGCTTTTTTGTTTCGGAACAGCATCGAAAACGGCAAACGGGGAGCGGTTTTGTTATTGACAGCGGGGGATTTGCGCCGTATAATGCAGGTATCTTTGGACGCTGGAAAGGGGTATGGATGATGGATTTCGGCGGAAAGACGGCGATTTCGACCGGCGCGGCCTCCGGGATGGGGCTTTTGTTCGCGCAGAATATCGCGAGCTATGGCGGCAACGTCGTGCTGTGCGACGTGAACGAGGCCGTGGTACGTGAAAAGGCGGACGAGATCAACGCCGCGGGCAAGGGCAGGGCGATCGGCGTGCGGTGCGACGTGCGGGATTACGCGCAGGTCTGCGCGGCGCGGGACAAGGCGATCGAGGCCTTCGGCGGCATCGACATTCTGGCGAATTTCGCGGGCGGCACGGCGGTGCGGATGTGCAAGGTCGACCGCTCGGTTTACGGCGAATTTCCCGACGTGCCCATCGAGGTCTTCGACTGGGGGCTCGACGTCAACCTGAAGGGACCGTTTTACTTCGCCCACGCCGTTTTAAAGCAGATGCGGGCACAGAACAGCGGTCTGATCCTCAACATCGGCTCGATCACCGGCATGGAGGGCGACGGTTACGGCATGGAGTATCCCACCGCGAAGGCGGGGCTGATGTTCGGCCTGACGAAATCCATCGCGCAGTTCGGCGCGAAATATAACATCCGCTGCGTCTGCATCTCCCCGGGGCCGGTGCTCACCCGCGCCGCCATGGCGAGCATGAAGACCCTGCTCGGCCGCGCCGCCGACCCGCAGGAGATCGTCGATCTGTGCCTCTTTGTCGCCTCGGACAAGGGGCGGTTCATCAACGGCGAAAACATCATGATCGACGGCGGCCGCAACGCCATGGAGCGGGGGTAAAGCCGCTGTTTTCGCTGGAAAAAAGCCGACGTGTCACGCGTCGGCTTTTGCGGTTTTTCGGGGCAAAAATGCGGTATGCAAAGCGGGCGCCGTCCTGCTTTCGCGCCGCACTTGCAAAATCCGTCGCTTTGTGGTATCTTATTTGCAGAGGTGAGCGGCATGCAGAAGGATACGTCGAAAATCGTGGAGGAGCTCGGGCTCTGCCCCGATTTTCAGACCTTTTATGAAGAAAACGGCGACTATATGATCCGCGATTCCCTTTCTTCGCTGCTCGACCGCCTGCTCGCCGAAAAGGGGCTGCAAAAGGCCGACGTCATCCGCCGCTCGGAGGTCTCCGAGGTCTACGGCTACCAGATCTTTTCCGGCCTGCGCGTCCCTGAGCGCAACAAGCTGTTGGCGTTGGCGGTCGGGATGTCGCTGCGGATCGACGAGGTGCAGCAGCTGCTGAAATGCGCCGGCTATTCGCAGCTGTACGTCAAGCTGCCCTTCGACAGCGTGGTGCTGTACGGCCTCTGCAAGGGGCTTTCGGTGCTCGAAATCAACAATCTGCTTTTTCAATACGAATTGGGAACGCTGGGGTGACGCCGCGATGAAAACCTGTCCGTACTGCGGCGCCGCACTGGAGGACGAGGCGAAATACTGCCTTTACTGCATGCGGGAATTAGAGCCCAAGGCGACCGTAAAGCCACGCATCTTCCCCCGCCGCCGGGTTTGGCTGGCGGGCGGCGGCGCGCTGCTTGTTTTGCTGTTCGGCGTCGGTTTGACCGTCCTGCTGCCGCGCGAGCGCGGGGCGGGGTCTTTGCCGCAGGGCGCGACGGGCAGCGTCGGCGAATCGGTGAGCGACGACCCCGCCGCCGACTTATTCTTCGGCAGCTCCTCCGCCGGCGTCCCTTCCGACGCGACGGCGCAAAATTTGCAAACTTCGCAAAATCCGGCGGGCGGCGGGAACGCCTCGACCGCGTCCGGCAGCGCGCAAACCCCCGGCGCGGCGGCAAACGGCGACACGACCTCCCGCGGCGGCACGACGACGCAGTCCGGCGGCAAGCCCGCGTCCGAGCCGCAGTCGGGCGGGCAGACGACCTCCGTCGCCTCCGCCGCAAGCACGCCGACCGGGTCGACGGCGGGCAGCTCCTCCGCCCCCGCCGCGCAAATTTCCTACCGATACCGCGACGCCGTTGCCGCCGATCTCTTCGCCGCCGCCGACGTCGCGCAGGCGCTCGCGCGGGGCGCGGTGGCGATCACCGGGGTCGAAACGCCTGCCGAGAACGGCGTTTACGTCATCCCCGCGCGAATCGACGGCAAGCCGGTCGTCGCCGTGATGGACGATGCGTTCAGCGACCCGGCGATCTGCGGCACCGTCAAAAAAATCGTCTTCCCGGCAAGCCTGCACTCGATGCGGGAATGGTTCCTGTCCTGCGGCGCGCTCACGGATCTCTATTTTTCCGGCGAATCGGTCGCCCTCAGCTTCTACACCCTGTATCTCAAGCCAGGCGGGGCGCGGCCGACCGTCCACGGCAAGGCCGACGCCGTCTGCACGGTCGAATCGCGCGGGCAGCTCTCGAGCTCCACGCTGCGCGCGTGGGCGGCAAGCCACGGGCTTCCCTTTTCGGAATGGGACGCCGCCACGGGGGATTGACATGACCTGCGACGAAAAATACAACGCCCTTTTGGAGATTTTCCAGCGCGTCGCCCTGCTGTCAAACAAAAACGGTTGCCAGACGATTCGCCTGCGCCACCGGCGGCTGGGGCGCGACCTGGTTTTGCACCGCCTGCCGGAGCCCCGCCGCGCCTATGAAATCCTGCGCGCGCTGCGGTGCGAGCAGCTGCCGGCGGTCTATGAAACCTTTACGCTCGACGACGGGATGCTCGTGCTCGAGGAGTACATCGACGGGCTGACCGTCGCCGAGGTCGCCGAAGCCGGGCGCTATCGCCGCGCCGGCGCGTTGCGGGTGATGCGGGAGGTCTGCGCCGGGCTGTCCGTCCTGCACGAAAACGGCATCGTCCACCGCGACGTCAAGCCCGAAAACGTGATGGTCGACGCGAGCGGTCGCGTCGTGCTGCTCGATTTCAACACGTCGCGCAGCCTTTCGCAGAATTCGCGCGACACCGTCGTGATGGGCACGGTGGGCTTCGCCCCGCCCGAACAGCTCGGCGTCGCCCAGACCGACGCCCGCACCGACGTCTACGCCGCCGGCGTGATGCTCAACGTCCTGCTGACCGGCAAGCACCCGACCGAGCGGCTCGCCCCCGGCAGATACGGCCGCATCGTCCGCAAATGCACCGCCGTCAACCCGAACGACCGCTACCCCACCGCCAAAGCCCTCGCCGCCGCCCTGTGACCCGAAACGCGCCGCGCGCGCAAAATTTACTTGACAAAGGGGCGGACAGT
>CANQSG010000034.1 GCA_947626485.1 uncultured Clostridia bacterium | reverse complement strand
CAGCAGGTCGAGCCGTTCGGCCGCACTCTCGACGGGCGACAGGTCAAAACATACACCGATTTTCATACAATCATCCTTTCGCACTTGCATTTTTTCTGCTTTTAAGATACAATAAAAGCAATCGCGTGTTAAGTCGTTATTTTGACTTCGCTTAGCATAATTTTGACCTGTTCGGCAAAGCCGGGAAGGGGAGGGGAATCCTTGCACCTCGACGCCTTAAAAGAGCTCACGCCGGTGCTTTACGGCGGCAGAACCGTCATCATCTACGAAAATCAGAGGTTTCCGCCCGGCCGCCTCTGCTTTGTCTTGCATTGGCACGACCGCATGGAATTGCTTTTGCTGCACAAGGGAAGCATTCGGGTGCAGGTCGGGGAGGAGACCGTCGTCGCCGCGGCGGGGGACGTCGTCGTCATCGGCCCGACCCGGCCGCACACCGCCGTCGCGCTCGAATCCGGCGCTACCTATTCGGTGTATATGTTCGACGTCGCGGCGCTGCGCAGCGAAAACCCCAAAATCTGCGAAACGCTCGACGCCATCGCCGCCGCCCGCAAGCGCTTTCGCCCGATCGTAACAGATCGCGCCATCGCCCGCGCCTGCCGGGAACTTTCCGCCCTGCGAAAACGGCGGCAGCCCGGCGACGAGCTGACCGAGACCGGGCTTGTGTATCTGCTGCTCGGCCGGCTCTGCGCCGCCCACCTCGCCGAGGATCAGCCGGTCGAGACCGGCAGGTTTTCCGAGGTGACCGATTACATCGCCGCCCACTACGCCGAGCCTCTGACGACGGCGTCGCTGAGCGCGCGCTTCGGCTACGTCGAGGCGTATTTTTCCCGCCGCTTCAAGGCGCTGCTCGGCCTGCCGCCCATGACCTACCTGCGCGTCGTCCGGCTCGAAGCCGCCTGCGAACGGCTGCGGCGCGGCGAGGAGCCGTTGCACCGCGTCGCGCTTTCCTGCGGCTTTTCCGACCAGAACTATTTTTCCCGCTGCTTCAAGCGCCATTACGGCATGACCCCGACCGAATACGCGGCCGCCCAGCGCGCGGCGGACGAGCGCGACGACTGACCGGCGAAATTTGCCCGGTTGCAAATCGCGGCGAAGTATGGTATACTGTCCCTGTCAAGCTTGAAAAAAGGAGTTTTTCCATGAAAAAACGCGTTTTTGCCGCCGCTGCGGCGCTGCTGCTCGCCCTTTCGCTGACCGCCTGCGGGTCATCCGACACGGCCTCGTCCGGCTCGAAAAAGAGCGTCGCTCGGCTCTACCGCTACAAATTCGACCACTACGTCACCCTCGGGGAATACCGCGGTCTGACCGTCGACCGGAATTCCGACGCCTATAAGGCCGCCAACGCCGCCTACACCAACCGCCTGCTCGAAAACGCCGGGCTGACCTCGACGGCGGAGCGCGCGGCGGGCGAGGCCATCGAAAACGGCGACGTGCTGCACATCGACTACACCGGCAAGCGCGACGGCGTCGCCTTCGAGGGCGGCACCGCCCAGAACGCCGAGCTGACGATCGGCTCGCATCAGTTTATCGACGGCTTCGAGACGGGGCTCATCGGCAAAAAGGTCGGCGAAACGGTCGACCTCAACCTGAATTTCCCCGACCCCTATCCCAACAATCCCGACCTCGCCGGCGCGCCCGTGGTTTTCACCGTCACCGTCCGCTCCGCCGTCAAGACGGTTTACCCCGCGCTGACCGCCGAGATCGCGAAGCAGCTTTCCTTCGATTCGCTCGAAGCCCTGCAAAAGCAGGCGGACGAATCCGCCCTCGACACGGTGCTGTGGGAGCAGGTCACCGCCAACGCCGAAATCCTCAAATACCCCGACGAGGAGCTGAACGATCAGGTGCAGCTCGTCATCAATCAATACGTCGCCTACGCCAAGGGCTACGATATGACCCTCGAAGATTTCCTGGCCGCCAACGGCGGCATGACGATGCAGGACTTCCGCGCGGTGGTGCAGGAGCAGTATAAGCCCACCGTCGCCGAAGATCTGATCTGCTACGCCATCGCCGACGCCGAGGGCATCGTCTTCACCAAGGAGGACAAGGAGGCCGAGGTCGCCCGTCTGACCGCCGAATCGGGGCAGACCGACGCCCAGCTTCGCGAGAGCTACGGCGAAAATTACGCCGAGACGACCTGGATGCTGCGCACCGTTCGAGATTTCGTCCGCGAAAACGCCACGATAAAGTAGGCATGTTTCTGCTTGAATGTTCGCTCGCCGACTGCGATTTTGCGGCGGCGGAGCAGCGTCTGCCCGCGTCGCGATATGACGCGCTGTCCCGCCTGGGCGGCGAGGAACGGCGGCGGTTTTTGGCGGCGGAATGGCTGCTGCAATACGGCCTCGAACGCTGCTACGGCCTGCCTTACGAAGCCGTTTCGTTTGCCTATCTGCCGCAGGGCAAGCCGGTGCTCGCCTCGCACCCGCAGCTGCATTTCAATTTAAGCCACTCGGGCGACCGGGCGGCCTGCGCGCTGTCCGACGCGCCGGTCGGCGTCGACGTCCAGCAGATTCGCCCCCGCAGCTTTTCGGCGATCCGCCGGGTCTGCAATGCGGACGAATGGCGCTGGGTCGAGGCGCAGCGCGACCCCGTTTGCGCCGCCTTTCGGCTCTGGACGCTCAAAGAGGCCTACGCCAAGTGGGACGGGCGCGGCATTGCCGCCCTGCGCGAAATTTCCTTTCTGCCGCCCGACCTGCGGGGCGACTGCGCCGCCGGCTTCGGCGAGAGTTTTTTCCGCGCCGACTGCTGGACGGCCGTCTTTCGCTGCCGAACCGACCCCGACCTCACGCGGGTCGACCTTCCCTGAACGCAAAACAAAAGCCCTCGCCGACCGGCGGGGGCTTTTTTGCTATGTGGGGCGCGTCAGCTTTCCTTGACCGCGTGCAGGGTCTTGATGATCGTGCCCTGCGCGTCGCCGTGATCGGAGACGGTCTGCAAATGCAGGTAGCAGACGCCGTTGGGGGCGGGCTGCTGCAAGTCGAGCTTCACGGTACGCGAGGCGGTCTGCAATTCCGCCGTGCGAGCGTCGGTGTCGTAACGCACCGTCAAATCCGTCCACTCCGGCGCGTCGTCGCGCGACAAAACGGTCGTGAACTGCGCATACTGCGCGACGGTCAAATCGATCGGATTCATCCAGTGATCCATGACCGAGACCCGCATGCCTTCGCCGCGAATCTGCGCGCGCACCGTTACCGTGCCGCGGTGCCCCGCCGGGAAGTTCCAAACGATACCCTGCGCATTGCTGAAGAGGCGATCATCATCGGTGTTTTTGAGCAGCAGCACCTCGGTGTGGTCGCCGCAGGGGTCGGGAATCGGCACGGCGCCGTTCGTGCGGTTCCAGGCGCAGTGTCCCGTGAAGCCGCGATAATTCCCCGTGACACTCTTCAAATAGACCTGCGTCGACAGCCCGCCCATGCCGTAGCGGAAGTTTTCGCTGCGCTCCTTTTCATACAGCCAGCGCACGTCGAAGATCACGAGCTTGCTCACCATGCGGTGCTGGCCGACGTGGACAAGCACCTTCCCGCGCGGCAGCTCGATGGCCTGGTACTGGTGGACGCTCTTGTCGCGCCCGCTCGCGTTCGAGCCGCTCGAGCGGAAGTCGCAGGTGTTGCGCAGGCCGTTGAGCATCAGCTCGCGAAAGCCGAACCAGCTTTCCGCCTGATCTTCGGAAATGGCGATGCAGTTCGCGTCGCGGTTGGTGAACACGTCCTCGTAAATGCCGAGCTTTTCCTCGCGGTTCAGCGGCGGAAACACGGTTTCCTTGTCGAGCTCGGGCAGGGGACGGGTGTTGTTGTAGAAGAACAAGATCCGTCCGTCGTTCAGCCGCAGCAGCGTGGGCATCGTCAAGGTCGAATGGAAGGGCGAGGGCGCGGGCTTTGTCCAGGTCTCGCCGCCGTCGTCCGAGACGGTGTAATAATGATAATCCGTCGAGGTGCGCAGGAAAAGCAGCAGCCTGCCGCTGTTGAGCTCGACTAACGTCGGCTCGACGCCGGGATTTTCCCACCGCACGCCCTTGTGCGGCGGCGTCTGCACGAAATGGTCGGTCTCGGGCAGGTGCACCGAGCGCCAGGTCTCGCCGTCGTCGTCCGACAGGTGCAGAACGGCGTGCCCGAAGGGGCCGGCGACCCACTCGGTCGGGATGATCCAGCGGTGCCAGTGGAACAGCGGAATGGGTTGGCGGCCGAAGCCCTCGCGGTAATCGAACGGCACGGTGCGGTATTCGGTGCTGTCCATGTCGCCGTCGGTGATGCGCACGCCGACCGTCGTCTTGTCGTCCCAGTCCCACTGGTGCTTGATGCAGCGCCCCGACCACGGGCTGACGACGCCGGGGCCGAAGGCCTTGCGGTCGGCGAAATACAGCTTCCACGAAAGCCCGCAGTCGCGCGACGCGAGGTAGACGTCCTCTGCCGGGCCGTCGGGGTCGTCGGTCAGCGGCCGCTTGCCGTAGGAGCGGATTTCGCCGTCGGGTGTCACGCAGAGCGAGCTCCAGGCGTCGCTGTAAGGCACGGCGACCTCGCGCGGCTCGTAAATCTCATCGAGCAGCCGCTTGTCGTCGTCGCTCAGCATTTTCTCCATCAGATGTACATACCAATTTAATTCCACAACCATCCCTCGTCTCTTTTTGTCGTTCGCGATTTTTCCTCGTCGGTTTTGCCGACGCCCTTAAAATAGCACACATCGCCCGCAAAGTCAACCACCTTTTTCGCGAAATTTTTCCGTAAAAAACAGCACGGTTTTTTCACCGTGCTGTTTTGAAATAGGGCGCCTTATTCGGTGCGCAGCGCCTCGACCGGGTCTTTCTTCGCCGCAATCTTCGCGGGGATCAGTCCGGCGATGAGGGTCAGCGCCATGCTGATGAGCACCAGGATCAGCCCGCCGAGCGGCGGGAGCGCCGCGACGTTCGAGACGTCGGCAAAGTGGGAGATGATCAGGTTGATGGGGATGTTGAGCAGCAGCGTCACCCCGATGCCGATGATGCCCGCCGCAAAGCCGACGATCAGGGTCTCGGCGTTGAAGACGCGGGAGATGTCCTTCTTCGAAGCGCCGATGCTGCGCAGAATGCCGATCTCCTTCGTGCGTTCGAGGACGGAGATATAGGTGATGATGCCGATCATGATCGAGGAAACGACCAGCGAGATCGCGACAAAGGCGATCAGGATATAGCTGATGACGTCGATGATCGTGCTGACCGACGACATCATCAGGCCGATGTAGTCGGTGTACTGGATCACGTCCTCCTCGCGCCCGTCGTCCTCCACGGCCTTGTTATACTGCGTGATGAGGTCGTTGATCTGCTCCTTCGTGTCGAAATCCTTCGCGTAGAGCTGAATGCCGGAGGGGCTGTCGAGCGAGGCGACGCCGAGCGTTTCGAGATTGCCGTCATACGTCGCCGCCGAGAAGTTCGCCTCCTGGTACTGCCGGATGAAATTCTGGCGTTCCGCCTCGGACAGCCCGGCCAAATACGCCTGCTGCTCGGGCGGCAGGGTCGAGAGGTCGAGCTCCTGCGAGCCGTCGGGGAAGGGCTTGCCGCTGAAAACGTCGGTGTCGGGGTGCGCCTGCTGTTCGCGGACGATCTCGCTCTCGTTGACCCGGCGGATCAGCGATTCCATCAGCGCGGGCTGATAGGCGACCGTCCCGGTGATCGAGGTCGCGACGGCGTCGGGCGCGGGGCGCAGAATGCCGACGACCTCGACCTCGGTCGCCTTGTCGATCACGTCCTTCATAAAGACCGCGTCCTCGCGTTTGTCCACCCAGACGCCGTTTTCCTTCGCGTAAAAATCGGTGTTCAACACGAGCTTGAAGCGCAGATTCAACAGCTCCTCGGTCGTATACCGCGCCTGCGTCACGCCGTCGAGGTCGACCTCTTTCCCGGCGCGCAGATCCTCCATCACCTGCGTCAGCTCGTCGACGTCTTTGAGCCCCAGCGCATAGAGCGCGTAGTCGGTGATCTCGTTGTTCTCGTCGACCAGCAGGACGATCTGGTTTTCGTTCTGCGGCAGGCTGCCGGTGATCTCATACTGCGAGCGCAGCAGCTCCTCGTTGTTGAGCAGCGGCGTCCAAATTTCGGCGCCGGTGAGCATCGGGTTCATCGACGCCATCTGCGAGGTCTGCGCGTCGGTGGGGAAGCCGAGCGACTGGAACACCGTGCTCGGGTTGACCTGCTTGACGCCGTTTTCGGTGTCGGCGCGGTAGATATAGAGCGGCGTGCGGTAGCTGTACTGAATGTCGTTCGTCAGGTCGCTAAAGCCGTTGGCGGGGTCTTCGACGTAGGTCTTGAAGGGCTCGAGGTTGTTCGAGGTCATGCCCGATACCATCAGGTCGAGCATCTGGCGCATGATGTCGTTGGAATAAACGGCGGTGTCGTCCCCGTGGTTCTTCGCTTCCTGATTCTCGATCATCGTCGCCATCATGCTGGAAAAATCGACCGTGTTCTGCTCGATGGCGATCGGATAGCTCGAAAGCGTCTCCTCCTGCACCCGGTCGATGTAGGCCTGCATCCCGCTCGAGATCGAGAGGATCAGCGCGATGCCGATGATGCCGATGCTGCCGGCAAAGGCGGTCATAAAGGTGCGCGCCTTTTTCGTCATCAGGTTATTAAGGCTCAGCGAAAGCGCCGTCCGATAGCGCAGCGGCGTCTTTTTGCGGCGTTTTTGCTTCGACTTTGCGGCGGGCTGTTCGTCCGGCTTTTCCGGCGCAGTCTGCGGTTCGGCGGCGGGGTCGTAGGGGTTCGAATCGTCGATCACGCTGCCGTCGAGCAGTCGGATGATGCGGGTCGAATAGCGCTCGGCGAGCTCGGGATTGTGGGTCACCATGATGACAAGCCGGTCGGCGGCGATCTCTTTAAGGGTCTCCATGATCTGCACGCTCGTCTCGGAATCGAGGGCGCCGGTCGGCTCGTCGGCGAGCAGAATTTCGGGGTTGTTGATGAGCGCCCGCGCGATGGCGACGCGCTGCATCTGCCCGCCCGACATCTGATTCGGCCGCTTGTGCAGCTGGTCGCCGAGCCCGACCTTTTCGAGCACCTCGGTCGCCCGCGCCCGCCGTTCCGCCTTCGAAACGCCGGACAGGGTCAGCGCCAGCTCGACGTTCGAGAGGACGGACTGGTGCGGGATCAAATTGTAGCTTTGAAAGACGAAGCCGATCGAGCGGTTGCGGTAAACGTCCCAGTCGCCGTCGCGGTATTGCTTGGTCGAGGTGCCGTCGATGACGAGGTCGCCGCTCGTGTAGCGGTCGAGGCCGCCGATGATGTTGAGCAGCGTCGTCTTGCCGCAGCCCGAGGGGCCGAGGATCGAGACGAACTCGTTCCGGCGAAAGGAAAGGGAAACCGATTTCAGCGCCTGCACAGCGTTTTCCCCGGAAAGATACGTCTTTTGAATGTCCTTTAATTGCAGCATGCTTTGTCCTTCTTCCGGTAAAATTGTGTTTTATTTTTCCATCCTTTATTATAGCAGCGCAAAATCCGCTGTCAATCGCTTTGCGGGATTGTTTAAAAATTGTTTTAAAATCGGACACAAGCGCTTCACCGGGGTGGGGCGGACGATTTTCCCGCGACTGCGTTAAAAATTTAACAAGCAAAGGGGCGGGAAGGGCAAAAAATCGAAAAAACATTGACAATATTTTAACAAACCTATTGACATTTTGCGTCGCGCGGCTTATAATAGGGAACATCATCATTTGTTTGGAGGAATCCGTATGGCAAGAGTCTATAATTTCAGCGCCGGACCTTCGATGCTTCCGCTCGAGGTTCTGCAAACCGCCGCCGCCGAGCTCTGTGAATTCGGCACGACCGGGCAATCCGTCATGGAAATGTCCCACCGCTCGAAGGAATACCAGGCGATCATCGACGAGACGCAGGCGCTCCTGCGCGAGCTGATGCAAATTCCCGACGATTACGAGGTCCTGTTCTTACAGGGCGGCGCGTCCTCGCAGTTCGCGATGGTGCCGCTCAACCTCATGACCGGCTCCGGCAAGGCCGATTTCGTCATCACGGGGCAGTGGGCGAACAAGGCGTATAAAGAGGCCGCCCGTTACGGGCAGGCCAACGTCGTCGCCTCCTCGGCAGACAAGACCTATTCTTATATCCCGAAGCTCGACCCCGCCACCTTCACGAAGGATGCCGACTATTTCCACATCTGCATGAACAACACGATCTACGGCACGAAGTATCACACCCTGCCCGACACCGGCGACGTGCCGCTGGTCGCCGATATTTCGAGCTGCATCCTCTCCGAGCCGATCGACGTCACCCGCTTCGGCGTGCTCTATGCCGGCGCGCAGAAGAATCTGGCGCCCGCCGGCGTGACGATCGTCATCGTCCGCAAGGACCTCATCGGCCACGCGCAGGACATCACGCCGACCATGTTCAATTACCAGACCCACGCCGACAACGGCTCGATGTTCAACACCCCGCCTTGCTACACGATCTACATCGCCGGCCTCGTCCTCAAATGGATCAAGAACACGATCGGCGGCCTCGAGAACATGCAGAAGATCAATCAGAAAAAGGCCGCGCTGCTCTACGATTTCCTCGATCAGAGCAAGCTCTTCCACGGCACCGTCGTCAAGGAGGATCGCTCCCTGATGAACGTCCCCTTCGTCACCGGCAACGACGAGCTCGACGCGAAATTCGTCGCCGCAGCCAAGGCGGCGGGCTTCGTCAACCTCAAGGGGCACCGCTCGGTCGGCGGCATGCGCGCCTCGATCTACAACGCGATGCCGGTCGAGGGCGTGCAGGCGCTCGTCGCGTTTATGGAACAGTTTGAAAAGGAAAACAGGTGAGAAAACATGAAACAGATTCAAACCTACAATAAAATTTCCGCCTCGGGGCTCAACGTCTTCGACCCCGCCGCCTATACGATCTCCGAAAACTGTGACGAGCCGGTCGGCGCCATCGTCCGCTCGGCCGCGCTGCACGACGTCGCGTTTCCCGAAAGCCTGCTCGCCATCGCCCGCGCCGGCGCCGGGACGAATAATATCCCGGTCGACCGCTGCGCCGCGGACGGCATCGTCGTTTTCAACACGCCGGGCGCCAACGCCAACGCCGTCAAAGAGCTCGTCCTCGCCGGACTGCTCATCTCCTCCCGCCGCGTCATTCCCGCCATCGAGTGGGCGCGCACCTTGAAGGGCAACGGCGCCGAAGTGGCGAAGCTGGTCGAAAAGGGCAAGAGCGCCTTCGTCGGCCCCGAGATCAAGGGCAAAAACCTCGGCGTGATCGGCCTCGGCGCCATCGGCGTGCAGGTCGCCAACGCCGCGAACCACCTCGGCATGCACGTCTACGGCTACGACCCCTATCTCTCGATCAATTCCGCCTGGAACCTGACCCACAGCGCCGTCCGCGCGATGGATCTGAAAGAGATCTACGCGAACTGCGATTATATCACGGTGCACGTCCCGCTGACCGCCGACACCAAGGGCTTCCTGAATGCCGACGCCTTCGCCGCCATGAAGGACGGCGTGCGCATCCTCAACTTCTCCCGCGCCGACCTCGTCGATTCCGGCGCGATGATCGCCGCGCTCGAAGCCGGTAAGGTCGCCGCCTACGTCGTCGATTTCCCGACCGACGAAATGCTCGGGGTCGACGGCGTGATCGCCATTCCGCACCTCGGCGCCTCGACGCCCGAATCCGAGGACAACTGCGCCGAAATGGCAGCGCGCGAGCTGATCGACTACATCGAGAACGGCAACATCGAAAACTCGGTCAATATGCCCTCGATCTCGATGCCGCGCAGCGCGGTGCGCCGCCTCTGCGTGATCCACAAGAACGTGCCGAATATCCTCTCCGCCATCACCGGCGCGGTTTCGGCGCAGGGCGGCAACATCGAAAACCTGCTGAACAAGTCGCGCGGCGATTACGCCTACACGATGCTCGACATCGACCTCGATGACTGCGCCCAGATCGCCGACGCCGTCCGCGGGGTGGAGAACGTCATCCGCGTGCGCGTCGTCTGACCCGTTTTCCGCGAAAAAAATTCCGCTTTTTTCATCCTTTTGCCCGTCGACCTCACCTTGGTCGGCGGGCGCTTTTTTGTCATCCGGCGGCGAAACGGGAGCGGGGAAGAAAGGGGCGAAAAATTTGCACAAAAATGGGCGAAAATTACCTTGACAAGCCGCCGGGAACCTGCTAAAATAGGGCAGACAACAAAACGAAACGGAGTGTTGTGTCATGTCGGTCATCAAATTATCGGTCTTTACGGATTATCATTATAACCCCTGGGTGCAGCCCTGGGCGCTCGAAGGGCTCGACGCGATCTTCGCCCGCGCGGTGGAGAATAACGTCGACGCCGTGACCCACTGCGGCGACTTCATGGTCACCACGCTGGAGAACGGCAAGCCCGCCCTCGACCGCTTCCTGCATAACCCCGAGGGTCTGCCCGCCTTCGGCGCCTATGGCAACCACGAGCTGCAGGGCGTCGATTCGCTCGAGGAACTCAACGCGGTCTACGGCCTCGACAAGAGCTATTATTACCGCGATTTGAAGGGCTTCCGCCTCATTTTCCTCGACACCAACCACTTCATCAAGGACGGCGTTTTGCAGCATTATCCCGGCCATTCGGTCGGCGGCCCCGACTGGAGCTACGACCACAACCTCGTCGGCGCCCCGCAGCGCGCCTGGCTGCGCGAGACGCTGCTCGCTTCGCCCTATCCCTGCATCATCTTCAGTCACTCCACCTTCCAGGTCGACGGCACGACCCGCGACCCCAGCATCGGCAGCTGCAACAGCGGCTCGCTCGACGCGCAGGAGATCCGCGCCATTTTCCGCGAGGTCAACGAAGCGCACCCCAACCGCGTGCTGCTCTGCATCAACGGCCATTATCACACGAACTCCTTCGCCACGGTCGACGGCGTCGCCTATTTCAACGTCAATTCCACCTATTCCGGCTTCTGGTCGCGCGACAAGCACGATTGCTTCCCGAAGGAATTCATCGAGAAATACCCCCACGCCGCCCAGTGCGCCTATTACAACGACCCGCTGAACGCCATCGTCACCGTCTCGTCCGACGGCGAGCTCGACATCGACGGCGCCAAAACGACCTATATGTACGGCGTGACGCCCTACATGTGCGACCCCTATCCGAAGCCGATCTTCGGTTCCTTCGAGCCCCGCATCACCTCGACCCACGTCAAGCTCGGGCAGGCGGCGGTCGACAAGCAGTAAGAGGGCGGGGAAGATGTCCGTTCCCGGCGTCGAGACACCCCGCATCGTCTCCGACTGGCGGCCGCTTTACCGCCCACGAGCCTGTCGAACGACGGGCCCGACACCGAGCGGTATTTCACCGTCGGCTGCACGGAGGATCTGCTGCGCGTCCCCATGCGCGAGACCGGCAAGGTCGTCGACTGGGGCGCGCGCGTCTGGGCGCCCGCCGTCATTCGGCACGAGGAGCTGTATTATATGTTCTTCGGCCCCGGCGTCACCCGCCTCGCCGTCACCGACCGCCCCTATCACTGGATGGAGCATTCGCTTTTCGTGACCGGCGACCCGCCCATGGCGGTCAACCGCGACCACATGGTTTTGCCGTATGAGAACGGCTGGCTGATGTACGCGAGCGGCGTCAAAGACCATTACAGCTGCATTTCGCTGCTCTATTCCGAAGACCTCATCCACTGGGAGTTTCAGGGCTACGCGCTCACCTCCTCGGGCGACGCGCCGCTCAATCCCCCCTGGGGCGCCTTCGAATCCCCCTTCGTCCTGCGGCACGGCTCGCGCTATTATCTTTTCACCACCTACACCGACTGCGGCAAGGACAATTACCATAACACCCTCGTCTTCTGCTCCGACGACCCGCGGCACTTCGGCGATTACACCAAAAGCCGCCACGCGGATATGGTCGTCGCCGAGCTGCCCGTCCACGCGGGGGAGGTCGTGCGCGAGGGCGGCCGCTATTATATCACGACCGCCGGCTGGAACGGCTTCGGCGTGCCCTATGAGGGCGGCGTCGCCATCGCCGAGCTCGCGTTCGAATAAAAAACACTTGACACGCGCCGGGCGATCTGGTATAATAACTTTACAATCAAGCAGAATCGGTTTTCCGTTCTCACCTCCGGGTTCCGTCCCGAGGAGGTTTATCCCGCTTCTTGAAACCTGCACGACAGGTCTCTTTTCGCGCGAACGGCAAACCCGTTCGCGCGTTGTATTTTACGGGTACGGAGGTGCATTACCCATTCGTAAAGAAATTGCCATCAATGAGGAAATCCGGTTTCCCGAAGTCCGCGTGATCGACGCGGACGGCGCGCAGCTCGGCATTTTGCCGATCAAGGACGCGCTCAACGCCGCCTATGCCAAGGATCTCGACCTCGTGAACATCGCCCCGAACGCGACGCCGCCGGTCTGCAAGATCATGGACTACGGTAAGTATCGCTTTGAGCAGGCCAAGCGCGAAAAGGAAGCCCGCAAGAACCAGAAGACGGTCGAGATCAAGGAGATCTGGCTGGGGCTCAGCATCGACCTCCACGATTTCGAGACCAAGGGCAACCACGCCCGGCGTTTTCTGGCGGAGGGCAACAAGGTCAAGGTCTCCATCCGCTTTCGCGGACGGGAGCTCGGCCACCCCGAAATCGGACACGAGACGATGAAGCGATTCGCCGAATACTGTGCGGATTGCGCCGTCGTGGAAAAGCCTGCGAAGATGGAAGGGCGCAAAATGATCATGTTCCTTGCGCCTCAGCCCGCCAAATAATCCCCGCTCAAATTCAAATCTTAGGAAGGACGAAACAAATCATGCCCAAACTGAAAACCCACAGCGGCGCCAAAAAGCGCTTCAAACTGACGAAGACCGGCAAGGTCAAGCGCGCGCACGCCTACAAGTCGCACATTCTCAACAAAAAGACCACCAAGCGGAAACGCAACCTGCGCAAGACGATCGTCGCCGACGTGACGAACACCGCCGCCGTCAAGCGGATGATCCCTTACAAATAAGAAGTACAACACATACATTACTGGAGGTTTCTGACAAATGGCACGAGTCAAAGGCGCGCTGTCGACGCGCAAAAGAAGAAAAAAGACCTTAAAACTCGCAAAGGGTTATTTCGGCGCAAAATCCAAGCTGTTCCGCACGGCGAAACAGGCCGTGATGAAATCCGGCAACTATGCCTACATCGGCCGCCGGCAGAAGAAGCGCGATTTCCGCCGTCTCTGGATCACCCGCATCTCC
Source organism: uncultured Clostridia bacterium (assembly GCA_947626485.1). Taxonomy (GTDB): domain Bacteria; phylum Bacillota; class Clostridia; order Oscillospirales; family Acutalibacteraceae; genus CANQSG01. The sequence continues at coordinate 1,575 of CANQSG010000034.1, read as the reverse complement.
GCCGCGGCGAAATGCAACGGCATGAACTATTCCACCTTCATGAACGGGCTGAAGAAATCCGGCTCTCAGCTCAACCGCAAAATGCTGGCCGATCTGGCGGTCAACGATGCCGCCGGTTTTGCCACCCTTGCGAAAAATGCCAAAAAAGCGTTAGAAAAGTAAGCTCAACGCCCGGGGTCTGTGCTCGGGCGTTGTTCCTTTCCTGCGGAATCTGACGGAACGGAGAGAAGCCATGCCCCCCTTTCAGCCGATCACGAGCCGGGAAAACCCGCTTTGCAAACAGATCGTCAAGCTGCTCCGGTCGAGCCGTTTCCGCCGGGAAACCGGCATGACGGTGCTCGAAGGGCTGCGCCTGTGCGTCGACGCCGCGCGTTCCGGCGCCCGCTTTCCGGCGCTCGTCGTTTCCCGCCGGCTGGCAAGCGACCCGGAAATCGACTTGCTTGCCGCGGCGGCGGACGCCTGTTATCTGCTGGACGACGAGCTCTTCGCCCGCCTGGCGGACACCGTCTCGCCCCAGGGGGTGCTCTGCCTGCTGCGCCTGCCGCAGACGGCATTTTCCCTGCGCGCCGGCGGGTATTACCTCGCGCTCGAGCGCGTGCAGGATCCATCCAATCTCGGCGCGATGAGCCGGACGGCGGAGGCGCTGGGTCTGGATGGTCTGCTTTTATCCGACGATACCTGCGATCCCTTCGCCCCGAAATCGCTGCGGGCGTCGATGGGCGCGCTGCTGCGCCTGCCCGTCTGCTGCCCGCCGGATTTTTACGCCGCGCTTGAAGCTGCCCCCGTCCCGGTTTACGCCTGCGTGGCGCAGGCCGCGCAGCCCGTCACGGCGGCGGATTTCTCGCGCGGGGCGATCGCCTGCATCGGCAACGAAGCCAATGGGCTGTCCGACCGTGTAAAAACGCTTGCGGACGCCCGCGTTACCGTCCCCATGGCGGGGCGCGCCGAGTCGCTCAACGCGGCGGCGGCGGCAGCCATCGTCCTCTGGGAGATGGTTCGAGGTCGGTCATGATCGAAGAACTGCTCTACTGGGTCTGGTTACAGGGCGTGCTGGGGTTTGCCAACCGGCGCGTCGCGAAAATCCTCGAACGGTTTTCGTCGGCGCGCGGCGTTTACGAAGCCGAGCACGCCGACCTGTGCGCCTCGCGCCTCTTTACCCGGCTCGAGCTCACCCGCATGGAGTCGACGCCGGTCGACAAAGCCCGCCGCACCCTCGAGGTCTGCCGCGAGATCGACGCCGAAATTCTGCCCTACGACGATCCGGCCTATCCCGCCGCCTTTCGCAACCTGCCCGACCCGCCCGTCCTGCTTTACCGCACCGGCAAGCTGCGCGACTTCTCCGACGAGGTCTTCGTCGCCGTCGTCGGCCCCCGCAAGGCGTCGGATTACGGTGAGCGCGCCGCCCGGTCGCTGAGCGCCCGCCTGTCGCGCGGCGGCTTTTCGATCGTCAACGGCGCCGCCCGCGGCATCGACAACGCCGCCATGCAGGGCGCACTCGACGTCTCCGGCAAGCCGGTCGCGCTGCTCGGCTGCGGTCTGAACAGCCGTTACCGCGCCGGGATGCCCGACGTTGCG
>CANQSG010000033.1 GCA_947626485.1 uncultured Clostridia bacterium | reverse complement strand
CCCCGTAAAATCTTCAATTATCGCTCGTCTGACGATCTTTTCTATCCTGTCCTATTTGATATTGCAATTTAGAAAAATTCTTACGCCCCCGAAATTTCCCGGTTTCAAGGAAAATTTCGGGGGTGCATGGAGCGGGATTCAGGAGAGCAGACCCCGCAATTCCACGAGAATTTTCTTTTCGCGGCGCGAGACCTGCACCTGCGTCATGCCGAGCTCACGGGCGGTCTGGCACTGGGTTTTCGCGCCGAAATACCGCTTTTCGATCAGCCGGCGGTCGTTCTCGGGCAGGCGCGCGAGAGCGTCGCGCAGGGCGAGGCGCTCCTGCACGGATTCCTGTGCCTCGTCGTCGGCGAGGTCGATCTGCCGCTCGCCGTCCTCCGATTCCGCCGTCAGCGAGACCGTCGGACGGGCGGCGCAGAGGGCCTCGGCGATCTCCTCGGGCTCGACGTCGAGCGCCTCCGCCAGCTCCCCGACCGTCGGCGCGCGGCCGGTCTGTTGCTCGAGGGCGGTCTGCGCGGCGCGCACCCGCATCGCCAGCGTTTTGAGGCTGCGGGAGACCTTGAGGGCGCCGTCGTCGCGAAAGAGGCGCTTGATCTCGCCGAGGATGACGGGCACGGCGTAGGTCGAGAAGCGAAAGCCGCGCGCCGGGTCGAAGCGGTCGGCGGCCTTGACGAGCCCGACGCAGCCCGCCTGAAACAGGTCGTCGTACTCGACGCCGCGGCCGGTGAAGCGGTGACAGCAGGTGTGCACCAGCCGGAGGTTGTCGGCGATAAAGGCGGCTCTATCGAGTTCCGGCATGGCTTGCGACGCGCAGGCTGAGCTTTTTCTTTAAGGTGACGGTCGTGCCCCTGCCGAGCTTCGAGCGCACCTTCACGCCGTCCATAAAGCTCTGCATGACGGCGAAGCCCAGCCCGGCGCGTTCCCCGCCCGCCGTCGTGTAGAGGGGCTCCATCGCCTGCGCGACATCGGCGATGCCGCAGCCGGCATCCCGAATGCGCACCGTGACGGTGCGGTCGGCGTGCAGGTCGACGGTGATGTAAATTTTCCCGATCGTATCAGGATAGGCATGTACAATGCAGTTTGTGACGGCCTCGGACACGGCGGTTTTGATGTCGCCGATCTCCTCGACGGTCGGGTCGAGCTGGGTCAAAAACGCCGCGACCGCCGCCCGGGCAAAGGCCTCGTTTGCCGAATGCGACGGCAGGGTCAGGGCGAAGCGGTTAATCGGTTTCAATCCGCACACCTCCTTTCTCGAGCTTCGCCAGCCGGTTGAGGCCGGCGAGCTGCATGACTTTGTAGATCTGCGGCGGCGTGTTGACGACGTGGAGCGCCGCGCCGGTTCGTTGCAGATTTCGGTAGCGCCCCATGACGAGCCCGATGCCCGAGCTGTCCATAAAGCTGACGTCGCGGAAATCGAGGATCAGCAGCGTCGGCATGTTGCGATCGACCGCCGCGTCGATCGCCTCTCGCATTTCGCGGGCGGTGTGGTGGTCGAGCTCGCCGCTTAAATACGCCGTCACGACCTCGCCGGTCACGTCTGTTTTTACTGGCATATTCTGCACCTCCGAAAACAAAAAGGACAAGTCCGTTTTGATTATAACGGCTTGTCCGATGAAAATTTGTCAAAGCGTGTTGTCGATTTTCAGAAGGTTTGCGCGGAAAGCGCGAGCGGGCGGATGCCGGCGGCGAGGTAGAGCGAGCCGAAGATCAGAACCGGGCGGGAACCCGCCTTTTGCCGGGCGAGGGCGAGGGCTTCGGCGTAGGACGCCGCCGGGGTGACGTCGTCGCAAAAGCGATGTGCGAGGTCGGCGAGCGCTTCGGCGGAGAGGGTGCGGGGGTTGTCGGGCACCGCGACCGTCACGGCGGCACAAAGCAGGGGCAGCACCGTTTGCAGCACGCCGGCGCAGTCCTTGTCCGCCATCATGCCGACGACGCCGACCGCGCCGGACAGGTCGACCTCCTTTAGGAATGCCGCCAAAGAGGCGGCGCCGTCGGGGTTGTGCGCCCCGTCGAGCAGCAGGGGCGGCGCGGCGCATAGCAGCTCGAGCCGGGCGGGAATGCGGGCGGCGGCGATGCCGTCGCGCAGGGCGGCCTCGGGAACCGGGAAGGGCAGCGCGCGGACGGTCTCGATGACGGTCAGGGCGTTTTCGATCTGGTGCCGGCCGAGCAGCCCCGTCTCGAACGGCGCGCCGCGATAGGAAAAGCGGTTGCCCGCGACCGAGCAGGCCTCGACATGGCAGGCGCTGCGGTCGGGCAGCAGGACGTCGGGCGCGTGGGCGCGGATGACGGCGAGGGCTTCGGGCGGCTGGCCGCAGCAGGAGATGACCGGCGCGCCGGGTTTGCAGATGCCGCATTTTTCGGCGGCGATCTGCGCGACGGTATCGCCCAGCACGGCGCGGTGGTCGAGCCCGATTTTCGTCAGGACGCAGGCGAGCGGCGCTTCGATGGCGTTGGTCGCGTCGAGCCGACCGCCGAGCCCGGTTTCGAGCACGACGACGTCGCAATTCTGCTCGGCAAAATAGAGAAAGGCGGCGGCGGTGATAAATTCGAATTCGGTCGCTTCCAGCCCCGTTTCCCGCACCGTTTCACAGCAGCGGATCAGGGCGTCCTTCGAAATCCAGGCGCCGTCGAGCTGGATGCGCTCGCGGAAATCGAGGACGTAGGGCGAGAGGTAGAGTCCGGTGCGCAGTCCCGCCGCCCGCAGCACGCAGGAGAGCATCGTGCAGGTCGAGCCCTTGCCGTTCGTCCCGGCGACGTGGATGCAGCGCAGGCCGCGCTGGGGGTTGCCGAGCCGCTCGAGCAGGCGGCGGATGCGGTCGAGCCCCGGCTGCACGCCGAAGCGCAGCAGGCTGTGGATATAGGAAAGGCAGGCTTCGTAGGTCATGATCGGTTCCTTCCGGCGAAAACAGAGGGACAGCCGCGCTGCACGCGCGGCTGTGAGTGGTTTAGACGTTTAATTCTTCGAGGCTGCGCTCTAACATCGCGATGCGGTCGCAGACCTTGGCGAGCTGGTCGCGCTGCGCCTGCACGACGGCGGCGGGGGCGCGGGAGACGAAGTTTTCATTCGCGAGCTTCTTCTCGACAAAGGCGCGGTCGTCCTGCGCGGCCTCGAGCTCCTTTGTCAGGCGTTTGCGCTCGGCGGCGACGTCGACTAACTCATTCATCGGGATATAGAACGCGGCGGCGTCGGTGACGACGCACACGGCGCCTTCGACCGTGCCCTGTGTGCAGACGGTGACGCTCGAGGCGGAGGCGAGGCGGCGGAACAGCGCTTCGCCTTCGCGGAAGGGCTCGGGCGTCGCCGTGACGACGGTCAGGCTCGCTTTTCTCGAGGGCGGCACGTTCTTCTGCGCGCGGCAGTTGCGGATGGCGCGCACCGCGTCGACGACCTTTTCAAAGGCCTGCGCCTCGCGCGAGAAGTTGAGGGTCTCCTCATATTTCGGCCAGCGCGAGACCATGATCGACGTCCCCTTGTGGGGCAGCGCCTGCCAAATCTCCTCGGTCAGGAAGGGCATAAAGGGGTGCAGCAGCTGCAGCGTGCCCGAGAAGACGTAGACGAGGACGGTGCGGGCGCAGTCGGCGGCGGCGGGATCGTCGCCGTTCAGGCGGGATTTGCAAATTTCGATATACCAGTCGCAGAAGACGTCCCAGATGAAATCGTAGAGCTTCTGCACGGCGAGGCCGAGCTCGTATTTTTCGAGGTTTTCGGTCACGTCGGCGACCAGCCGGTTATATTTTGTCAGAATCCAGCGATCCTCCTGCGCGAGCTGGGGCGGCAGGTGGGGCGGTTGTTCCGTCCCGGTGAGGTTCATGCGCAAAAAGCGGGCGGCGTTCCAGATCTTGTTGGCGAAATTGCGGCTGGCCTGCACCCGCTCGGGCGAGTAGCGCATATCGTTGCCGGGGCTGTTCCCCGTCGCCAGCGTGAAGCGCAGCGCGTCGGCGCCGTAGGTCTCGATCTCCACAAGCGGGTCGACGCCGTTGCCGAGCGATTTGGACATTTTCAGCCCGTTCGCGTCGCGCACGATGCCGTGCAGCAGAACCGTCTGGAAGGGCGCTTTGTCGGTATAGGCGAGACCGGAGAAGATCATGCGGGCGACCCAGAAGAAGAGGATATCGTAGCCGGTGACGAGCGTCGCCGTCGGGTAGAAATATTTGAGGTCGAGCGTCTCATCCGGCCAGCCGAGCGTCGAGAACGGCCAGAGCGCCGAGGAGAACCAGGTGTCGAGGGTGTCCTCGTCCTGATGCAGGTGGGCGCCGCCGCACTTCGGGCAGCTCTGCGGCTCGCTGCGGGCGACGACGGTCTCGCCGCAATCGTCGCAGTACCAGGCGGGGATGCGGTGCCCCCACCAGAGCTGGCGCGAGATGCACCAGTCGCGAATGTTTTCCATCCAGTTGAAATAAATCTTTTCGAAGCGCTGGGGGATCAGGCGGACGTCGCCGTTGCGCACCGCTTCGATCGCCGGCTTGGCGAGCGGCTCCATGCGCACGAACCACTGCTTCGAAACGCGAGGCTCGACGGTGCTGTTGCAGCGGTAGCAGGCGCCGACGTTGTGCTTCATGTCCTCGGTTTTGACGAGGAAGCCGCCGGCTTCGAGGTCGGCGACGATGGCGGCGCGCGCTTCATAACGATCCATACCGGCGTATTTGCCGCCGTTTTCGTTGATCTTGGCGTCCTCGGTCATGACGTTGATGACCGGCAGATTGTGGCGCAGGCCGACCTCGAAGTCGTTGGGGTCGTGCGCCGGGGTGATCTTGACGGCGCCGGTGCCGAAATCCATTTCGACGTAATCGTCCGCCACAATGGGGATCTCGCGGCCGACGAGGGGCAGGCGGACGGTCTTGCCGACAAGGTCGCGGTAGCGCGCGTCGTCGGGGTGAACGGCGACGGCGGTATCGCCCAGCAACGTTTCGGGGCGGGTGGTGGCGAGCTGAATCTCGCCACTGCCGTCGCAGAGCGGATAGCGCAGGTGCCAGAAATGGCCGTCCTGCTCGGAATAGACGACCTCGGCGTCGGAGATCGAGGTGCGGCAGTGCGGGCACCAGTTGATGATGCGCTCGCCGCGGTAGATGAGGCCTTTTTCATACAGCCGGACGAACACCTCGCGCACGGCGCGCGAGCAGCCCTCGTCCATCGTGAAGCGCTCCCGCTGCCAGTCGCAGGAGGAGCCCATTTTACGCAGCTGGGAGACGATGCGGCCGCCGTACTGTTCTTTCCATTCCCAGGCGCGTTCTAAAAATTTTTCCCTGCCGATCTGCTCCTTCGTCAGTCCCTCGGCGCGCATAGCCTCGACGATCTTCGCCTCGGTCGCGATCGAGGCGTGATCGGTGCCGGGCACCCAGAGCGCCGCGTAGCCCTGCATCCGGCGGAAGCGGATGAGGATGTCCTGCAAGGTGTTGTCGAGCGCGTGCCCCATGTGCAGCTGCCCGGTGATGTTCGGGGGCGGCATGACGATGGTATACGGTTTTTTGCCTTGGTCGACCTGGGCGTGAAAATACCCGCCGTCGAGCCAGAACTGATAAATGCGATCCTCGACCTCGCGCGGGTCGTAGGCTTTTGCAAGTTCGTTTGCCACTGCGATTCCTCCAAAAGATGGGATGAGTTTTTCTTCCTATGGGCTGGATTTATGATAGCGCAAACGCGCGCGTTTGTCAAACCCTTTGTCAGATTTTTCCGGGCGTAATGCACCGAAAAGCGGGAAAAGTAAGGGTGTCAGCCAAGGAAGAGAATTGCTTGCGTTTGTTGTTCGGCTGACAACCGCCCGACCGGAAACCCGGTTCGGCGGTTTTTTTATGCCTCGCCCCCGCCGAGGGTGAGCTGCTCCGCCTGGTCTTCGGCGGCGAGGAGGCTGCCGGCGGCGGGCAGGGTGCGGGTGCGGTAGCGGTGGGGCTTTTGCAGCCGCCCTTCGACGTAGGGCTCGACCGCGCAGAGCCGGTGCCCCTTCTTCTGGGTCATGACGGCGACGCCGCCGTTGTCGCGGGTGGCCTTGGTTTGCAGCGCGCCGGTGTGCAGCAGCAGGACGCGGCCGTTTGTGGAGGTCAGCAGCAGCTCGCAATCCGCCGGAACGTACCGGATGGCGGTCAGCTCGAATTTATCGGTGTAGGCGCCGACGAGCTTGCGGCGGTTGGTCTTGGTCTGATACGCCGCAAGGGCGACCTTGGCGACGCGGCCGTTCGCGAAGAAGAAGAGCAGGAAGCCCTGATAATCCCGCGTGGCGACCATCGCGACAGGGTTCTCCCCCGCGTCGAAGGAGAGGCGAGCGGGGACGTACTCGCCGAGCGCGCTCGCCTTGCCGTCCGGGAAGTCGGAGACGCGAGCCTTATAGACCTGCTGCCGGTCGGTGAAGAACAATAATTCGTGGGCGTTGGTCGCCTCGGCGACCTGCACGAGCTCGTCGCCCTCTTTGAGCTTCTGTTCCCCGCTCATGCGCAGCGATTGGGGCGTGATCTTCTTGAAATAGCCGTCCCGCGTGAAAAAGAGCGTGACCGGGGATTCGTCGACCGGCGCCTCCTCCGGGGCGCTTTCGGTGTCGTCGGGCGTGATGATCGCCGTGCGGCGGGGCTTCGCGTACTTCTCGATCACGGTCTCGAGCTCGGAAATGATGAGGGCGTCGACCTTGCGGCGGCTGTCGAGAATCTGCTGCATGCGGTCGATCTCCTGCTCGAGGTTTTCGACGTCGTTGAGGCGTTTTAAAATATACTCGCGATTTAAATGCCGCAGCTTGATCTCGGCGACGTATTCCGCCTGCGTCTGGTCGATGCCGAAGCCGATCATCAGGTTGGGGACGACCTCTTTTTCCTCCTCGGTCTCGCGGACGATGCGCACCGCCTTGTCGATGTCGAGCAGAATTTTCGAAAGCCCTTTGAGCAGGTGGAGGCGATCCTTCGCCTTCGTCAGGTCGAAATAGACGCGGCGGCGGACGCATTCGCGGCGAAAGGCGACCCATTCGCCCAGCAGCTCCCGCACGCCGAGCACCCGCGGCGAGCCGGCGATGAGCACGTTGAAGTTGCAGGAAAAGACGTCCTGCATGGGGGACATGCGAAAGAGGCGCTGCATCAGGCGGTCGGGGTCGACGCCGCGCTTTAGGTCGATCGTGATTTTAAGACCTTTCAGGTCGGTCTCGTCGCGGATGTCGCTGATCTCGGTGATCTTTTTGTCCTTGACAAGCTCGATGATCTTTTCGAGAATCGCCTCAACCGTCGTCGTCGGGGGAATTTCGGTGACGTCGATGCAGTTCTGCGCCTTGTCGTAGCTGTAAACCGCCCGCACGCGGAAGCTGCCGCGGCCGGTCGCGTAAATTTCGTCGAGCTCGGCGCGGTTGTAGAGCAGCTGGCCGCCGGTCGGGAAATCGGGGGCGAGCAGCGTGTCGGCGAGCTCGCAGTTTTCGTCCCGCATGAAGGCGATGGTCGTGCGGCAGACCTCCTCGAGGTTAAAGGGGCAGATCGCGCTCGCCATGCCGACCGCAATGCCGGTGTTGGCGTTGACAAGCACCGTCGGGAAGGTCACCGGAAAGAGGGTCGGCTCCTGCATCGTGGCGTCGTAATTGTCGACGAAATCGACGGTTTCCTTGTCGATATCGGCGAAGAGCTCGGCGGCGATGGGCGAGAGCTTCGCCTCGGTGTAGCGGGCGGCGGCGCACTGCATATCGCGGGAATAGGACTTGCCGAAGCTGCCCTTGGAGTCGACGAAGGGGTGCAGCAGCGCCTCGTTGCCCTCCGACAGGCGCACCATGGTATCGTAAATCGCGGCGTCGCCGTGGGGGTTGAGCTGCATCGTGCGGCCGACGATGTTGGCGCTCTTGACCCGCGCGCCGTTCAACAATCCCATCAAATACATCGTATAGAGCAGCTTGCGGTGCGAGGGCTTGAAGCCGTCGATCTCCGGGATCGCGCGGGATACGATGACGCTCATGGCGTAGGGCATGTAATTCGTTTCGAGCGTCTCGGTGATCGGCTGCTCGGCGATCATGCCGGCGCCGGCGATATAGGCGTTGGCGTCGGGCGTCGCCGGGCGTTTGGGTTCGTTCTTTTTTCGAGCCATAATTCCGTTTCTCCCTTGCTGCCGATCAGCTGATGTCGGCGTCGTCTAAATAGAGGTAGCCGTTTTCGGCGATGAAGTTCTTGCGCCCCTCGAGGTTGTTGCCGAGCAGCAGGTCGAACATCACGCTCGTCCGCTCGGCGTCGTCGGGCAAAACCCGCACAAGCCGGCGGGTCGCGGGGTTCATCGTCGTGAGGTTCATCATGTCGGGCTGGTTCTCGCCGAGCCCCTTCGAGCGCTGCATGCTGTATTTCCCGTCGCCGATCTTTTCGAGGATGTCGGCCTTTTCCTTCTCGTCATAGGCGAAATAGGTCATGTCCTTCGTCGTGATCTCATAGAGCGGGGTCTCGGCGATGTAGACCCGTCCCGCCTCGATGAGGGTCGGCATCAGGCGGTAGATCATCGTGAGGATCAGGGTGCGGATTTGGAAGCCGTCGTAATCCGCATCGGTGCAGATAATGACCTTGTTCCAGCGCAGGTTGTCGAGGTCGAAGTTCGACAAATCCTTGTTTGCCTTGGTCTTGACCTCGACGCCGCAGCCGAGAACTTTAATTAAATTCGTGATGATCTCGCTTTTGAAGATCTTGTCGTATTCCGCCTTCAGGCAGTTGAGGATCTTGCCGCGCACCGGGATGATGGCCTGAAATTCCGAGTCGCGCGCCATTTTGCAGGAGCCGAGCGCCGAATCGCCCTCGACGATAAAGAGCTCGCGCAGCGCAGTGTCGCGGCTGCGGCAATCGACGAACTTCGGCACCCGGCTGGCGAGGTCGCTGCCGGTTTGCAGCGTGCGCTTCAAATTGATGCGCTCCCGCTCGGAGCGTTCGCGGCTGCGCTTGTTGATGAGCACCTGCTCGGCGATCTTTTCCGCCTCGGCGTGGTTCTCGATGAAATAGACCTCGAGCTGGTGGCGCAGGAAGTCGGACATCGCCTCGTAGATAAAGCGGTTGGTGATGGCTTTTTTGGTCTGGTTTTCGTAGGAGGTCTGGGTCGAGAAGGACGAGAGGACGAGGATCAGGCACTCCTCCACGTCGGAGAAGGAAATCTTGCTCTCGTTTTTCTGGTATTTGCCGTTTTGCTTTAAATAGGCGTCGATCTGGGCGACGAGGGCGGTGCGCGTCGCCCGCTCGGGCGCGCCGCCGTGTTCGAGCCAGCTCGAATTGTGGTAATATTCTTTAAGCTGTTTGCGGTTGGAAAAGCAGAGGGCGGCGTTGATCTTGACGCGGTATTCGGGCTTGTCCTCCCGGTCGCGGCCGCGGCGCTCGGTCTGCCAGAACTGGACGGTCGTCAGCCCCTCTTCCCCGACGAACTCTTCGACGTAATCCCGAATGCCGTTTTCGTAGACGAAGGTCTGCTCGGCAAAGCTGCCGTCGGGCTGCTGATCGCGGAAGAGGAATTGCAGCCCGTCGTTGACGATGGCCTGCCGGCGGATGACGTCGAGGTAATATTCCGTCGGGATGTCGATGTCGGTAAAGACGTCGAGGTCGGGCTTCCAGCGCGTCCGTGTGCCGGTGGCGCGGCCGCTGTACGGCTTCTTTTGCAGCCCGCCGACGTTGTAGCCCTTTTCAAAATGCAGGTTGTATTGAAACCCGTCGCGCCGGATCTCGACGTCCATATATTCGGAGGAATACTGCGTCGAACAAAGGCCGAGGCCGTTGAGCCCGACCGAAAATTCGTAATTCCCGCCGTCGTTGGTGTTGTACTTGCCGCCGGCGTAAAGCTCGCAGTAGAGCAGCTCCCAGTTGTAGCAGTTCTCGTTCTTGTTGAAGTCGACCGGCGCCCCGCGGCCGAAGTCCTGCACCTCGACGGAATGGTCGCGGTAGCGGGTCACGATGATCTGCTTGCCGTAGCCCTCGCGCGCCTCGTCGATCGAATTGGAGATGATCTCAAAGACCGAATGCTCGCAGCCATCCAGCCCGTCCGACCCGAAGATGACGCCCGGGCGCTTTCGCACCCGATCGGGCCCCTCTAATTTTGTGATGCTTTCGTTCGTATAGGCGACCGTTTTCTTTGCCATCTGGCCATCTCCCTCTGATTTCGTTCTGTCATACCCTTTTATTATATACTATATGTTGTATTTCGTCAATCATACCGGCGCAAAAAAATGCGGCACGTTTTTTGCGTGCCGCTGGAATTTGGGGGAACGGGTCAGGAAAGGCCGAGATACGGGGCGGGGTTGACGGCGGTGCCGTTGATGTGCACCTCGATGTGCAGGTGGTTGCCGTCGGCGTAGCCGGTGCGGCCGACGAGGGCGATGTTCTGCCCCGCCTGCACGGTCTGCCCCGCGCTGACGAGCAGGCGGTTCGCGTGGGCGTAGAGGGTCTGCACGCCGTTGCCGTGGTCGATGACGATATAGTTGCCGTAGCTGCGGCTGAAGGTCGCGGTGACGACGGTGCCGGCCTTGACGGCGTAAATTTCGGTGTTGGCGGGCGCCGCGATGTCGATGCCCTTATGGCCTCTGCCGTCGCCGAAATAGGAGCTGATCTGCATGCGCGCCACGCGCTGCACCGGCCAGATAAAGCCGGACGCCGCAACCTGCGTCGCCGGGACGACCTTGGGGACGACTTTGGTGCCGACGAGGGTCACCTGATCGACCGGCGCCTGTACGACTTCGGTCTGCACTGTTTTGCGCCCCGTCTCCTTGCCGTTGACGCAGGTGACCTGCACCGTCGTGCGAGAGACGCCGTTTTTGCCGGCGGTGATGACCTTCGAATAGCCCACTGTCTGCGCGGCGGTCGTCTGGGTCACCTTTTGAAAGGCGACTTCGGTCTCGGTGGTTTCGGTGCGGACGGTCTGCACCCGCAGGGCGTCGGCGGCCTTTTGCAGAGAAGCGTCGTCCGACAGGGCGGAAACGGGATAATATCCCGCGGAAAATTCGACTTTGGAGAGCAGGGTGACGGTCTCCCCCGCCGCGCCGGTTTTATAACGGTCGAGCGCCGCGGATTCGTACGCGGAAAAGCGCGCGCTTTCGGGGACGACGGCGACGCGCTCCCCGTCGACGAGGACGGCGGAGGCGAGGGTGATATCGTCGGTGTTTTCAAGGATGGAGGTCGTCAGCGCGGCGGTCGGGGTGAAGGCGTTGGCGCGGGTGAGCACCGGCTCGTAGGCGGGCTCGCACAGACACGTGGCGGCGTCGGATTCCGTCAGGCATTTGGCGGCGGAGGCCTTCGCGTCATCAAAGACGGTTTTCGAGCGAACGGTGCCGATCCAGGCGTCGCCGTAGCGGACGCGGTAGCCGGTGGTGACGCCGGCGAAGAGGCAGCCGAGGCAGAGCGCAAAGGCCGCCAGCGCGGCGGCGAAGATCCAGCGCACCGGCTTCGCCATGGCGCGGAAGGTGTTCCAGATTCGAGACCAAACGACCAAGCAAAAAACCTGCTTTCTCTTTTAAAAAATAAAAAGGTTACGCGTTTGTAACAAGTTGTAATCTTATTATAACAACTTATTACAAATTTGCAACCTTTTTCGCGCGGTTTTCCGGAAGTTTGTCGTTTTGCCTATAAAATAAAAATTTAGACTTTCCTTTTTGTTAAAAACAGCCGCAAAACCGGAAAAATCCGGCTGTGCGGCTGCGGGCGAAGGGTGAAAATTGCGGCGGAAAGGAGTTAAAACAGCGTCATCTGGTTCGTGTCGGGCAGGTCGGCGAGGGCGCCGAGGTCGGATAACATCTCGATAACGGTCTTGGAGGCGCCGGACGCCGCGCAGAATTCCTCTTTGGAGATGAATTCCCCCTTCTGCGCCGTCTCATACAGCGCGTCGGCAGCCTTTTCGCCGATGCCGCCGAGCGCCAGAAACGGCAGGCGGACGGCGCCGTCCTCGGGCAGGAACTTGCGGCTGTGGGATTTTTTGAGGTCGATGGGCAAAACGCGGATGCCGCGCGCGAGCATCTCGTTGAAGATCAGCAGCTTTTCGAGCACGTCGGTCTCCTTCTTGGCGGCGTCGCGCCCCTTGGCTCTGATCTCGAGAATTTTGCGGCGGACGGCGTCGCGCCCGGCGAGGACGGTCGTCACGTCGACGTCCTCAAAGCGGGCGGTCAGGTAAGCGCAGTAAAAGGCGACGGGGTGATAGACCTTATACCAGCCGAGCCGCAGCGCCGAAATGACGTAGGCGGCGGCGTGCGCCTTGGGGAACATATATTTGATTTTCAGGCAGGAATCGATGTACCATTCCGGCACATCGTGCTCCCGCATGGCGGCGATGTGCTCCTCGGTCAGCAGCTTTTTGGCGTTGCCCTTGCGGACGATCTCCATGATCTTGAACGCCATTTTCGGCTCGAGCCCCTTCTGCATCAGGTAGACCATGATGTTGTCGCGGGTACCGATGACCTCGGAGATCGTGCAGATGCCGTTGCGGATGAGGTCCTGCGCGTTGCCGACCCAGACGTCGGTGCCGTGGGACAGGCCGGAAATTTGCAGCAGGTCGGCGAAGGTCTTGGGCTTGGCGTCGCGCAGCATGTCCTTCGCCAGCCGGGTGCCGAATTCGGGCAGCGTGAAGGTGCCGTTCGTCAGCTCGGTCTCGGGGTCGGGGTCGATGCCGAGCGCCGCGGTCGACTCGAACAGGCTCATGACCTTTTTGTCGCTCATCGAAACGCTCGTGACCGGGATACCGGTGAATTCCTCGAGGTATTTATAGATGGTCGGCACGACGTGGCCGAGCTCGTCCAGCTTTAAAATCGTGTCGTGGATAGCGCTGAATTCGAAATGGGTCGTGATCGAATCGGAATCGACCTTGTTGGCGGGGTGCTGCACCGGGCAGAAATCGTAAATTTCCCGCCCCTGCGGGACGACGACCATGCCGCCCGGGTGCTGGCCGGTCGTGCGCTTGATCTGCGCCGCCTCGACCGCCGCCGCCAGCCGGTTTTCCTCCGCCTTGCTGAAGAAAAGGCCGCGCTCCTCGGCGTATTTTTTCACATAACCATAAGCCGTTTTGTCGGCGACGGTCAGAATCGTGCCCGCCTTGAAGACGTTTTCGGAGCCGAACAGCTCTTCGGTGAACTTGTGGGCGTAGGGCTGGTATTCGTTGGAGAAATTGAGGTCGATATCGGGGACTTTGTCGCCGTCGAAGCCGAGGAAGGTCTCGAACGGGATGTTGTGGCCATCGCGGCCGAGCGGCGTGCCGCAGACGGGGCAGTCCTTTTCCGGCAGATCGAAGCCGGAACCGACCGAACCGTCCTCGATCGGCTCGAAATAGCGGCATTTCGGGCAGATATAGTGCGGGACGAGGGGGTTGACCTCCGAGATGCCCGCCATCGTCGCGACGAAGGAGGAGCCGACCGACCCACGCGAGCCGACGAGATAGCCGTGCTCCTCGGAATTCGCGACGAGCTTTTGCGCCGTGACGTACATGACGGCGTAGCCGTGCCGAATGATGGAATCGAGCTCGCGGTCGAGCCGCGCCTGAATCAGGGCGGGCAGCTCGTCGCCGTAGAGCTCGTGGGCGCGGCGCATGGTGACGTCGGTCAGAATTTGCTCGGCGCCCTCGATCGCGGGCGGGAAGTTGCCCTTCGGAATGGGGCGGATGTCACCGTCGATCATGGCGGCGATCTTCGCGGGGTTGTCGACGACGACCTCCTTGGCGCGGTCGCCGAGGTAGGCGAAATCGGAGAGCATTTCCGCCGTGGTTTTGAGGTAGAGCGGCGCCTGATTTTCGACGTCGGTATACCCCTGCCCCGCCTGCAAAATCTTGCGCAGCAGGGCGTCCTCGCGGTTGAGGAAATGGACGTCGCCCGTCGCGACGACGGGAATGCCGAGCTCGTCGCCCAGCGCGAGGATTTGCCGGTTGAGGTCCTGCAAATCGGCTTCGGAATGCAGGTCGCGATAGGGGTTTTCCTTCTCCGCGCCGGTCTTTTTGTCGATCTCGTGCTCGTCGGCGCGGCGCAGCATGAAGGCGTTGTTGCCGGTGGGCTGGATCTCGAGATAATCGTACATGCGGGCAATTTCCAGCTGTTCTTCGTGGCTCTTTTTCCGCAGCACGGCGTCGAAGACCTGCCCCTGCTCGCAGGCGCTGCCGAGCAGCAGCCCCTCGCGGAACTGCGCCAGCCGCTTTTTGAGGACGAGGGGGCGCTTATAAAAGTTGTTGAGGTGGGAGTCGGAGATCAGCCGATAAAGATTTTTGAGCCCCACGCCGTTCTGCACGAGGATGATCTGGTGATAACGGCGCAGGTCGGCGACCGCGTCGCCCAGCTCGGCGATGGATTCGGCCTCGGTGTCGACGTAATAGGCTTCGACGCCGTACAGCACCTTGAATTCCCCGCCGTCCTTGCGAATTTTATCGAGGGCGTTCATGGCCTCCGGATAGGCCTGCACGACGCCGTGGTCGGTGACGGCGATGGCCTTGTGCCCCCATTTGAAGGCCTTTTGAATCAGGGCGGATACCGGGATGATGGCGTCCATGGCGGACATGTTGGTGTGAGCGTGCAGCTCGATGCGGGTCTCGGGCGCGTCGTCGGTCTCGACGTAGCGGTCGAGCAGGGCGATGTGCCGGGGCTCGAGGCAGTTGTCCTTCTCCCAGGTGTCATAGGTATACTTCCCCTTCGCCAGCACACAGGCGCCGGGTTCGAGGGGGGCGAGGCTGTCGAGCAGCTCGTTTTTGACGTAAAACTTCGCCATGATCGAGTTCGTGCGGTCGGTGAAGATGAAATTGATGCGGTGCTTGTCCCCGTTGCGGGTCGGCGTGCGCTCGACCGAGCAGATTTCGCCCCAGACGGTGATCGTCTCGTCGTCGGCGGAGATGGCGTTCATCGCG
>CANQSG010000032.1 GCA_947626485.1 uncultured Clostridia bacterium | reverse complement strand
CACTGCATACCGGGCAGCGCCGTGAGATCGTCGAGCGTGCGGCGCAGCGCGTCCCCGTCGTTATACCCGGGGCAGAGCACGAGCTGCGCGTTCATACGGATGCCCGCCGCATCGAACCGGCGCAAAAGCGCCAGCGCGTCCCCGGCGAAGCGGTTGCCCATCATGCGCACCCGCAGGTCGGGGTCGGTCGTGTGCACCGAGATGTTGACCGGGCTGATGTGCATTTCGAGAATGCGGTCGATCTCGTGTTCGGTGAGGTTCGTCAGCGTGATATAGTTGCCGAACAGGAAGGACAGGCGGGAATCGTCGTCCTTGAAATAGAGCGTCGAGCGCAGGCCGGGCGGGAGCTGGTCGATGAAGCAGAAAATGCAGCGGTTGCGGCAGGCGTGCTGCCGATCCATGAGATAGGTCTCGAAGGTAAGCCCGAGTTCCTCCTGCTCCGCTTTGCGCACCCGGACGGTCTTCTCCCCCGCCGCCGTCAGCACCCGCAGCTCGAGGCGGGTATCGTTCTGATAAAAGCGGTAATCGAGGACGTCGACGATGTCGTGCCCGTTGATCGAGACGAGCACGTCCCCGGCGCGCAGGCGGGCGCGCCGCGCGGGGGTATGCGGTTGAACGCCGGCGATCACGACCGACATGGCGGCTCCCTCCCTGCTGCTTCTCTGATAAAAAAATAGAGAAGGATTCCTCCCCCTCTACCCTTTCGACCGGCGGTCAGTCTTCGACCTTCACAACCTCGCGTCCGTCATAGTGGCCGCATTCGGCGCACAGGCGGTGCGGTCTTTTGTAGGCGCCGCAGCGGGAGCAGCGCACCAGCGCCGGCGCGGAGAGCTTCCACACGTTGGAGCGGCGCTTGTCGCGTCGGGCTTTGGACGATTTTCTCTTCGGTACTGCCATTTCTTCAGCACCTCCTTCAACAATTTCCGGTTTCGTTCCCGTCGGCGGCGTCCCGCAGCACGCGCAGCACGGCAAAGCGTTCGTCGCCCCCGTCGGGCACACAATGACAGGGATCGGTATTGCGGTTGCGGCCGCAGACCGGACAGAGACCGCGGCAATCCTCCCGGCAGAGATGTTTGCGGGGCAGATTCAGCACGATTTCTTCGGTGCAGAGGGCGTCGAGATCGAGCTGCGCGTCGGGCAGCTCGAGCAGATCGTCCGCCGCATCCTCTGCGCCGGCGCGCTGCATAGTGAGCGTCCGCGTCAGCGGGACCTCGTACCGGTTTGTCGTCTCGGCGCCGCAGCGGTCGCAGGCGGCGGTATAGGCGACGGCACAGCGCAGCGTCAACGTGACGACGCTCGCCCGGTTTTCGACCGAACCGACGACCCGGATCGGCTCGCGCAGGGGGGTCTCCCCCATCCATTCGAAGGCGCGCAGATCCAGCTCGTACACAATCGGGAGGACGGCGCGATCCTGCGCAAAAAGCGATTTTAAATCCAGAATCACAGTCTCACCCCAAATGTCACACAAGTTATTATAGCAAGACGAAGCGCCTTTGTCAAGGCTTTTTTCACAAAAAGCCGGCCGAAAGCGGCGCGCCGCCCCGACCGGCTGTCCGGTTGCTTCGTCGTCGGTCAGAGCTTCTTCGCGACTTCGAAAATTTTGGCGGGCAGGTCGGATTCATCGCAGGAGACGGTAAAGCAGAAGTTGATGTTGCTCTCCTCCGAAAGCACGGAGACGCGGTCGAGGAAGTCGGCGAGCTCGTCGTAATCGCGGGTGCCGATGCGCAGCGTCGCGTCGCCGAAGACGTCGGTCACGTCGTGGTTGGCGGCGCAGATGCCGCACAGCAGGCCGTAATACTCCGAATAGCCGGAAATACCGTAGGTCTGACTGTCGATCAGGCGGACTTTATGCGTGATGCTGTATGTCAGGACGTCGCCCCGTTCGACGCAGACGACGTCGCCCTTGCTTGCCTGTGCCGTGTTGTTGACGAGGTCAATGAGCCGTTTTGTCTTTCCCGAGCCCTTGTTGCCGATGATGATCTGTACCATTTTTACCAGCTCCTTCTGTTTTTTCCGCCCGCGGGCGGTCGGTTCCGTTTCAGCGCCCGAGGCGCGCTTCGAGTTCGGCCTTGCGGTCTTCGTAGCCCGGCTTGCCGAGCAGCGCGAACATATTTTTCTTATAGCTCTCCACGCCGGGCTGATC
Source organism: uncultured Clostridia bacterium (assembly GCA_947626485.1). GTDB lineage: Bacteria > Bacillota > Clostridia > Oscillospirales > Acutalibacteraceae > CANQSG01. Next base: position 12,864 of record CANQSG010000032.1, on the reverse strand, counting down.
GAAGGGGTTGACCCCCAGCAGATAGCCCGAGATCGCGCAGGCCTTCTCGAAGAAGTAAATCAGGTGGCCGAGGTTTGCCTCGTCGGCCTTGTCGAGGGAAAGCACGAGGTTGGGCACGCCGCCGTCGGTATGGGCGAGCACCGTCCCCTCGAAGGCTTTTTCGTTGACGTAGGACAGCGTGCGGCCGGCGAGAAAATTCAGACCGTCCCCGTCGTTCTCCTCGCGCTCGATGACGACGTCGGCGCCGTTGTCGCCGATGGTGACGACCGTTTCAAAGAGGGTGCGGCGGCCGTCCTGAATGTACTGTCCCATCGAGTGCAGGTCGGTCGAGAAGGTGACGGACGCCGGGAATAGTCCCTTGCCGTCCTTGCCCTCGCTCTCGCCGAAGAGCTGCTTGAACCATTCCGCCATCATCGTAAAGCGCGGCTCGTAGCTGACGAGCAGCTCGATCTCCTTGCCCTTGCGGGAAAGGGCGTTGCGCAGCGCGGCATAGCGATAGCAGGCGTTGCGGGAAAGGTCGGGGTCGGCGTATTCGGCGCGCGCCGCCGCCGCGCCCGCCATGAGGGCTTCGATGTCGGCGCCGCAGACCGCGATGGGCAGCAGGCCGACCGCCGTCAGCACCGAGAAGCGGCCGCCGACGTCGTCGGGGATGGCGAAGCATTCGTAGCCCTTCTGATCCGCCAGCTGCTTGAGGGTGCCGCGCGACCGGTCGGTCGTGCAATAAATGCGGCGGGCGGCTTCCTGCGCGCCGTAGGTCTCCTCGAGCAGCTTGCGCAGGACGCGGAAGGCGACGGCGGGCTCGGTCGTCGTGCCGGATTTGGAAATGACGTTGACCGAAACGCGGCGCCCCTTGCAGAGGGCGAGCAGGTCGGAAAGCGCCGCGCCCGAAATGCTGTTGCCGGTGAAGTAAATGTCGGGCGTGTCCTTTTGCAGGTTGTTATAATAGGGGGATTTCAGAAATTCGATGGCGGCGCGGGCGCCGAGGTAAGAGCCGCCGATGCCGATGACGACGAAAACGTCGGTATCCTGCCGGATGCGTTCCGCCGCCGCCTGAATGCGGGCGAATTCCGCGCGGTCGTAGTTGACCGGGAGGTCAAGCCAGCCGAGAAAGTCGTTGCCGAGGCCGGAACGCTCCTCGAGCATCTCGTGCGCCGTCTGCACCTGGCGGGCGAGCCCCGCAAGGTCGTTTTCCCGCAGGAAGGGCGCGGCGTAGCTGTCGGTGAAATGTAATGCCATGATGAATTCAACTCCAAATATGCGTTTGACGCGTTTGCTCTGCTTCTATTTTACAATATCCTGCGCCGCTTTGCAACCACGACTTGCGGCAAAACCGAAAATTTTTCAATTCCGTCACATTTCGGCGGGCGATTCGTCCTCTCCCGCGTCGAACTGGGCGGCGTAAAGCGAGGCGTAAAAACCGTTTTGCGCGAGCAGCGCGCGGTGGGTGCCCTGCTCGACGATCTGCCCGTCGCGCACGACGAGAATGCGGTCGGCGCCCTGCACCGTCGAGAGCCGGTGGGCGATGACGAAGCAGGTCTTGTCCCGCATCAAGTCGCGCATCGCCGCCTGAATCTGCTGCTCGGTGCGGGTGTCGACGTTGGAGGTCGCCTCGTCTAAAATCAGCATGTTCGCGTCGAGCAGCATGGCGCGGGCGATCGTCAGCAGCTGCTTCTGCCCCTTCGAAAGGTTGACGGCGTTGTCGGTCAAGCGGGTCTGATACCCGTCGGGCAGCGCCTCGATGAAGCTGTGGATATGCGCGGCCTTCGCGGCGGCTTCAACGGTTTCGCGCGTCGCGTCCGCCCTGCCGTAGGCGATGTTTTCGTAGATCGTCCCCGAAAACAGCCAGGTGTCCTGCAGCACCATCGTATAGGCGCCGCGCAGGCTGTCGCGCGTGACGTGATAGACGTCCTGCCCGTCGACCGTGATCGAACCGCTGTCGACGTCGTAAAACCGCATCAGCAGGTTGATGACGGTCGTCTTGCCCGCCCCGGTCGGCCCGACGATGGCAATGAGGCTGCCGGGCGGCGCGTGCAGGTCGAAATGCCGGATGACGGGGCGGTCGGGCGTGTAGCCGAAGCAGACGTCGCGCAGCGCCACCTCGCCGCGCACATCGGTCAGGGTCGTCGCATCGGCGGCGTCGGCGGGTTCGGCGGGCTCGTCGAGCAGGCGGAAGACCCGCTCGGCCGCCGCAAAGGCGGATTGCAGCTCGCCGGTGATGTTGGCGATCTCGTTGATCGGGCCGGAAAACTTGCGGGAATACTGCACGAACGCCGAAATGTCGCCGAGGCTGATGGCGCGGCGCAGGTACATCCAGGCGCCGAACATGCTGACGAGGGCGAGCGAAATGTTGTTGATGAAATTGACGGAGGGGCCGGTGATGGTGCCGTAATATTCCGATTTCGTGTAGGCGTCGACCGCGGCGGCGTTTTTGGCGTCGAACCGGTCGATGACGGCCTGCTCGCGGTGGTAGGCGCGGGTGGTCTTCTGGCCGTCGATCATCTCCTCGACAAAGCCGTTGAGCTCCCCGAGCAGCGCCGAACGGCGGCGGAACAGGGGGCGCACCCTGCCGGTCAGGTACTTCGTGAAAAAGACGGAAAGCGGGATCGTGACGGCGAAGATGAGCACGAGGCGCGGCTCGATCCAGAGCATCATGCCGAGCGAGACGCCGACCGTCAGGACGCTCTGCACGATTTGCAGCAGGTCGTTGGAAAGCGACTGGTTGACGGTGTCGACGTCGTAGGTCAAAACGCTGATGAGGTCGCCTGCCTGGTTGCGGTCGAAGAAGCCGACCGGCAGCACCGACAGGCGGGCGAAGACGTCGCGCCGCATCTGGTAGGCCACGCGGCGGCTCAGGCGGTTCATCACGCGGGCGAGCAGATAGGAAAAGACGGCGGAGGCGGTGTAGCAAATCGCCATGAGCGCCGCGTTGAAAAAGACGGGGCCGAACTGCACGCCGCCGGGGCGGTCGCCGATGGCGTTGATGGCGCGCCCCGAGAGCAGCGGGCCGAGCAGGGCGAGCAGGTTGCCGCCCACCGCGAGGCAGAGCGCGAGCACGACGAGGCCGCGGTTGCGCCCGAGATAGCGCCAGAGGCGGCGCAGCACCGCCAGCTTTTTCGGCTTCTGCGCCCCCGAGAGGTCGCGTCGGTCGCCGCTCTGCTCGGCGCGGGTCAGGCGGCCGCCGCCGATGAGGTTGCGGTCAGGCATGTGTCTGCACCTCCTCGCCGCCGTCGCCCATCTGGATTTCGCAGAGGCTGCGGTAGACCGGGCAATCGCGCAGCAGCGTTTCGTGGGTGCCGAAGCCGATGCTCTTGCCCTCGTCGAGGACGAGAATGCGGTCGGCGTGGCGAATCGCGCTGACCCGCTGGGCGACGATGACGGTCGTCGTGTCGCGGCAGGCAGTGCGCAGGGCGCGGCGCAGGGCGGCGTCGGTGCGGTAATCGAGGGCGCTCGAGGCGTCGTCGAGCAGCAGCAGCGCGGGCTGTGCAGCGAGCGCCCGGGCGATGAGCAGCCGCTGCTTCTGGCCGCCGCTCAAATTGTTGCCGCGGGCGAGCACGGGGCGCTGCAGACCATCGGGCGACTCGTGCAAAAAGGCGTCGGCCTGCGCGAGAAATGCGGCGCGGGAGAGCACTTCGTCGGGCAGGTCGCGGAAATAGCGGATATTGTCCGCCGCCGTCCCGGCGAGGAGGAAATCGTTCTGGAAGACGACGCCGATTTGGGTGCGCAGGATTTCGGGCGGGAACGTCCGGACGTCCTGCCCGAAGACGCGCACCTCGCCGCGGTCGGCGTCGTAGCACCGGAGCAGCAGCTGCAACACGGTGCTTTTGCCGCTGCCCGTCGCGCCGATGATGCCGAGCGTCTGGCCGCGGTCGATCGAGAAGGAAAGGTCGGTCAGGTTGTCGCGCACGCCCTGATACGAGAAAGAAACGTGCGAAAAAGCGACGGCTTCGCTTTTGCGGGCGGGGGCGGCGGGCAGGACGGGCTGATCGTCCGGCAGCTCGAGCAGCTCGCTGACCCGGCGCGCCGAGGCGGCGCCCTTCGAGCAGAGGATGAAAATGCGGGTAATGCCGAGCATGGCGTTCAAAATGATCGTGAAATAGCTCAAAAAGGCGATGATGACGCCGGGCTGCGTCTGCCCCGCCTGGATGCGGAAGGCGCCGACGAGCACGACGAGGGTCAGCCCGAGGTTGAGGATCAAGGTCGACGCGGGATTGGTGATCGCCATCAAATTGCCGGCGCGCTGTTCGGTGTCGGCGAGGGTTTTGTTGACCGCCTCGAACCGCCCGGTCTCATAATCGGTTTTCGAAAGCGCCCGCACGACCCGCACCCCGGCGATGTTCTCCTGCGTGACCCGCACCATATCGTCGAGCACCGATTGCTGGCGGGTGTAAACCGGGACGCTCTTTTTCGTGACGAAATAGACGACGAGGGCGATGAGCGGCAGCGTCGCGAGCAGGACGCAGGTCAGCCCGACGTCCATCGTCAGCGTGATGGCGACGCCGCCGACGAGCAGAATCGGCCCGCGCACGCCGATGCGCTGCATCCGGGCGAGCATCTGGTTGATGTTATAGGTGTCGGAGGTCAGGCGGGAGACGCTCGACGGGATGCTCACGCGGTCGAGCTGACGCGCCGAGAAATGCGAAATGCGGCAAAAGAGGTCGTGCCGGATGCGCAACGTGATCTTGCCCGCCGAGCGCGCCGCCATGCGGTTGGCGGTGACGTTGGAAAGCACCGAGATCAGCGCGCAGAGCAGCATCGCGCCGCCCCAGAGGAAGATCGGCCGCGCTTCACCCAGCGGCACGACCCGGTCGATCATCTGCGCGAGGATCGAGGGGATCAGCAGATCCATCACCGACGCGACGAACTTGATCGCCAGCGTCAGCGCGAGGTAGCCGTAATAGGGGCGGATGTAACGTAAAATGCCTTTCATGCCGACGTCTCCGTTTGCAAAGAATAAAACCGGACGCCTTCCCGGGACAATCGGAAAGGCGCCCGGCGCCGGAAGCCGCTCACGGCTTATCCGGTTGTTCTGTGGGCGGCAGGTTGATGCGCTCCTCCTCGATGACGAGCGGCCGGTTCAGAACGCGGGTGTTGATGTTGAGGATATATTCCCCGATGATGCCGATGAAGAGCAGCTGCACCGCGCCGAGGAAAAACATACCGATGAGCAGCGGGGCGATGCCCGCGCGGAAGGTGTACCAATGGACGAGCTTCAGAATCAGGTAGACGATGCCGAGCAGGAAGCTGACGAAGGCGATGCTCGCCCCGGCGAAGGTCGCCAGCCGCAGCGGAATTTTGGAATAAGAGGTGATGCCGAGCATGGCGTAGTCGTAAAGGCGGTAAAAATTGAATTTCGACTTGCCGGATTTGCGCTCGGGCTGGAGATAATAGACCGGTTTATACTTGAAGCCGAGCTCCGCGACGATGCCGCGCAGGTACGGCATCGGGTCGTGCAGGCTGCGCAGCGTTTCGATGAAGGAGCGGTCGTAGAGCCCGAAGCCGACGAAATTGTCGATGTGGTTGATGTCGGTGATGTGGCGGATCAGGGCGTAATAGAGCTTGCGGATACCGTAGACGATCGGGTTTTCGCGGCTTCCCTTTTTGATGCCGAGCACGATCTTGTGCCCCGCCTCCCAGGCGCGGACAAACTCGACGAGCAGCTCGGGCGGGTCCTGTAAATCCGCCGCCATGCGCACGACGCAGTCCCCCGTCGCCTGCAACAGGCAGTGGGTCGAGGAGCGGATCGAGCCGAAATTGTGGACGTTGAAGATGGCGGCGACGTGGGCGGGATCCTCGGCGCAGAGCTCGCGCAGCAGGTCGCGGGTGCCGTCGGTCGAGTCGTTGTCGATGAAGAGGATTTGATAATTATAATCCGACAGCTGTTCGGTGAAGATCGTCCGGATTTTTTCGGTCAGCTCCCGCAGGTTGCCGACCTCGTTATAACAGGCGACGGAGATGGAAACCGTTTTCATTCTTGCTTCTCCTTTTCGGGCGCTTTGCGGTCGCGGAACGCCCAGAGCTTATTCATCACAAAATTCAGCGGGATCGTAAAGAGCAGCCGGGGGATCGGCGCCAGCAGGTGCGGAATGTGCAGGTATTCCACGAGCAGATCCATCAGCACCATCGAGATCAGATAGGTGACGCCGTAGCTGATCGTGACCTTGACAAAGGCCTTTTTCGCGTTGTTTTCCCGCTTGTCGCGAAAGACGTATTTGTTGTTCCAATAATAAGAGTTGCAGACGCCGACGGCGAAGCCGATGAAGGTGGCGAGGTTGAGCGTCCAGGTCGGGTCGTCGGGGTACGGAATGCGCAGCAGAAACAGCAGCGCGTAGGTGACGATCAGGCTGATGACGGTATTGCTCGCGCCGACCATGCCGAACTTGATAAATTGCAGCAGCAGGCGCCCTTTGCCGCCCTGCTCGGCGGCGGACAGTTTGTCCCGAAGGTTCAATTTCACAGCGTTGTCGGCGCCCGCAAAGCAGCGAGCCGCCTTTCCTCCAGTTTTCTTTGATAGACGCGGGCAAACCCTTCCTCGCAGGAGACGCGACATTCCCAGCCGAGTTCGCGCAAGCGGCGGTTTTGCGGGATTTTTTGCCCGTACGTCCGGTTTTCGAGGTAGGAATCGGTTTTGTCGCGAGGTCGGCAGACGACCTTCACCGGGTGCGCGGGGTCGAGGCCGGCGACAAGCTCCGCCAGCGCGCGGATAGAAAGGCACTGATCGGTGTTGCAAAGGTTATAGGCCTGTCCCGGCTCGCCTTTCAGCAGAATCTGCAAAAAGCCGGCGACCGCGTCGGTGATATAACAAAAGGTGCGGGTTTCCTGCCCGGTGCTGTGCATGACGATGTCGCTGCCCGAAAGCAGGCATTTGAGAAACGAGGCGAAGACGCGGGGGTCGTTTTCGACGTCCATCTGCGGCCCGTAGGTGTGCCAGATGCGGACGACCTTGGCGGGGACGCCGCGCTCGTGTGCAAAGCATTTGCACCAGTTTTCCCCCATGCGCTTGCTTTCGTTGTAGCAGCTGTGCAGGTCGAGAGGATCGACGCTGCCGGGCGTGTCCTCGTAAACCTCCGGCGCGCCGGAAACCGCGCCGTAAACGCTGCCGGTGCTGAAATAGAGAAAACCCTTACAGCGGGTGCGCGCGGCAAAATCGAGCAGGCGATAAGTCCCAATCGCGTTGGGCTCCGCCACGGCGACCGGCCGCACCGCATAATGCTGCGGGCTGGCGAGGCTGGCAGCGTGAAAAAGATAGTCGACCGGCTCGTCGAGGTCGATTTTTTCCAACAAGTCAAGCACCAGAACCCGGAAATAGGGTCGCTCGGTCAGCGCGCCGAAGCAGGCTTCCGCCTTTTCCCGGCTGCGGACGGCGGCGAGAATCCGGATATGCAATCCCCGCGTCTCGACGAGGTAGGCGAGGAAGAACACGAGGTAAGACGCCAACATCCCGTTGGCGCCCGTGACAAGCACGGTTGTGTTGTCCAGCGCGGCAAATTCCACCGGGCGGGAGGCAATATCCTCCATATCGCGGCGAACGCAGTCGCTTTCGAAAATCAGGGGGCGCATGGCAATCTCCTTTTTATTTCTTCGGCGGTTTCGCGGGCACCTTTCCCTCCAACGCGGGCGCATAATACGCCGTCAAGCGCCAGAACACCGTGCAAAGCAGGAAAACGGCAAGCACGTAGAGCGTTTCCGCCCAGAGGACGGCGGGAACCGAAACGCCGCAGCGTTGCAGCGCCAGGTCCAGCAGGTGAAACGCGAGGTAATGGACGGCGAAATAAAACAGGGAGTGCTTCCCCGGGAAAGCGAGCACCGGAACGGCAAAATGCAGCCCCGTCTCGACGCTGCGCGCGGCGAAGAGAAGAAAGACGCTGCCGAGCAGACCCGCGAGCACAAAAAGGGAATGATGCCCCACCGTGCCGATCGCCATGATGACCCGCACGCGATTCCAGTGGGCGACGGCGTAGGTCAGCACGCCGGACAGCAGGACGCCGGACAAAAGGAGCGGCAGACGCAGGCACTCGAACCGCGGCAGAAGAGAGCGGCACAACGCGCCGAAGCAGAGAAAGCAGAAGCCGCTCATTGCGGCGGGCAGACCGAACGGCCATCCCACCCCCCCCTTCTTCGATCGGACAGGGAGTTTTCCAAAACCGCGCAGCGAGCAGCGCGCCGCAAAAGGCAGCTGCCGCGAGGACGCCGCACCGCACCCAAAACGACGCACGGCGCAGCGGCAGACGCAGCCAGTCAAACAGCAGCGCGGCAACGAACATCGCCGGCAGGAACCAGAGCACCGAGTTGCCGCCGCAAAGCGAAAGAGACGCGTGGCTTCCGTAGAGCATCCGGAAATAGCTTTGCAGCGACATCTGCCAAGGGTGAAGATAAATCAAATTCCAGAGCAGATAAGGCACGAGCAGCGTGCGGAACCGCTTGCACAGGCAGGAAAACCAGCCGACTTCGGGCTTCAGGTCGGAGGAAAGCAGACCGAACAGGAAGAAAAACACCGGCATGTGAAACGAGGCGCCGAAAATTTGCAGGCGCGAGGAAAGGATGCTCTGCCGGTGAAACAGAATCATCAGAAACAGTCCGAAGCTCTTTGCCAGATCGGCGTACGCCTTTCGCCCGTTCTGCGGCGGTGCGGACGGCGCGGCAGCGAGCGCGGGCGAAGCGGATGCAGTCTCGCTTAACATGGCGACACTCCTTACGGCTCCTCCGGAACGGGAGGGATATAGAGATTTTGCAGCAGTTCCTCCTTGGGCAGGAAAGGCGCCATATCTTCCAGCGGCGCGGAGACCATGCGCCCGTCCGGCAGGCGCTTGCTGGCGGCCTTCGGCATGGTAGTCTGCGTTTTGGTGACAAAGATCTGGCAGAGGGCGTAGCTCTCGCAGGCTAAAAAGCGCTCAAGCGTTTCGCGCAGGTCATCGAGGTTGCGGGATTCGAAATAGGGGTAATCGTAAGCGGCGGCGATTTTTTGCAGGTCGGGGAAGCTGAGGTCGCCGCTTTCCTCGCCGATTCCGACGTGGGTGTGGTCGCGGAAGAAGGAATTCTGGGTGATGCGGATGGAATGATAGCCCTCGTTATTGATCACGACGACGTGCACCGGCAGGCGGTTTTGTTTGATCGTCTGCAATTCCTGTAAATTCATCTGAAACCCGCCCTCGCCGGTGACCAACACAACCGGGCGGCGGTCGGCGGCGAGACAGGTGCCGATCGAAGCCGGCAGACAGTAACCCATCGGCGAGGTCGAGTGATTCGTGATCACACGCTGCCCTTTTTTAATGGTGGCGGCCTGTCGGCAGATGACGCGGGAGTTGCCGGAGGTCGTGACAAGAACGGCGCCCTCCGGCAGCAGCTCGGACAGCGTTTTATAAAAAACATAGGTGCTGCCGCGCCCGTCGGAAATTTGATAGTGCGCGTCGGTCACGACGGGATACTCCCGCACCCAACGGCGACATTGGGCGATCCAGTCCCCGTGCTGCCCGCAGGGGTGGGCGCCCGTCCGCAGCGCCGCGACCATCGCCTGCATGAATTCCTTCGCGTCGGCGCAGACCGGAAGGTCGATGTGCAGATAATCGCGTTTGAGCTCCTCCGGGTCGATGTCAACCATGATTTTGTAGGCGCCGCGCGCCCAGGTATCGGTGCAATAGCCGGTCTGTTTATAGCTCAGGCGACTGCCGATCGAGAGAAAAAGGTCGCTGTTCTGCACGGCGAAATTTCCGGCGCGGTCGCCGGTGGCGCCGGGGCGGCCGGCGTAGAGCGGATGGTCGTTCGGAATGCAGTCGAGGGTCGTCATGCCAGTCGTGACGGGGATGCCGAGCAGGTCGACCAGTTCGAGAAACACGTCATAACCACCTGAGGTGCGGACGCCCTGCCCGCAATAGAGCACGGGGCGTTTTGCGGCGGCGATACGCGCGAGGACGTCGGGGATCGCGTCGACCGGCAGGGGCGGCTTGGCAGAGAGGCCTTCCGCCGCCGGGTCGAAGCCGGGCAAATCGTCGATCTCAACCACGGCGCCCTGCACGTCAAGCGGCATATCCAGCCAGACGGGACCAGGGCGGCCGGCGTTCGCGAGGAACACGGCTTTTTCGAGATGATAGCGAATCTGCGTCGGGTCGGTCACCATGACGCAATATTTCGTCATGCCCGCGACCGAGCGGCAGATGTCGTATTCCTGTTCGCCGTTGGTGCGCAGGTCGAGTCCCAGCGCCCGGACGGTCAGCGGGTAACGCACCTGTCCGGAAAAAAGCAGCATGGGGATCGAACCCATATAGGCGCACAAGCAGCCGGTAATCGCGTTTGTGGCGCCCGGGCCCGACGTGACGCAGACGGCCGCCATTTGATTTTTCAGCCGGGCGTACGCCTCGGCGGCGATGGCTGCCGCCTGCTCGTGATGATGATAGGTGACGGTCAAGCCGTCCTTGTGGCCGAACGCGTCGTTCAGGTGCATCGCGCCGCCGCCGACGACCTCAAAGAGGTGGTCGATGCCGCAGCAGACGAGGAAATCGGCGATATAATCCGCTACACGTTGTTTCATATATCTCTCCTTATGCCTCGCGCAGGGCGGCGAGGATGGTGTCGGCCATGTGGTCGAGCATGGCGTCGGTCATGCCGGGGTAGACCCCGACCCAAAAGGTGTCGTTCATGATGCGGTCGGTCTGTTCGAGCGAGCCGGAAACGCGGTAGGCGTCGGTGCCGCGGATGGCGTTGAAGCAGGGGTGGCGAATCAGGTTGCCGCTGAAGAGCAGGCGGGTCTGGATGTTGTGCGCCTCGATATAGCGGGTGACGGCGTTTCTGCCCGGCGTCTTGCCTTCGCGGACGGTCAGCAGGAAGCCGAACCAGGACGGGCGGCTGTTCTCGGCGGGCTCGGGCAAAATCAGGCGGTCGGAAGCGTCCTCGAGCCGCGCGCGCAGATAGTCCCAGTTGTGACGGCGGCGCTCGATGAAGGAGGGGAATTTTTTGAGCTGCTCGCAGCCGATGGCGGCCTGCAGGTCGGTCAGCTTCAGGTTGTAGCCGAAATGGCTGTAAACGTACTTGTGGTCGTAGCCCTCGGGCAGCTCGCCGTGCTTGCCCGAAAAACGGCGGCCGCAGAAATTATCGTGTCCCGAGGGGCAGACGCAGTCGCGTCCCCAGTCGCGGAAAGAGAGGATCAGGCGGTGGAGCAGCGGGTCGTCGGTGTAGACGCAGCCGCCCTCCCCCATCGTCATGTGGTGGGGCGGGTAAAAGCTGCTGGTGCCGATGTCGCCCCAGGTGCCGGTGTATTTGGTGACGCCGTCAATCGTGTACTGCGAGCCGAGCGCGTCGCAGTTGTCCTCGACAAGCCAGAGACCGTACCGATTGCAGAACTCCCGCACCGCGCGCAGATCGAAGGGGTTGCCGAGGGTGTGGGCGATCATGACCGCCTTGGTCTTTTCGGAGCGGGCGGCCTCGAGGCGGGAGACGTCGATGTTGTACTGCGGCAGCGTGACGTCGACGAAAACCGGCACCGCGCCGTATTGCAGCACGGGGGTGACGGTGGTCGGGAAGCCGCAGGCGACGGTGATGACCTCGTCGCCGGGGCGAATCTGCCGTTCGCCGAGCTCGGGCGCCGTCAGCGTCATGAAGGCGACGAGGTTGGCGGAGGAGCCGCTGTTGACGAGGTGGGCATATTTGACGCCGATCCAGGCGGCGAAATCGCGTTCGAAAACGTCGGCAAAGCGACCGGTCGTCAGCCAGAAATCGAGCATGGCGTCGGTTAGGGCGCACATCTCCTTTTCGTCATAGACCCGCGATGCATAGCTGATGCGGTCGCCGGGTTGAAAGGGCGACTTTTTCTCGTGAAACGCGTGGTAATATTCGGTCACGAGGGACTTGATCGCCTCGCGCGCTTCGGCTTCGGTTTTCCATTGGGACATAAGGGTTTCTCCTTCCGTTTTTCGGCAAAATCAGGCCTGCCCGGCGGCGATATAGCGGGCGATCTCGCGATCCATTTCGGCGGGGATATCGCCGTTTGCGCGCCAGACGCGGCTCCAGTCGCAGATGAGGCGCACCGCGTCGTCCATGTGCCAGCGGGGGCGCCAGCCGAAGGTCGATTTCAGGCGGCTGCAATCCAGCTTCAGGAAATTCGCCTCGTGCGGGGCGTTCGGGTCGGCGCGGTTTTCCCACGCCGCGTTTTCGCCCCACAGGCGGCAGAACAGGTCGGTCAGGTCGCCCGTCGTGATGCAGTCGACGTCGTCGGGCCCGACGTTATAATTCCCCGCAAGCGCGAGGTCTTCCGCCTGCCGCGCGGCGATCATGAGATAGGCGAAGAGGGGTTCGAGGACGTGCTGATACGGGCGGGTGGAATGGGGGTTGCGCACCGGGATGACCTGCCCGGCGCAGACGGCGCGCAGGCAGTCGGGAATGATGCGGTCGCGGGCGAAATCGCCGCCGCCGATGACGTTGCCGGCGCGGGCGGTCGAAACCGCGATCCCGCGCGCCGCGAAAAAGCTGCGGACGTAACTGTGGGTCACGAGCTCGGAGCAGGATTTCGAGTTGCTGTAAGGGTCGAAGCCGTCGAGCGGCTCGGTCTCACGGTAGCCCCACGGCCATTCGTTGTTTTGATAGACCTTGTCGGTCGTGACGTTCAGAACGCTGACGACGCCCTCGCTCTGCCGGACGCATTCGAGCAGGTTGACGGTGCCCATGACGTTGGTCTCATAGGTCGCGCGGGGGTCGCGGTAGCTCTCGCGGACGATGGGCTGCGCGGCGAGGTGAAAGACGAATTCCGGCCGGGCGGCGGCAAAGGCGCGCGACAAAGCGTCGAAATCCCGCACGTCGCCGAGCACGCTTTCCATGCGGCCGTCAAGCCCGGCGAGGGCAAAGAGGTTCGGCCCGTCGGCGGGCGGCAGGGCGTACCCC
>CANQSG010000031.1 GCA_947626485.1 uncultured Clostridia bacterium | reverse complement strand
AGCTCGATTTGCGTCAGAGCGTCGACCGTCGCGGGCGGGCCGATGATCTTGACCGTCTGCTGCGAGAGGGTGTGCGGAATGGGCGTCTCGGCGTAGGCCGCCGGCGCGTTGTCGAAGGTCGCGACGATCGGCACCTCCTTCTGGCGCGAGATCGGCACCATGATCTTCACGGTCTCCGCGCTCAACGTGAAGCCGTTTTTGTCGATCTGGTTGCCGTCCGCGTCGAGCAGGACGACCTCGGCGTCGAGCGTTTCGGTCTTGGCGACGACGCTGATCTTCGCGAGGTCGGTGCGCGGGCCGCTGACGGTGATGGCGGCGCTGTTTTGATCGCTGATGATCGGCGATTCCGCGACGAGGCCGGGATCGGCGCTGATGCCCTCCGCCTGCGGCGTTAAGACAAATTCCTTCGTGTCCATATAGTCGAAGCGAACCTTCAGCGTCGCGGGCGAGACGCCGAGGATCGTATAGCCAGATTTCTGGCTGTTGCGAGAGGGCTGCAGCCGCAGGTCATAGGTGCCGGCGCCGGTCACCTCGTCGAGCGCGGCGGAAACGAGGATGTCCGAGGCGCTTAAGGAGCTCAAAATATAGTTCGGCCCCTGCACCCGGACGCTGACCTTTTCGCCGTATCCGCCCGAGACGATGTCGAGCCCCTGGTCGTCCTTGATCGCCAGCCCGTCCGTCGAGATGTCGACCGAGACGTCGGGGATCGTCAGCTCGCGCACCGGGTTCTGGTTGATGCAGATGATCAGCCAGAACAAAAAGGCGAATACGATCGAGAAGGGCAACGTGAATTTTTTATTGTACAGAAGCTTCCGAACCGAAAAATCAGATTGTCCAGCCATAACCTCTTCCGTCCTTATTCGTGATCTTGTTCGTTCGTCCCGTCGGGGGTTTCCTCCGGCGGCGTCGCCTGCGGTTGCGCGTCGGCTTCCGGCTGTGTTTCCGGCGTCTGCTTTTTCTTGCGGCGCATTTTTTTGAAGAGCCCCGGCGCCTTGCCGCCGGACTTCTCATCGGCGGGCAGCAGCTGCCGGTTGAGCTCCCCGCGCAGGGTGATCGGCGTAAAATCGCGCTGAATTTTGCCGTTGAGGGCGACCGAGATCGTCCCGGTCTCCTCCGAGACGACGACGACGAGCGCGTCGGAATTTTCGCTCATGCCGATGGCGGCGCGGTGGCGGGTGCCGAGCTGCGAAGAGAGGCTGTCGTCCCCCGTCAGAGGCAGAATGCAGCCCGCCGCGTAGACCCTGCCCTCGCGCAGGATCATCGCCCCGTCGTGCAGCGGGGATTTCGGGTAAAAGATGTTGCCGACGAGCTGCGGCGTGGCGTTGGCGTTGATGACCGTGCCGGTGTTGATGATCTCGCCGAGCATGGTGGTGCGTTCAAAGACCATCAGCGCGCCGATCTTTTGCTCCTGCATGGAGGCCGCCGCCTTGCAGACCGCGTCGATACAGTGCATCATGGCGTCGCGCTCGTCGCCGTAGGACGAGCCGCGGCCGATCTGGCTGATTTTGCTGCGGCCGATGCGCTCGACCGCGCGGCGCAGCTCGGGCTGAAAGATGACGACGATGGCGATGAGTACGGAATCGATGACCTTGTTGAGCAGCCAGCGCATCGTAACCATATTGAACCACTGCGCGACGAGCGAGACGACGAGCAGGATGGCGATGCCCTTGAGAAGCGTCCCGGCGCGGCTGTCGCGGAAGAGTTCGATGGCCTTATAGACGATAAACGCGACGAGCAGAATGTCGAGAATATCGTGAATTTTGATCTGGCTGATGACGTAGAGAATCTGATTCCAAAGGGTGCTGATCGTATCGAAAAAGGCAGACATTGGCTCGCGATCCCTCTTTTTCCGGATTCTTTTCCCGCCGCTGCGGGGCGCAAAAGCAGGCGCGAAAACAGGCGGCGGATGATACTGTGTATATTGTATCATATTTCAACGGAACACGCAAGCGCCGCAACAAAAAATTTAATATTTCTTCAACAAAAACAGAACCCGCTCCGTTTCTTCGGCGCGATTATAGACCGAAGGGCAGACCCGTACCGTTCCGCTGTCGATCGTGCCGAGCCGCGCGTGTGCCGCCGGAGCGCAGTGCAGACCCGCCCGCACCGCGACGCCGTGGGCGTCGAGATAGGCGCCGACCTGCATGCTCGCATCCTGCCGCAGGTTGAAGGAAAGCACCGGCGCCGTCCGGCCGAAGGTCGGGCGCTCGCCGTAAAGCCGGACGCCCGGCAGCGCCCGCAGGCCGTCGTAAAACCGGGCGAGCAGCGCGATCTCGTGGCGGCAGATCTTCTCGATCCCCTTCTGCCGGACAAATTCCAGCCCCGCCGCAAGCCCCGCGATGCCCGGCAGGTTGACCGTGCCGCTTTCAAACCGTTCGGGCGGCGACGACGGCTGCAAAAAGTTGACCGAATCGGTGCCCGTGCCGCCCTCGAGCAGGGTGTGCGGCAGGGGCTTGCGGGCGATGAGCACGCCGACGCCCATCGGCGCATACAGTCCTTTATGGGGCGCGACGCAGAGAAAATCGATCTGCATTTTCCGCATGGAGATCGGCAAAATCCCGGCGGTCTGGGCGGCGTCGACCCCGAAGGGAACGCCCTGCGCTGCGCAGAGGGCGCCGATGCGCGCGATCGGCAGGCACTCCCCCGTCACGTTGGAGGCGTGGGTGCAGAAAACGAGCTTTGTCTCCGGGCGAATCAGCCGTTCGAAGGCGCGAAACGTCGCGTCCGGGTCGCCGAAAATCACCTCGGCGACGTCGCAAACGACGCCGCGCTCCCGCCGCAGCGCTTCGAGCGGCCGCATGACGGCGTTGTGCTCGAGGGAGGAGACGACGACGTGATCGCCCGCTTGAAGCAGCCCTTTGAGCACGCAGTTGATACTGTGGGTGCAGTTCTGGGTGAAGGCGACCTGCTCGGGCGCGTCGGCGTCGAAAAACCGGCTGAGCGCTTCCCGGCAGCGATAAACAAGGGTCGCCGCCTGCAGCGACGCCTGATGTCCGCTTCTGCCGGGGTTGGCGGTCACGCCCCGCAGCGCCCGCGCCACCGCCTCCTGCACCCCGGGCGGCTTTCTTCCCGTCGTCGCCGCGTTGTCCAAATAAATCATCGTCAAGCGCTCCTCTCAAAAAGGGCGCGACAAACCGCCGCGCCCCGGAATGGGTCAGTTCTCTTCCCGGATTTTCAGAATTTTCACACCGGCGCCGCGCAAGATGCTTTCCGCCGCCCGAATATCACCGGACAGGACGACCGTATACCCGCAGCCGACGTCAGAAAGATCGGAGGTCAGCCGCTCCACCCGGGCGTGAAACCCGGCTCTGCGCAGGACGTCCCGCCCCCGCATCGCGTAGGTGATGGAGCCGGTGACGATCCGGTATTGCTTCATTTTCTTCACTCCCTATCTTTTCGATCCGTCGGGTTGGCACGCCCGGCACTTCCCGTATTCGATCTTGTGCCGTTACTACATTCTATTCTATGCGCCGCGGGTGCAAAATGCCATGAAAAAACCGGCCGCGCGGGGCGACCGGTTACAGGGTGAATTATGCGGCGTCAATCGGCGTCGGCGTCGGTTTCGGGCGGGGGTTCGGTGCGGAAAATATGGATCGTGCCCTGCTTTTGCAGGTTGATGAGGATGATGACGAGCACCGGCAGGCAGAACATGCCGAGGAAGCCGAAGAGCCGCAGGCCGCAGAACATCGACAGCAGGATGAGCAGCGGGTGCATGCCCATCTGGGAGCCGATCACCTTCGGCTCGAGGAAGTTGCGCAGCACCGTGATCGCGAGGTAGAGAACGAGCAGCCCCACCGCGCGCCAGACGTTACCGGTGACGAGCGAGACGATCGCCCAAGGGATGACGACCGTCCCGGTGCCGAGCACGGGCAGGATATCGACGACGGCGATAATGGCGGCGACGGCGACGGCGTAAGGCACGCGCAGCAGCAGCAGGCCGACCGTCAGCTCGGCAAAGGTGATGAGCATTAAGAGCAAATAGCCCCGCGCCATGCGGAAGAGGTTGTGGGTCATCATGCCCTTGACGTCGAGCAGGATTTTGAAATATTTGGCGGGGAGCTGGTTGCGGATAAAGCGGACGATCTGATCGTAATCCTTCGCCATGTAGCAGCTGGCGACGACGGTAACGATCGCGCTGATGAGGATGGAGGGCGTGCGCTTGACGACGCCGCCGGCAAACGAGGAGAGCAGCCCGGGCAGCACGTCGGTCAGGGTGCGCATCAGGTGATCCGGCAGTTCATTGAGCGTCGCCTGAATGCCCTGCGGCAGACCTTCAAACAGCGGCGAAATGCGGGCGCTGAACTGGGAGAAGATCGTGCCGAGCTGCGGCAGGAGGGTCGGCACGAAGGAAACGAAGCCGTAAATCTGCTGATAGAGCCAGTAGCCGAGCCAGAAAAGCAGCCCGCCGACGGCGATGTAAGCAAAAAGGACGATCGCCGCCGCCCAGAAGCCCTTGGAAAAGCGGGTTTTTTTCGCCATGTAAGCGGCGGGGCGCCGCACCGCCATCGCGACGAGGAAGGCGATCAAAAAGGGCAGCAGATAAAACGGCAGATAGCGGAACGAGAGATAAAAAAGCGCAAGCGCAACCGCGTAAAAGGCGATCTGTATCAAAAAATGCTTCTTTTGTTCCAACGTCAAGGGCGGGTCTCCTCCTTTATCCGATTTTCATAAACCGCCGGACGACCGGGCAAAATACGGCTTGCCGACGGGCGGAAGTTTTTTCTGTTGTCTATCATAACCGATTTTTCCTCGGAGTGCAACCGGTTTTCTGAAGATTCAGAAAAAAATAAGAATTCACATTGCTTTTTTGCCGTGCGTATGGTATAGTGTATAGGCATAAAAGACATTTGTCCTTGAGTGGTGGACGATTATGGAGAATTATCGCTATCTGCTGGTCGACGAAACTGTGCTGCCGCCCGTCTTTTCGGGCGTCATCCAGGCCAAGATGCTGCTCGCCTCCGGCAAGGCGAAAAACGCGACGGAGGCGACCCGCATGGCGGGCATTTCCCGCAGCGCGTTTTACAAATACGCCGACCGGGTGTTTCAGTACAACGGCTACGACCGCGGCAAGACCGTCACGATCAACGCCTCGCTCGCCGACCGGGTCGGGGTGCTCTCGGCGCTCATCGGCGCGCTCTCGCAGCTCGGCGCCAACATCCTGACGATGAATCAGGATCTGCCTGCCGACGGCAGCGCGACGGTCGCGATCTCCGTCCGCTGCGACCGCATGGAGCTCTCGCCCGAGGAAATGATCGAGCGGGTGCGGCAGGTCGACGGCGTGCTGTCCGCCAAGTTCTATACCATTTAAGTTTGCTTTGCAACGGCTGTTTCAAATGCAGGAGGGAAAAACATGATCAACGTCGCCCTGATGGGTCACGGCGTCGTCGGTTCCGGCGTGGCGGAAATTCTGCTGTATCACCGGGACGTGCTGACGGAAAAGATAAAAGAGGAGATCCGGCTGAAATACATTCTCGATCTGCGGGATTTCGACGGGCTCGCTTACGCGCCGCTCTTTACGAAGCGGTTTGCGGATATTCTGGACGACCCGGAGATCCGCATCGTCGTCGAGGTAATGGGCGGCGTCACCTTCGCCTACGATTACACGAAGGCCTGCCTGCTCGCCGGAAAAAGCGTCGTCACCTCGAATAAAGAGCTCGTCGCCGCCAAGGGGCAGGAGCTGCTCGAGATCGCAGCGGCAAACAACGTCAATTTCCTGTTCGAGGCGAGCGTCGGCGGCGGCATTCCGATTTTGCGTCCGATGGCGCAGTGCCTTGCCGCCAACACCATCACCGAAGTGCTCGGCATTTTGAACGGCACGACGAATTTCATTCTGACGAAAATGGTCGCGGAAAACATGTCGTTTGCCGACGCGTTACGCCTCGCTCAGCAAAACGGCTACGCCGAAAAAGACCCGACCGCCGACGTCGAGGGGCACGATGCCTGCCGCAAGCTCTGCATCCTCGCGGCGCTCGCCTTTGGGCAGCACGTCTACCCCGCGCAGGTCGAGACGACCGGCATCACCGGGATTTCAAGGACCGACGTCGATTATGCTGACCGGTTTAACGCCGTCGTCAAACTGATCGGCCGCGCGCGGCGGCTGCCCGACGGACACGTCACCGCCGCCGTCTACCCCGCCCTCATTTCCCGCGCCCACATTCTCGCGAACGTGAACGACGTTTTCAACGCGATCCTCGTGCACGGCGACTGCGTCGGCGACGTGCTCTTTTACGGGCGCGGCGCCGGGAAGATGCCGACCGCAAGCGCCGTCGTCGCCGACGTGCTCGACTGCGCGAAGCACTTAACCGCCCGCAAATATCTATATTGGGCAGAGGGCGCGCCCGATTTCGTCGTCCCGGCAACGATAAGCGAGACCCGGCTGTACGTCCGGGCAAGCTGCGACGACCCGACCGCCGCCGCGAAAGCCGCGTCCGACGCCTTCGGCGAAGAATTGTTCACCATTCGGGACAACGCCGCGCGGGAAATCGCCTTTCTCACGCCGACCGGCACAGAAGGGGTATTGCGCGAAACGCTCGCCGCCCTGCCCTGCCTGCGCGACCCGGTCGTTTACCACGTAATTGATTGATTCAGGAGGCCACGAACCATGGCATTGATTGTAAAAAAATTCGGCGGCAGCTCCGTCGCGGACGCGAACCGCGTGCGCAACGTCGCGCGCATCGTCACCGAAGATTACAAGAAGGGCAACAGCCTTGTCGTCGTCGTTTCCGCCCAGGGCGACACGACCGACGACCTCATCGAAAAAGCCCGCGAGATCAACCCAGAGGGCGCTTCCAAGCGTGAAATGGATATGCTGCTCTCGGCGGGCGAGCAGATTTCGGTCGCCTTGCTTGCGATGGCGGTCGAACAGCTCGGCTTCCCCGTCGTCTCGCTGCTCGGCTGGCAGGCGGGGTTCCAAACCGATTCGAAATACGGCGTCGCCCGCATCAAGCGACTCGACGTCACCCGCCTCGAAGCCGAGCTGGCGCGCAAAAATATCGTCATCGTCGCCGGTTTTCAGGGCATCAACAAGTATGACGACATCACCACCCTCGGCCGCGGCGGGTCGGACACCAGCGCCGTCGCCATCGCCGCCGCGCTGCACGCCGACCGGTGCGAAATCTACACCGACGTCGACGGGGTCTATTCCGCCGACCCGCGCAAGGTGAAGACGGCGCAGAAAATGCAGGAGATCACCTACGACGAAATGCTCGAGCTCGCGACGCTCGGCGCGCAGGTGCTCAACAACCGTTCGGTGGAAATGGCAAAAAAATACAACGTCGAGCTGGAAGTCCGCTCCAGTCTGGAGCCGACGGTGCCCGGCACGATCGTTAAGGAGGTCGTTCAAATGGAAAAAATGTTGATTCGCGGCGTCGCAAAGGACGGCGACGTCGCCCAAATTTCGGTCATCGGCTTGCAGGATAACCCCGGCGTCGCCTTCCGCATCTTCCATCTGCTCGCGCAGAAAAACATCAACGTCGACGTCATTTTGCAGTCGATCGGCCGCAGCGGCACGAAGGACATCACCTTCACCGTCCCCCGCCCGCAGCTGAAGGACGCGGTCGGCACGCTGACGGAATATCAGTCGGTCATCGGCTTCCAGAGCCTGACGAGCAACGACACCGTCGCGAAGGTCTCGGTCGTCGGCAGCGGCATGGAATCGCACCCCGGCGTCGCCGCCCGGATGTTCGAGGCGCTGTATGAAGCCGGCGTCAACATCATGATGATCTCGACGAGCGAGATCAAAATTTCGGTCATCATCGCGCAGGACGACGCCGACCGCGCCGTCGAAGCGGTTCACGACGCCTTTATCGGCTGACAAAGTATCCCACAAACGAAAAAAGGCGCCGGACAGGGAGCTTTCCCCGCCCGGCGCCTTTTAATTTGCCAGTTCGACGATCGTGACGCCGTCCTCACCCTCGCCGAAGACGCCGGGGCGGAAGGTGCGGACGCTTTTGTGGCCGCGCAGGTGGCCGCGCACCTCCCGGCGCAGGACGCCCGTGCCCTTGCCGTGGATCACGGTGACGGACGGCACGCCGCTGAGCAGCGCGTCGTCGAGATAGCGGTCGAGCGCCAAAATCGCCTCGTCCGCCGCCATGCCGCGCAGGTCGAGCTCGGCAGAAACGCTGCGTTCGGCGCGGGTGGCGACGCCGCGCACTCGCCGTTCTGCCTTCGCGGGCGGTTCGGGCGCGCGTTCGAGCAGTTTTAGCTCGGTCAGCGGCACCCAGGTTTTGAGGATCCCGGCGAGAACGAAGGCCTCCTTGTCGCGCACGTCGAGCACGTCGGCCTCTTTGTTGAGCTCCCGCAGCAGCACGCGGTCGCCGACCTTCAGCGGTCGGGGCGGCGCCTGCCCGGGCGCATCGCGCCGGTCGACCGGGTCGACGGTCTCCTCCAATCGGTTCAGCCCGCCACGCACCGACTGACGAGCGCGTTGCAGCTGTTCGGCGGCGTTGCCGGCGGTCGCTTCTTTTTTCAGGGTCTCGAGCTCTTCGAGCAGGCGGTTGGCCTGCGCGCGGGTGCGGTCGAGCAGGCGGCTCGCCTGCTGCCGGGCTTCGTCGAGCGCACGCGTGCGTTCGCGCTCAAAAGCGGCGCGCGCCTGCTCCGCCTTTTCGCGGCTGCGGGCGAGGTCTTCGCGCAGGGTTTGCGCCTCCTCCCGCTCCCGTTCGGCGACGCTGCGCGCCTCCTCGAGCGAGGCGACGACGCGCTCGAAGCGGGTATGTTCTTCCGACAAATAGCCCTGCGCCTCCGAGACGATCGCCGGGTCGAGGCCGAGCCGCGTCGAGATGGCGAAGGCGTTGGAGCGGCCGGGCATGCCGATGAGCAGCCGATAGGTCGGCCGCAGGGTCTCGACGTCGAATTCGCAGCTGGCGTTTTCGACGCGCGGCGTGTCGAGCGCGTAGCTTTTCAGCTCGGCATAATGCGTCGTCGCGGCGAGGCGGACGCCCTTGCGCGCGAGCGACTGCAAAATCGCCCGGGCAAGCGCCGCCCCCTCGACCGGGTCGGTGCCGGCGCCGAGCTCGTCGAGCAGGACAAGGCTGTGTTCGTCGGCCTGTTCGAGAATTGAAACGAGGTTTTTCATGTGGGCGGAAAAGGTGGAAAGCGATTGCTCAATGCTCTGCTCGTCGCCGATGTCGGCGAGAATGCGTTCGAAAAAGGCGATCTCGCTGCCCTCCGCCGCCGGAATCCACAGCCCGCAAAGCGCCATTAAGGTCAGCAGGCCGATCGTCTTAAGCGTGACGGTCTTGCCGCCGGTGTTGGGGCCCGTGATGATGAGGCTGTCGAATTCCACGCCGAGCGTGACCGAAATCGGCACCGCCTGCGCGGCCGGGATGAGGGGATGGCGGGCGCGGTTGAGGACGATGCGCCCCTGCGCGTTGAGTCGCGGGGCGGCGGCCTTCATGCGGTCGGCAAGATGCGCCTTGGCAAAGAGAAAATTGAGCTGTACGAGGGCTTCATACGAGGCCTCGGTCGCCGCGCCGAAGGAGGCGGCTTCACGCGAGAGCTCGGCGAGAATGCGTTCGATCTCCTCCTGCTCCCGCTTTTGGAGCACGCGCAGGTCGTTGTTGATCTCGACGACCGCCATCGGCTCGATAAAGAGCGTTGCGCCCGAGCCGGAGGTGTCGTGCACCAGACCCGGCACGTCGCCGCGGTGCTCCGCCTTGACGGGGACGACAAAGCGGCCGTCGCGCTGGGTGACGATCGCTTCCTGCAAAAATCCGGCGTAGCTTTGGCTGCGGATCATGCCATCCAGCTTCTCGCGGATGCTGCGGGTCGCGTTACGGATCTTCCGGCGCAGGTCGGCGAGCGCGGGCGAGGCGGAATCCTGCATTTCGTCCTCGCTTTTGATGCACAAGAAAATGCGGTTTTCAAAATAGGGGTTCGGCGTCAGCGCGTCAAAATAGAGCCGCAGCCGGTCGGCGGCCTCGCTGCCGGCACGCACCGACCAATCCCGCACCGCGCGGACGACGCGCAGCGTCTCGCCGAAGTCGAGCAGTTCTCTCGGCGTCAAAACCCCGCCCGCCTGCGCCCGGGCGACCGCCGCCGAAACGCTTGCGGCGCCGCCGAAGGAGGGCGCGCCGAAGCGAGCAAGCAGCGTGCAGGCGGCTTGTGTTTCTTCGAGCCGGACGGCGACCTCTTCGAGGCTCTCCCCCGGCGTCAGCGCGCGGGCGAGCTCCGCCGCCTCGGGCAGCGTGGCCTGTTCGGCGAGCAGCGCGAGGATTTTATCGAGTTCGAGCGCGTTTTGGTGGCGACTGCGCTGTGGGTCGGTCATGTGGATTCCTCCGGGCAGATGGAATGGTAAAATTCAAGCGTGGAAAACCGGTGCTCCGACTGGGTCAATAAGTAGGTTTCGGTGACGCGCGCCAGCGCGCGCAGACCGTCGTCGGAGAGCTGAAACTGATAGAGCTTTGCGAAATCGGAAAAGGTGATGTGCCGCATTGCGGCGAGCACGTCGCGCGAGAGGGGCAGCAGCCGCTCCTGCGTTGGCTTGCAGTCCGGGCAAAAGAGCACGCCCTCGAGCGGGTCGAAATACATCACGTCGGCTTCATACGTCCCGCAGCCGGAACAGGCGACGAGGTCGGGCATATAGCCCGCCAGCGTCAGCATTCGGAATTCGGTCACGGCTTTGAGAAACGCCGGGGGGCGGCGATGCGAGGCGAGGAAGGACAGCGAATTGAGCACCAGCCGCAAAACGGCCTCGGCGGGCGCTTCGGTGGGGGCGAAGCAAAGGCAGAGCTCGCAAAAAAACTGCGCGATGGCGAAGGCCTCCACGTCGCCCCGCAGGGCGAAAAAAAGCTCCTGCGCTTCCGCCTCGTCCACCCGGTATGTATCTTTCGTTTTCGAGAGGACGAAGCGAGAGTAGCAGAGCAACGAGGTGGCGGAGCCGTTTTTGCTTTTCAGACTGCGCGCGCCGTGCGCAAAGGCGCGGAGAACGCCGCGGTCTCGGGTCAGAATCGTGACGATGCGGTCATGCTCCCCGTAATGGCTCTCCTTGATGATCAGGCCGTCGGTCGACAGCTTCATCCCCTTGTCCTCCCGCGTTTGTCGCCGCGTTTCGCGCCGCCATGATATAGTTCAGATAGTCCGCGATGCGGCCGGTTTTTTCGAATTCTTCCCAGGCGATTTTCGGATTCACGCGCCCCGTCCCCTTCCCGTTTCGGTTGACAGTATCAGTCTGTCCGGGCGGGGGCGGGATATGTCAGGCAAACTAATCCAACCCGAAGGTGTGGATCAGGCTCTGGCGGTTGCGCCAGTCCTCCTTGACCTTGACCCAGAGCTGCAGGTTGGTTTTCAGGCCGAAAAAGGCTTCGATATCCTGCCGCGCGAGGGTACCGACCTTTTTGAGGGTCGCGCCGTTTTTGCCGATGATAATGCCCTTGTGGCTGGTCTTTTCGCAATAGATCGAGGCGTGTACTTCGAGAATCGGCTCGCCGTCGGCGGTGTCGGTCTCGAAAAAGCGCTCGATGTCGACCGCGATGCCGTGCGGAATTTCCTGATCGAGCAGGCGCAGCAGCTTTTCGCGGATGAGCTCGGCGACCATCTGGCGCTCGGGCTGGTCGGTCAGATCGTCGTCGCCGAAGTAGTGGGGCGACGGCTTCAGATAGCGGCGAAGCTCCTCGAGCAGCAGATCGACGCCGTCGCCGTCCTTCGCGGAGATCGGGACGACGGCGTCAAACGCATAGGCGTTTTGATAGGCGGCGATCACGGGCAGCAGCTCCTGCTTGTCGGGCAGCAGGTCGATCTTGTTGATCGCAAGCACCGCCGGCAGCTTGCGGCGGGCAAGCTCCTCGAGCAGGGCGCGCTCGGCCTTGGGCAGCGCGTCGGCGGAAAGGGAGAAAGCGGGCGCGGCGTCGACCATCAAAACGGCGGCGTCAACGTCGGAAAGCCCGGCGCCGACCGCCCGCATCATCGCCTGCCCGAGGGCGTTGCGGGGCTTGTGAAAGCCCGGCGTGTCGACGAAAACGGTCTGCTCGCTGTCGCGCGTGAGGACGCCGAGGATGCGGGTGCGGGTGGTCTGCGGCTTGTCCGAGACGATCGCGACCTTCTGCCCGAGAACGCGGTTGATAAACGAGGACTTCCCGACGTTCGGGCGTCCGATCACGGCGATAAACGCGCCGGTTTGTTCCTTCATGTCCTGCTCCTATTCCAGATCGCTGCTGCGGGTCAGACCGAGCGACTGCAAAACCGTCTCCTCGTGCTCCCGCATTACCACGCGGTCGGGGCCGGCCTCGTGGTCGTAGCCGAGGATATGTAGCACCGAATGCACCGTCAGATAGGCGACCTCGCGCTGCATGGTATGGCCGTATTTCTTGGCCTGCTCGACCGCGCGGGGCAGCGAAATGACGACGTCGCCCAACAGCTTGGCGCCGGTTTCGGGGTTGACGTCGTACTGCCCGTTCTCGCCGAGCGGGAAGGACAGCACGTCGGTCGGCTGATCGAGTTTTCGGAATTGGGCGTTGAGCCGGGCGATCTCATCGTCGTCGACAAAGGTGACGTTGACCTCGGCGGAGTCGGGGAACGATTCCGCCACCAACGTTGCAATGCAGGCGCGACGAACCAGCATTTTCAACCCGGACGGCACCTTCACCGCTTTTTGTTCGTTGCTGATGTTCACCTTGACCTTAATCATGTCTTGCTTTCCTCGATTCTTCATGTTTTTCGTAGGCGCGTATAATTTCCTGGACGAGCCGGTGCCGGACGACGTCCCTGCCGGTGAAACGAACCGTCGCGATATCGTCCACCTGGCGCAGCACGGTCAGCACCTCTTTCAGTCCGGAGCGTTTTCCTTCGGGCAGATCGATCTGCGTGATATCCCCCGTCACGACCGCTTTCGAGCGGAAGCCGAGCCGGGTCAAAAACATTTTCATCTGTTCCGACGTCGTATTCTGGGCTTCGTCGAGAATGATGAAGCTGTCGTCGAGCGTGCGTCCCCGCATGTACGCCAGCGGCGCGACCTCGATATCGCCCCGTTCCTGACAGCGCTGGAAGTTTTCGGGGCCGAGCATCTCAAAGAGGGCGTCGTAGAGCGGACGCAGATAGGGGTCGACCTTCTGTTGCAGGTCGCCCGGCAGAAAGCCGAGCTTCTCCCCCGCTTCGACAGCGGGGCGGGTCAGGATGATGCGGTTGACCTGCTTGGCGCGGAAGGCCGTGACCGCCATGGCGACGGCGAGATAGGTCTTGCCCGTGCCGGCGGGGCCGACGCCGATCGTGATCGTGTTGTCCCGGATGGCGTCGATATATTTCTTTTGCCCCAGCGTCTTCGGCTTGATCGGGCGGCCGGCGGCGGTGACGCAGATACAGTCCGAATCGGTCAGGTGGGCGATCTGCCCCTCCTCGCCGTCGGCGACGAGCGAAAAGACATAGTGCAGGTTCTGGTCGGTGATGGCCTCGCCGCGGGAGAGCAGCGTCAACAGCCCTTGCGTCGCCCGCACCGCCGCGGCGACGTCGGCCTCGTCCTCGCCGCGAAATTTCAGCTCGCTGTCGTGGGCGGTGACGGTCACCCGGTATTGCTGTTCGAGCTTGCGAATGTTTTCATCAAAATTTCCGAATAGGCCGACCAGCTGTTCCATCCGGTCGATGCGCAGGGTTTGTTCCAACCATCCATTCCCCCGTTTGTCTCTGATTGCCTTTTTATTATATCATCATTTCCCGCAAAAAAAAAGAGGAATTTCGAGAAAACTTGTGAAATTATCGGTTTTTCTTGATTTCTGCCTCATTTTATTGTAAGATAGAAGACGTCCGATAAACTGGAGGCGATTTTTTGATTTGGCATAGCAGTACCTATCAAGACGTTTTAGCGAACCTCGACGTCGACCCGGAAAAGGGACTTTCCGCCGGCGTCGCCGACGAACGGCTCGGGCATTACGGGCCGAATTTGCTCACGACCAACCGGAAAAAGCCGGTCATTCTGCGGTTTCTCGCGCAGTTCCGGAATACGATGGTGATTATTCTGCTGCTCGCGGCGGCGGTTTCGTTTTTCGTGCAATTCCTCACGAAGGAAAACCACTGGTACGAGCCGGTCATCATTCTGGCGATCGTCGTCGCCAACGCGGCACTGAGCACCTTTCAGGAGGTGCGCGCCGAATCGGCGCTCAACGCACTGAAAGCCATGACCGCCCCGACCGCCAAGGTCATGCGGGACGGCATCGTCAAATTGGTGGACGCGTCGCAGATCGTCCCGGGCGACGTGATTCTGCTCGAGGCGGGCGACTACGTCTGCGCCGACGCGCGGCTGATCGAGACGGCCTCCTTCTGCTGCGACGAGTCGCCGCTGACCGGGGAATCCGTCCCGGCCGAGAAAATGGCGGACGCCGTCCACGATGAGATCGCCCCCCTGTCCGAGCGCAGCAACATGGTCTATTCCGGCTGCTCGGTCACCCACGGGCGGGGCGTCGCCGTCGTGACGGAGACCGGGATGTCGAGCGAGATCGGCAAAATTTCGACGATGCTCGCCCAGACCGGCGAACGCGCCTTCCCGCTGAAGGCCAAGCTCGAATCTCTGGGCAAAATGCTGGCGGTTTTGACCCTCGTCGTCTGCGCGGTCGTCTTCGTCGTCACCGTCATTCGCAATTTCGCGAGCCCCGACGTCTCCTTTGCCGAGATGTTGCTCAACACCTTTATCACCTCGATTTCCCTCGCCGTCGCCGCGATTCCGGAGAGCCTGCCCGCCATCGTCACGGTGGTGCTCGCCCTCGGCGTGCAGCGCATGGTAAAGCGCAACGCCATCATCAAAAACCTGCCCGCCGTTGAGACACTCGGCAGCGCTTCGGTCATCTGCACCGACAAGACTGGCACCCTCACGATGAACCGCATGACAGTCACCAAGTTGTTTGACGGCCGCCGCACCATCGACCTCGCGAAGGATGCGATCACCGAATCGGGGCGGATGCTCCTGCGGCTCGGCGCGATCTGCAGCGACGCCAAGGTCGAGCGCAACGGCAGCCGCAAATCCAACATCGGCGACCCGACCGAGATCGGCATCGCCGACGCCTGCGCGAAATACGCCTCGATCTCCAAGCAGGACATCGAGACCGGCTGCCCCCGCTTCGGCGAGATCCCCTTCGATTCCGAGCGCAAGCTCATGACGACGGTCAACATGA
>CANQSG010000030.1 GCA_947626485.1 uncultured Clostridia bacterium | reverse complement strand
GAAGCCGCGCTCGAGGTCGAAGGCGAGGACGAGGTCGTGCCGGGCGAGGTCGGCGTTCCGGCGCTGCTGCCGCTGACGGCGTTCAGCACCGTGCCGCCGTGCGTCGAGCAGACGGGCATATAGGTCGTTTTGTACCAGCCGATCGCGGTGGAGGGGCAGCCGGATTTTGCGACGAGGCCGGTGCTCGTGCAGTAGCGGCGGCAGGTGACGTACTCGCTTTCGGGGAACTCCTTGGCGGGCAGCTTGCTGTGGATCTGGGACATGACCTTGCCCCAGATCGTCTGCGCGATGGTGGCGGAATTGATCTTCTGATTGTCGTCGAAGCCGCTCCAGCAGGAGGCGACGTAATAGGGCGAGCCGCCGACGAACCAGAGGTCGTTCGTGTTATCCGAAGTACCGGTCTTGGCGAAGATGCGCATGTGCGGAATGTAGCCGCGGGCGCCGGTACCGGTGGCGGGAGAGCCGTAGACAACGTTTTGCAGCATGTGATTCATGACGTTGGCGGTGTCTTCCCCGATGGCGACGATCGGTTCCTCCTGCTCGAAGACGACGTTGTCGTAATGGTCGGTCGCTTTGACGAAGGTCGTCGGCTTGTAATACTTGCCGAGGTTGCCGAAGATCGCGAAGGCGGCGGCCGATTCGCGGGTCGTCAGGCCGTGGTACATACCGCCCATGCCGAGCGGCGCATAGTCGATGTCGTGCGCGGCGTCGAGCGTCGTGATGCCGAGCTTCTGGGTGAGGAAATCATAGGAGGCCTGCGGCGTGAGCATGTCGATGAGGTAGACCGGGATGGCGTTGCTCGACTGTTGCAGGAAGTAGGCGGCGGTGCGGGTGCCGTAATAGCCGCCGTACCAGTTTTTCGGCGTCCAGTTGCCGTTGAACATCCGCTTTTTGTCCTGGATCATCGAGGAATAGGTGATGAGGTTGTTCTCGACGCAGGGGGCGTAGGCGGCGATGGGCTTGATGGTCGAACCGGGCTGCCGGGGCGACTGGGTCGCGCGGTTGAGCCCGCGGTCGACGGTTTTTTCGCCCAATCCGCCGGCGATGCCGACGATGTGCCCCTCGTAATCCATCACGGTGATAGAGGCCTGCATCGTCGTGCCGTTGGCGCCCTTCAGGGCATAGCGCGGGTCGGTCGTGACCTTTTCGACGGCCTCCTGAATGGCGGGGTCGAGGGTGCAGTAGATTTTATAGCCGCCGTTGTAGAAGTTGTTGGCGGCGTGCGATTCGTCGAATTTATATTCTTCGACGAGCCGGTCGATGAATTCTTCGATGAGGGTGTCGATGAAATAGGAGTTGATCTCCTTTTCGCCGAGGCTGTCCGGGTCGGCGACGACGTGCAGCTCCTCGGCGACGGCGGCGTCGTACTCCTCGCGGGAGATCATCTTCTGATCGAGCATTTCGCTCAAAACGAGGTTGCGGCGCTCGACGTTGTTCTCCGGCTTTTTGTCGGGGCGGTAGCGCTCGGGGTTTTTGGTGATCGCCGCGAGGCTCGCCGCCTCCGCGAGCGTCAGCTCGGAGGTGTGCTTATCGAAATAATAATTTGCCGCGGTCTCGACCCCGTAAAGCCCCGCCGCCATCGGGATGGTGTTGAGGTAACATTCGAGGATCGTGTCCTTATAATAATGCTCTTCGAGGTAGCGCGCGCGCATGATCTCGCGGATTTTGCGCATGGGGCTCTCGGAATTGTCGCCCGTCAGGTTTTTGACGAGCTGCTGGGTGATGGTGGAACCGCCCTGATTCGAGGAGAAGAAGTGGAAGAACAGGTTGGCAAACGCCGAAAACGTCCGCTTCCAGTCGACGCCGTTGTGGTCGAAGAAGCGCTTGTCTTCGATCGCGACGAAGGCGTCCTTCAGATATTGCGGGATCTCGCCCTTTTCGTCGGAGACCCAGATGCGGTTTTTCTCGCCGTGCAGCCGCTGGTACTCGACGTATTCGCCGGTCTTGCTGTCCATAACGTAGACCGTGGTGGTGAAGTCGAGCTTGAGCTCGTCGAGATCCTCGTGCACCGTGTTGTCGACGAAGCCGAAGACGTAGACCGCGAAGGCGCCGAAGACGAAGCAGAACGTGATGATGCCGACGAGAAAGATCGACAGAAAGGCGCGCGCAAAGCCGCCCTTGCGTTTTTTGCGCTTCTTTTTCTTGTTGCCGCCGCCCGAAGCCGACCGCGCGGAGCGGGTTTCGCTCGGGGTGCGCTTGGTGGAAAAGCTGTTCAGATCCAGCTGATCGCGATATGAGGAATCTTCACCGGAAAAACTGTCCACGCCGCCGAGATCTTCGGGTTCGGAACCGCTGAAGTCTTCCGGGTCGGACGTGTAGAAATCCATGTTGTCATCCATGCGCGACAGTCACCTCCATGTCGGGATCCTATTGCATTTTTTTCGATGGGTCGTCTGCATTTGACAGGCTTTTGCCGATTTCGAGCCGGGGACGCAAAAGCCTATGTGCCTCTATTATACCACATTTTGGACAAAAGGGGGTTACAAAATTTTAACCTTTCGGGCGGCGTCTTTCGGGCGCGGTATACAAACGGCTCGTCCTGTTAAGAATATAGAGAAAAGGAGGCTGTTTTATGCAACGAATTTCCGCGTTCAAAACCGCTGCGGCGGCGGGCGTCGTCGCGCTGCTGCTGGCGCTGTGCGCCCTTGCGAGGCTGATGCTGCCCGAAACGACCGACCCGGCGGCGCCCGCTTACCGCTTACAGGCCTATGAAAACACCGTCGCGCTCTTCGCCGGCGAAAAAATCGTGACGGTCTATGACGGCGTGGTGCTCTCGAATCTGCCGTCCTACGACCGCGCCCTGCTGCGCGGCGGTATCCCGGTCGAATCCGAAGCGCAAGCCGACCGGCTCGTCGAGGATTACGACGGGTAACCGACTTTGTACGTGCGTGCGTGCCGCGTTAAAAAAGAGTTTACAAAAGATCGGTTTCATGGTATAATAACTTCATTAAATTGCCCATGCAAGTCCGCCTTTTATTTGCCCGCGAAAATCCGCCGCGAAACCGCCGGCGGGGCGAATGGAACCGCTGCTTGCGGCGGCGATGAGGTGGGTTATGGAAACCTTTGTCATCAACGGCCGGTTTGCCGCGCGCCGTCTGACCGGACAGGAGCGCGTCGCGCTCGAGCTGCTGCACGCCCTCGACAAGATCGTCGAGCCCGGCCGGTTTACGGTCGTCTGCCCGACCTATGCCGAGCTTTCCCCGCTGCGCGACCTGCAAAACATCGCCGTCGTGTCCTACGGCAAGGTGAAGGGTCATTTCTGGGAGCAGTTCGATCTCAGCCGATATCTGCGCAAAAACGGCGGCGTCAGCGTCAACCTCTGCACGACCGTCCCCCTCACCCGCCCCGGTTACGTCTTTATCCACGACCTTGCCTATCGGCTGCGACCCGATTTTTTTCATAAAACGGTTTACGCCTTTGCCTCGATGTGGTGGCACCGGCTGCACCATTTCGTCTGCGCGAAGCGCGCGCGGCTGATCTTCACCGTCTCGGAATACTCCAAAAAGCAGATCTGCGAGGTCTATCACCTGCCGCCCGAGCGCGTCGAAGTCGTCGGCTGCGCGTGGCAGCATTTCGAGCGCATCGAAGCCGACGACGCGATTTTCGAACAATATCCGCAGCTGCGCGAGCGCTCCTATTATTTCTCGCTCGGCTCGCTGGCGCAGAACAAAAATATCGACTGGCTGCTGACCGCCGCGCGCCGCAATCCCGACGCGCTGTTTGTCATTTCGGGCAATTTCTTCAAAAAGGGCACCGGCGTCGACTACGCCGCAAGCAAGCCGGACAACGTGCTGTTCACCGGCTATCTTTCGGACGGCGCGGTCAAATCCCTCATGCGGGGCGCGAAGGCGTTTCTGTTCCCCAGCCGGTACGAGGGCTTCGGCATTCCCCCGCTCGAGGCGCTGAGCGTCGGCACCCCGATCTGCGTGAGCGCCGTGACCTGCCTGCCGGAAATTTACGGCGACGCCGCCCATTACATCGACCCGGACGACCCGACCGTCGACCTTGACGCCCTGCTGCGCGAGCCGGTCGCCGACCCGTCTGCGGTGCTCGCAAAATACAGCTGGGACGGCAGCGCGAAAAAGCTGCTCGCCGCGCTGACGACCTGCGAGGAGGGGCGCGCATGAACCGCATCGGCATCCTCACCTACCATGCCTGCAACAATTACGGCGCTTCCTTGCAGGCCTTCGCCCTGCAAACGACCGTTCGCGAACGCTGCGGCGACTGTGAGATCATCCACTACCGCTCCGACGTCATGCGCGAGATCACCCGCCCGTTTACGAAGCGCCCGCGCCACCCGAAGGAGTTCATCAAAAACGTCACCCGCCTGCCCTATCGCGCCGCCCTCGAACGGCGCGACCGGCTTTTTGAGGAATTTACAAACGAGGTGCTGCGTGTCGGCCCGCTCTGCAGGACCCGCGAGGAGGTCATCGCGCAGGCCGAGCGCTACGACTGCATTATTTGCGGGAGCGACCAGATCTGGAACCTCGACCCCGGCATCCGGTATCAGACGCCGCTGTTTTTCCTGAATTTCCCGAAGAAGCAGCGCCGCGTCGCCTACGCGCCCTCCTTTTCGAACTGGGTCAAGGACGCGCCGACGCAGGAGGACGTCTTTCTGCCCTGGCTGCGCACCTTCGATGCCCTTTCGGTTCGCGAGGAGAGCGGCGCGGAGTATCTGCGCAGTCTCGGCCTGCCCTGCGAGGTCGTCCTCGACCCGACGCTGCTGCTCGACCGCCCCGCCTACGACGCCATCGCCCGGGCGCCAAGCCTCGATCACCCCTACATTCTGCTGTTCTCCTGGACGATGACCCGAGAGGTCTGTCAGGCGGCGCGCCGCATTTCCGCCGCGCTCGGCCGCAAAATTATTTCGATCGTACCCCCCGCGTGCGATCTTCGGCGGGTTTCCGCGCCTGCTCGACGTCGGCCCGCGGGAGTTCCTCGGCCTCGTACAGAACGCGGATTTCATCGTAACAAATTCCTTCCACGGGACGGTTTTTTCTTCGCTTTACGAAAAACCCTTCGTCTCGGTCTGCGGTGACCGACCCGACACGCGTATGCAGTCGGCGCTGCACCGCATCGGGCTGGACGATCACCTCTGCCGCCCGGACGAGATCGACCTGCAAAAGCTGACAGAGTACGATTTCCGCCCGGCAAAGCAGGCGCTGCAAACGGCGCGCGCCGCCTCCCTTTCCTATCTGGACGCCGCGCTTGCGCCCCTGACGGGAGGGACGACGCATGCTTGATTTCGACCGACCGAACCTCTGCTACGGCTGCGGCGCCTGCGCTGCCGCCTGTTTGCAGAACAGAATCACGTTGACACCCCAAAAAGGTTGCAATAACGGATTTTCCCTGCCGCAATTCGACGATGCGATCCCCTGCACCGGCTGCGGCGCCTGCGACAACGCTTGCCCGCGGCTGCACCCGCCCGCCGTCGACCGGGACGCAAAAAGCCCCTGGCTCGCCGTTCAGCTGCGCGATGCTGCCGAAACAAAGGAGAGCACGTCCGGCGGCGCTTTTTACGCGATCGCACGATCCGTTTTGGCGCGCGGCGGCATGGTCTGCGGCTGCGTTTGGGACGAGACGCTGACGGCGCGGCACATTTTGACGGACAAAGAAGCGGACGTCAAGCGCATGCGCCAGACCCGCTATGTGCGCAGCGAGCTGAGCGCCGACTGCCTGCGGCGGCTGCGCGACGCGCTGGACGAAGGGACGCCGGTGCTGTTTTGCTCGGTGCCCTGCCAAGTCGCCGCGGTGCAGCGTTTGACCGGAAACCCGGAGCAGCTGCTGACGGTCGCGCTGACCTGTCACGGCGCGCCGGAGCCCGCCTTCTGGGAACGTTACCGGCGGGAGCTCGCCGACCGGATGCGCGCGCCGATGACCGAGGCGGTCTTTCGCTCGAAAACCCCTTACGGCTGGGGGCGCTCCCGCACGCGGTACGCCTTCGCGAACGGCAAACGGCTCGATTCCGACTGCTACATCGGCGACCCCTACGTCATCGCCTTTTCCGAAAACCTGTTGCAGCGCGGCAGCTGTTTCGACTGCCGCTTCAAGGGCGAACAGCACACGGCGGATTATCTCATCGGGGACGCGTGGGGCGTCGACGAGGCCGTTTTGCGCCGCTTTCCGGGCGACGGCGTCTCGTTTCTCGTGCGCAACACACAGAAGGGCGCGCGGCATTTTGCCGAATTTGCCGACGCGTTGACCTGCGCCGAAATTTCCGCCGACCGGGTGCGCCGCGCCAACCCCTACCTTTGCAAAAGCATTTCCCCGCCCGCCTCGCGCGCGGCATTTCTTGCCGACTGCGAGAAAATGCCCTTGACCTGCGCGATCAAGCGGCACATTCCGAACGGGCGTTATCGCGTCAAACGGCTGCTGCGGGCGACCGGGCTTTGGAATTTGTTCTTCGCGGTCAAGCAGAAAATCAAATAAATATCCGAGATGAGGTGAAGCGATGGAACGGCCGGTAAAGGTGCTCTTTTTTCTCGACGGCGTCGGCAACGGCGGCGGCATTCAGGAGATGGTGATCCGCTGGATGCAGCACATCGACCGCAGCCGCGTCGCCGCCGACCTGCTGGCCTTCCGCTTCGGCCCGCTCGACAATTACGAGGAGCGCTTTCGCGCCTGCGGCGGGAGCACGCAGCTTTTGCCGCCGCCGAGCGACGGATTCCTGCGCAGCTACCGCGCGGTGAAGAATTTTTTCCGCGCCCACGCCGGGGAATACGACATTCTGCACGTCCACGGCTCGTCCAAGCTGTTTTACGTCCTCGCGCTGGCGAAAAAATACGGCGTCCCGGTGCGCATCCTGCACAACCACGCAAACCGATTTCAGCAGCGATCCCCGTTAAAGCTCCTCTTCGCGAATTTCCTTAAACTGCCGCTGCGGCACTACGCCAACCGATATTACACCTGCTCGATGCAGGCGGGCAGCTGGCTGTTCGGCCGCCGGGCGGCAAAGGCGGGCAAAATTCGCGTCATCCCCAACGCCATCGAGATGAAGCCCTTCCGGTTTGACGAGGCCGTCCGCCGGGAGACGCGCGCCGCGCTCGGGCTGGAAGAAAACGCCCTCGCCGTCGGCAGCGTCGGCCGCCTTACACGCCAGAAAAACCACGCTTTTCTGCTTGACGTCTTTGCGGCGCTCAAAAAAATCCGTCCCGACGCTCTGCTGCTCATCGTCGGCAGGGGCGAACTCGAAGAACCGCTTCGCGCCAAGGCAAAGGCGCTCGGCCTTGAAAATAATGTGCGCTTTCTCGGCGTGCGGGACGACGTGCCCGCCCTGCTGCAGGCGTTTGACCTTCTCGTGATGCCCTCTGTTTTCGAGGGATTGCCGGTCGTCGGCGTCGAGGCGCAGGCGGCGGGTCTGCCCTGCCTGTTTTCCGACGCGATTACCGAGGAAGCTGTTTTGCTCGATTCGACCGGACGCCTTTCCCTGACCGAGCCGCCAGAGGTTTGGGCGCGGCGCATTACGACGCTCGCGTCATGCGGGCGCACACCCGACGCGGGGCAACGGCTTTCCAAACAGGGCTATGAAATCGGCGAGGCGGCCAAGGCGCTCGAAGCGCTTTACCTGCAAGAAGCGCAAACCGCCCGCGCGCAGAAGGGAGAAACCGCATGATCGCAGTCGTCACAACGGACAAGGAGGGCGGCACGGTACAGCTCGCCGGGCAAATTTACCGCTCCCTGCGGCAAAACGGCGCCGACGCGCTGCTCTTCGCCCCGCAGGACACCGCGCTCGACGGCGACCTGCCGGTGCGGCGCTTTCAAATGGGGCAAACGATCCCCGAAAAGCTGCGCTGCGCCGACGCCATCGCCGAAACGATCCTGGCGGCGCGGCCGACCGAGGTCTGGTGCACCGACGAGACGACCGTCTCGCAGCAGCTGCTGCTGCGCCTCGCCGGCAAATGCCGCACCGTCGCCTTTCTGCACGACGTCTCCCCTCACCCCGCCCGCTTTCGCCTGCGCGCCGCGCTGCGCAATCGGAGTTTACTGTTGCGCCGCCGCCGCGTCTTAAAACGGGTCGACCGCATCATCCTGCTCTCGAACGCGACGCGGGAAAAGTTCGAAAAATGCTACCCCGCCGCCGCCGAAAAGGTCGCGCTTTTGCCGCTCGGCGCCCATGTGCCCCACGCCGGCCCGGTTCGACCGCCGGAACTTGTCGGTCTCGACCGCGGTTATTTTCTCTTTTTCGGCAGGATCGACCGGTATAAAAACCTGTCGCTGCTGCTCGATGCCTACCGCGATTTTCCCAAAAAAGACCGCTTCGCGTTGGTCGTCGCGGGCTTCGGCGCGCTGTCGGAGGGCGAACGCAGCCGCATCGACGCGCTGGGCGGCGACGTTTTCCTGCTCAACCGCTTTCTGTCCGACGGCGAAATGTGCGATCTGTTTACCCACGCGCGGGCGATCGTCCTGCCCTATCTCGAAGCGTCGCAGAGCGGCGTCCTTTCGATGGGAATGTATTTCGGCCTGCCCGCCATCGTCTCCGACCTGCCGGGGCTGACGGAATTTCTCTCCGACGGCGAGCCGAACGGCTGGGTTTGCCGGACGGCCGCCGACTTCACGAACGCCATGACCGCCCTGACCGACGACGAGGTCTTCCGCCGCACGGGCGACGCGAGCCTCCGTTTTTACCGCGAGCGGCTCGATTTCGACCGCAACGTCGGGCGCCTGCTCGACATGACGCCCGGCGAGCAGAACTAAGCCGCCAAATCTAACGATACCAAGCGAGGAAGCCTATGCGCAACGTACCATCCGCCGGCGCCCTGCCGACGAACCGCTCCGTCTTTTTCGAGCGATGTCTTGTCTATCTGCTCGGCCTGCTGTCCGCGCAGAACATCTTCTATATCCTGCGCCTCACTTCAACCTGTTTCAACGTGATCCTGATCGTCGGACTGATCGCCGCGGTCTATTGCCTTTTGCACATGCCGGACAACCGGCAGACACTGCGGGTGCTCTTTGATTTCGGAATGCAGGGCTACCTCGCGACGATTCTGCTTTCGTCGATCTCCTTCCTCGCCGTGCTGCGGCAATATGACCGCCTCCCTTACCGCAGCTATCTCAACGGGCTTCTCTACCTGCCGTTTTTCCTCGGCCTTTATTACGCGGTCTATGCCCTGCGCGCACACAAGGAATGGCTGCTGCGCGGCATTGTACACGGCTTCGTGCTCAACCTGATCTTCTCCGTGGTGCAGCTCGTTTTCTTCGAGCGCGGCCCCGGCTTTACGTTTTTCCGCGAGCTCTTTCCGCAGGGCGGATTCTTCCTTTCCTTGCAGTGGTCGAATTCCATGGGCTACGCCGACCGATCCAACCTGATCTTTTTTTACCGGGCGCAGGGGCTTTTCCTCGAATGCAGTCACCTGCTGGCCTTCACTTCCCTCTTCGGCCTCTTCGCCTTCTCCCGCATGAACAAGTTACTGCGCTGGCCGCTCTTCGCGCTCATGCTCTATTTATACACCATTTCCCTCTCGGGCAACCTGCTCATCGTGTTGGCGGTTTTCGCCGTTTACGCCGTGCTGCGCCTTTGCGTCCGACAGCGAAAGGACAAGCCCTTTGACCCGAACGCCAAACGGCGCGCCGTCCTGAAAATCGTGGGCACCGCCGTCCTCCTGATCGCGGTTCTGCTGCTGCTCTACGTTTTTTCCGACCGACTGCGCGGCCTTTTGGACGATTTCTTCGCCAGCCTGCAAACCTCGAGCCTGCTTGACAGCGACAACGCCCCACGCCTTGCGAAAATCACTACGTCGATCGACGCGATCCTGCAAAAGCCTTTCGGCGTCGGCAACAATATGGCGGGGGTTTATTTGAACATGATCTACGGCGAGACCTATCGCGCGACCGCCAGCGCGCCGCTGACGCTGCTGCTGGAAAACGGCCCGTTGGGATTCTTCTTCTATTACCTCTTCCTGCTGCACCCGTTCATCCGGCTGCTCCGCCTGCCGCTGAACCGCGACCGCGCGATCCTGCTGGCAGGGTTTATCGGGCTCTTCCTCATTCAGGTCGGAAACGGCACGTTGAACACCGAGTATATCTGGATTTTCCTCGCCCTCGCGCGCGCCGAGATCACCGAGGCGGAAGGACATTTGCCCGACGACCGAAAACGCGGCGTCTTCCGCAGCCGCAGAGCCCGCGCCGAAGAAAAAGCCATCCCCATTCCGTAAACAGGAGAATTTTATGTACATCGTTTTACTCTCGGGCGGTTCCGGAAAACGGCTCTGGCCGCTTTCCAACACCCTGCGCTCCAAACAGTATATCAAGCTGCTGCACAACGAGCAGACCGGCGAGCCCTGCTCGATGGTGCAGCGGGTCTGGCGCCAGCTCGAAAAGGCCGGGCTTGACGCGAACACGATGATCTGCGCGAGCCGGTCGCAAACCGAAATTTTGCAGCGCCAGCTCGGCAGGAAAATCCCCATCGCCGTCGAGCCGGCGCGGCGTGACACCGCCGCCGCGCTGTCCTGCGCCTTTTTGAAAAGCAAGCTGGGCGCGAGCGAGGCCGACCCGGTCTGCTTTCTGCCGGTCGACCCTTATACCGACGACGGCTATTTCGAAACGGTCAAGCGTCTGCCGCAGGTGCTCGACGAGACCGGCGCGCAGATCGCGCTCATGGGCGTGACGCCCGACCACCCTTCGGACAAATACGGCTACATCATCCCCGACGGGGCGGTGCTGCCGACCGGCACAAGGGTACGCGCCTTCAGCGAAAAGCCGACCGTCGAGCGCGCTGCCGCTCTCATCGCCGACGGGGCGCTTTGGAACTGCGGCGTCTTCTGCCTGCGCATCGGCGACGTGCTCGAGTGCCTCGCCGAGTACGACCTGCCGACCGATTACGACAGCCTCTTTCAGAACTACGACCGGCTGCCGAAGACCAGCTTCGACTACGCCGTGCTCGAGCGCGCCGAGCAGCTGACCGTCGTGCCCTTTTGCGGCATGTGGAAGGATCTCGGCACCTGGGACGTCTTCTGTGAGGAGCTGCGCGGCCGCGTCCACGGCAACGGCCTGATGGACCCCTCCTGCCGCAACACGAGCATCATCAACGAGTCGACACTGCCGGTCGTCACGGTCGGCACGCAGGATCTCATCGTCGTCTGCGCGCCCGACGGGGTTCTGGTAACCGAACGCGCCGCCTCCGTCCGCCTTAAAGAAGTTGTCGAGCGGCTGGACGACCGGCTGCCGATGTACGAGGAACGGCGCTGGGGCACGATTCAGGTGCTCAACTGCGAACGCCTGAACGGCGGGCGGTTTAGCATGACCCGCCGGCTGCACGTCTTCGCCGGCCACAACCTTTCCTACCACGTCCACGACCGGCGCGACGAGGTCTGGACGTTTTTGCAGGGCGAAGGCACCCTCGCCCAAAACGGCGAAATGCGCGACTGCAAGGCGGGCGACACGGTGCGCATCGCCGGCGGCACGCCCCATTCCCTGCTGGCGAAGACCGACGTCGTCTTCCTTGAAACGCAGATCGGCGACGGCGGCGCAGCGCCCGACGTCCGCAAGCTCACCCTCAACTGGGACGAAATTCCGCAGTGTGATAAGTGCGATTGACGCAAAACAAAAAAACCGGCACGACTCCAAAGGCAAGGAACCGTGCCGGTTTTGTTTTTTTCGAAAGCCGCGGGGCGGTTATGCTTCCTCGAGAGCTTTGGTGTGCGGGCAGTCGAGGACGTTGCCGCGGCAGGTACGCCCCGCCCAGGCGGCGGCGTTGCGCAGGATGGTCTGTATCGTCGGGTCGTAGAAGGTCGGGAAGCCCTCGTGTCCCGGCTGGAAATAGAAGACCTTGCCGAGCCCCCGGCGATAGGTCACGCCGCTGCGGAAAACCTCGCCGCCGGAAAACCAGCCGAGGAAAACGAGCTCATCGGGCGTCGGGATGTTGAAATATTCCCCGTACATTTCCTCCTGCTCGAGGACGAACTGCTGAGGGACGCCCTGCGCGATCGGGTGGCCGGGCGAGACCGTCCAGATGCGCTCCTTGCTGACCGAGCGCCAGCGCAGCGAGCAGGCCGTGCCCATCAGCAGGCGGAAGGGCTTGGAATTGTGCGCCGAGTGCAGCCCGACAAAGCCCATGCCGTTGAGCACCGCGTCGCGCACCAGCGCGGCGACCTCGTCCGGCACCTCTCTGTGCGCGATATGCCCCCACCAGAAGAGCACGTCCGCCCATTCGAGCACATCGCGGTCGATGCCGCAATTTTCGTCGTCGAGGGTGACGGTCTTCACGGTGTGGCCGTCGGCGCGAAAGAGGTCGGCGCGCGCGCCGTGGATGCCGTTCGGGTAGATTTTGCGGACGGCTTCCTCCTGCTTTTCGTGGCGGTATTCGTTGAAGATCAAAATGTTCATGATTCGGTTTCCCCCTGTGCCGCTTTTTGCAGCTCCATGATATTGTGCAGCGAATTGATGACGTGCTCGGTCATGCGCGCCCGCGCCGCCGCGCCGTCGTGTCGGCGGATGGCGTCCATCACGGCGCGGTGTTCCTTGAGCGTCTGCTCGACGCGCCCCTCCCGCTGAATCGACATGCCGCGGAAGCGGCTGACGTAGCTGTGCAGGTCGGTCAGGATGTGGCGCAGCATGCGCCCGCCCGACATCCCGTAGAGATAGGTGTGAAATTTGCCGTCCATGCCCTGCAGCTGGTCGAGGTCGCCGTTCTGGAAATAGCGCTCGGTCTGGTCGATGATCTCCCGCAGGCAGTCGATCTGCGCGTCGGTCGCCTCGTTGGCGGCGCGCTCGGCGGCGATGCCCTCGATGAGGGAACGGATCTCGTAAATATCCCGGATATCGCCGTTCGAAATGCCGAGCACGACGGCGCCGCGGTTGGGCTTTAGCTCGACGAGCTCGCCGCGGGCGAGCTGGCGCAGCGCTTCGCGCACCGGCGTGCGGCTGACCTGCAGCGCGTCGGCGAGCCCCTGCTCGGTCAGCGCCATACCCGTCGGGTAGTCGCCCCGCAGGATGTTGTCCCGGATCTCGCGGTAGACCCGCGCCGCCAGGTTTTCGGTTTCTTCCGGCATACGACCGCCTCCCAATCGCCCGTCGGCGCGCGGTTACATCTTGGCGATGGTCTCGAGGATATAATCGCCGAATTCGCGGCCGGTCGCGCCGTCGCTGCGGCCGGTCATGACGAGCTTGCGCTCGGTCTGTCCGCAGATCTCCAGCGCGCGGGTCAGCTTATCCGCCTGCGCGCCGTAGCCGATGTGGGCGAGCAGCATGGCTGCCGCGCGGATCACGCTCGACAGGTCGGCGTACTGCGCGCGCCCCTCTTTTACCATGCGGGGCGCCGAACCGTGGATCGCCTCGAACATCGCATAGCGCTTGCCGAGGTTGGAGCTGCCTGCCGTGCCGACGCCGCCTTGGAATTCCGCCGCTTCGTCGGTGATGATGTCGCCGTACAGGTTCGGCAGGACGACGACCTGGAAATCCCGGCGGCGCTTCTCGTCGACGAGCTTGGCGGTCATGATGTCGATATACCACTCGTCAAAGGTGATCTCGGGGTATTCCGCCGCGACCTTGCGGCAGCATTCGAGGAATTTGCCGTCGGTCGTCTTGATGACGTTCGCCTTGGTGACGGCCGTCACGCGGGTTTTGCCGTTCTTGCGCGCGAAATCGAAGGCGGCGCGGGCGATGCGCTCCGCCCCCTGCGTCGTGATGACCTTGAAATCGAAGGCGAGGTCGTCGGTCGCGTTGACGCCCTGACTGCCGAGCGCGTACTCACCCTCGGTGTTTTCACGGAAAAACGTCCAGTCGATGCCCTGCTCCGGCACCTTAACGGGGCGAACGTTGGCGAAGAGGTCGAGCGCCTTGCGCATCGCGACGTTGGCGCTTTCAATGTTCGGCCAGGGGTCGCCCTTTTGCGGGGTCGTAGTCGGGCCTTTGAGAATGACGTCGCACTGCTTCAGCTCGGCGAGGACGTCGTCGGGGATCGGCTGGTTGTGGGCGACGCGATTTTCGATCGTCAACCCTTCGATGTCGCGAATTTCGATTTTGCCGGCGGCGATCTCGTCGTGCAGCAGCACCTTTAAAATCCGCTCTGCCTCGCCCGTGATCATCGGACCGATGCCGTCGCCCCCGACGACGCCGATGACAATGCGGTCGAGCTTGCTGTAATCGACAAAGTCGCCCTCGTCTTTGAGGCGTTCGACCCGCTCGGCCTGCTGTTCGAGGATCGCTTCAAAGTGCCGAAGCACCGCGTCAAATTTTCCCATGTGATCTCTTCCTTTCTGTTGCGGCTTTACTGTGCCTGTTTGATAAAATTGATCTTGCCGCCGGCGAGCAGCACCTGCAGCTCCTTGGCGGTCAGCTCGATGCAGGTCTCGACCGGCTTGCCGTCGACGCGAACGGTGACGCGGCCGGTTTTCACCTGTTCGGGCGCGTTTTCGATCACGATCTCCTGCCCCTGATCCACGCGGTCATAATCCGCCGGGTCGGCAAAAACGAGGGGCAGAATACCGGAGTTGATGAGGTTCGCCTTGTGGATGCGGGCGAAGCTCTTAGCGAGGACGCCCTTGACGCCGAGGTAGAGCGGGACGAGCGCCGCGTGCTCCCGGCTGGAGCCCTGCCCGTAATTCTCGCCGCCGACGATGAAGCCGCCGCCGAGCCGCTTTGCGCGCGCCGGGAATTCGGGGTCGCAGGGGGTCAGGCAGTAATCCGAAAGGTACGGAATGTTCGAGCGGAAGGGCAGGAGCTTCGCGTTGGAGGGCATGATGTGGTCGGTCGTGATGTTGTCCTCGACGCGCAGCAGCACCTCGCCCGAAACGGTCTCACACAGCGGGTGGTTGACCGGGAAATCCTTGATATTCGGTCCCTTGACGACCTCTGCGGTCTCGGGATGGTCGGTCGGGGCGATGATCATGTTGTCGTTGATATAGAACCGCTCCGGCATCTCCACCGTCAGGTCGACGCGGTCGGCGTAGCTGCGCGGGTCGGTCAGCTTGCCCTCGAGCGCGCTGACGGCGGCGGTTTCGGGGCTGACGATGTAAACCCCGGCGGAGGTCGTGCCGCAGCGCCCTTTGAAGTTGCGGTTGATCGTGCGCAGCGAAACGGCGTTGGAGGCGGGCGCCTGTCCCATGCCGATGCAGGGGCCGCAGCCCGATTCGAGAATGCGGGCGCCGGCGTCGATCATATCGGCGAGGGCGCCGTTTTCCGCCAGCATCGTCAGCACCTGCTTGGAGCCGGGGGCGATCACGAGGCTGACGTCGG
>CANQSG010000029.1 GCA_947626485.1 uncultured Clostridia bacterium | reverse complement strand
TTGTTGCGGTAGATGCGCACGACGGCGCCGCAGGCGGTATCGGTCGGCAGCGAGCCGGTCTCGAGCCCCGCGACCTTGCCGACGAGGGCGATCTTGCCGTTGCCGGCGTCGGAGAGGATGACGGTGTCGTCCGCCGTCGCGGTGTAGCAGAGGGCTTCCTCGCCGTCCCCGGTCAGGGGGAAGAGGATGCCGCGGTCGGAAAGCTCGCCGGTGCCGCAGCCCTCGACCTCGATCGAGGAAACGTCATACACCGAGAGGGAGTCGGTGCCGTCGTCCGAAAGGGTGTAGGCGTAGGGCGCGCCGGCGCTCGTGACGCCCGCGCCGTCCATCCAAGGCGTGACCGCGCGGGTCAGGCGCTGATCCCAGTCGGTCTCGCCGGTGCGGTGGATCCACTGCCACGAGGTCGTGTCGTAGAGCGCCGCGGCCGTTCCGCTCTGGACGTCGGCCGCCATCGAGGCGGCGACGTCACGGCGGGAGGAGACGGCAGAGCCGTCGCTGAACGAGATGAGGGGGTCCATCGCGAGGACGAGTTGTTGTTTCTTTTCGCCCGAGCCGTTTCCGCCGGGCGTTTCGGTCGTGCCGGTTCCGCCGGTCGCGCAGGCGGAGAGGAAGAGGAAGAGCGCGACGAAAACCGAAGCAATACGTCCGGATTTAACCAATGCGCTCACCGCCTTTCTTGGAACGTTTGCGGACGATCAGGATGGCCGTGGTGGCGATCGCCGCGAGGACGATGACGCCGCCGACGCAGATCAGAAGGATGATCCACCAGGCAATCCCTTCTGCGCCCGGAGTGGTCTGGGTGGACTGCTGTCCGCCCGCGCCGGTGTGGATTTCGCCGATGGTGTCGTTGCCGCCCACCTGCACCGCCTCGTCGAGATAGGCGTCGGGGATTTCGTTCTCGACGGTCTGGGTCTCGTAGGTCGTCTCATAGGTGACTTCGGTGCGATAGGTCGGTTTGGGCGCTTCGGGTTCCTTTTCGGGCACGGCGACGTCCCACTTCGCATAGAGGTGCAGGTCGTCGTAGACGAGGGTCTCGGTGAAGACGAAGGGCCGGGTCAGCGCCTTGTCGGTGTACCAGCCGGCGAAGGTGTAGCCCTCGCGGGTCGGCGCCATCGGTTCGAAGACGTAATCGTGCGAATTTTGCAGGATGTCGTCGACCGCCGAGCCGCCGTTGCTGTCAAAGGTGACCGTGATGGGCTTGATGCGGGTGATGGTGAAGTCGTCGATCGACGCGGTCAGGTAACCGCCCGAGAAGATCATGCCGAGCTGCAGGCAGGTGTCCTCGCCGTAGGTGTTGATCGTGTCCTCGACGTAGAACCACTGGCCGAAGTTGCTGATGGCGTCGGCAGGGGTCTTGTAGTTCTCGATGACGACCTTCGGGCCGAGTTCGGGGTGTTCGAGGTCGGTCGCCAGGGACTTGTTGTCCTTGTTGAACAGGCAGATCATCAGGTTGCCGGCGCCGGTCAGATCGTCGATCTTCATCCAGTAGCCGATCTTGTAGATCGAGTCGGGCTCGAGGGTGATGACGTGTCCCGGCGTGTCCTTGCCGAACAGGCGGAACCGGCGCCACCACTGCTGCACCCAGTGGCCGGTCTGGTGGAAGCGGAAATAGTTGTTGCCGCTGTGCGCGCCGGCGGGA
Source organism: uncultured Clostridia bacterium (assembly GCA_947626485.1). Taxonomy (GTDB): domain Bacteria; phylum Bacillota; class Clostridia; order Oscillospirales; family Acutalibacteraceae; genus CANQSG01. The sequence continues at coordinate 13,896 of CANQSG010000029.1, read as the reverse complement.
TCGTCGGTGACGATGTAGCAGCCGTTCTGCGGGCCGTTGTTGTTCTTCGAATCGCCGTAGAACCCGGCGACGTCTTCGGTCTGCTCGAAGTCGATGACGATGTCGCTCGACCAGTCGACGGTGTAATCGTCGATCGTTTCGGCTTGCTTCCAGCTCGCCGTGAGGTCGAGGTCGGCGTCCGGAATGACGGCGGCGCTGTAGAGCTTGCCGTCGGCGTCACGCCAGCCGTTGAAGTTGAAGCCGGTCTTGCTGTTGTTGCTGCCGGGGAGGATGCTCGTGCCGGGCTCGCCGAGGCGGGTCGCGACGAGGTTGCCTGCATCGTCGAAGTAACGCAGACGGACGGCCTCTTGGTTCGTGACCGGGGTGATCGAAAGGTTGTCGAGGTAGAGGTAGCGGTCGGCGACCGTGGATTTGATCGAGAGGTAGACGTTGCCGGTGGCAGCCGCTTCAAAGTAGAAGGTCTGCTCGCTCCATTCGAGCGCGGCGGTGTCCCAGGTCAGCGCCGACCAAGCCTCGCTGAAGAGGTTGGAGGAATTGTCGCCGTTGATGCCCATGGCGGGGGTCGCCTGCGAGGTCAAGAAGGTCAGGGTCGGACCGGAATCCTGCACGAAGACCGAGAAGGTCAGGCGATAGCGCTGGCCGGCGATGACCTTGAACTTCGAGCCGTCGGGGTTGGCGAGGGCGACGGCGTGGGACGTCGCGGTGTCGGCAAACTGGAAGGTCATGCTGCCCGTGCCGCCGGCGGCGGTCGCGGCGTTGTCCTTGTTCCAGGTGACGCCCGCTTCCATATAGTCGTCGGTCACGTTTTCCTTGCCCTCGGCGCCGTCGTTTTTATACGGCGCGTTTTCGCCGTATTCCGCGGCTTCGAAGCCGGTCGTGAAGGCCGTCGCTTCGGTCGGCGGGGTCGACCATTTCGCGTAGAGATCGACGCCGCCGATCTCGGGCATCTTGTCGAGGTTAAACGGCTGGGTCAGACCGTCGTCCAGATACCAGCCCTCGAAATATTCGCCGGCTTTGACCGGAACGGGCAGATCGGGGATATCCTCGTTCGCAAGCGCCGAGAGCGCCGCGATCGGGTTGCCGCCGTTGGTGTGGAAGGTGATCTTGCCGGTGTCGACGATCTCGCGAACCTTGATATCGTCAATGTCGATGCTGATCGTGTCGCTGATGAAATCGGAACCGCCGTTCGTCGTCAGGATGATGCCGAGGGAGTCGCCCTGATGCGGGGCGTTGACGAGGATGGAGAATTCCTGCCAGCCGTCGGTTTTGGCGGTGATGTCGGCGATCGTACCGAGCGAATAATAGCTCATCGAATGGTCGGTGCCGAAGTTCGGGTTGCCGAGCTTGTTGTTCTGGATGCGCAGCAGCCAGAGGCGCAGCGGCTCGCCGGGCGCGGTGTTAACGCGGTAACGCAGCGAAATGCGATACCAGCCGCCCTCGTTGAGGCGATAGTCGCCGTTGTAGTTCGTGGGCACCGTGTCATAGACGCCGTAAACCATCGGCCAAGAGTTTTCGGTCGGGCGCGCCCAACCGGCGAGGCGCAGGAAGTGGTTGTCGCCCTCGGTCTCGATGTGGGCGTTGCCGGCAGCGCCGTTGCCGCCGAAGTGATCTTTAATAAAGTCGATGCCTTCGTCTTCGAAGGTGTTGTCGACGTCGTGCGACGCGCGGGCTTCCCACTTCGCCCAGACCTCGGTGCAGCTCTCTCTTACGGTCGGCGGGGCGGGGATCGTCAGGCTCTCATCGGCATACCAACCGACGAAATCCTGCCCGACGACGGCAGCGGGCGTTAAATACGCCTTGCCCTTGTCGCTCGCGAGGGTCGCGTCCTCGGTGCCGGGCTGATTGTAATGGTACTTGACGTCGATCTTCGTGCCGTCGGCTTCCACGGCGCTCGAGATCGAAACGTTGTCGATCAGGATCTCCGCGCCGCCCAGCTTATTATTATAGTCAAGGTTGCCGGTGTGCACCAGCATGAGCAGCATTTCGCCGTCGCAGGGGGCGGTGAAGGTCGCGGTCTTGGTTTCCCAGGTGCTCGACTGGCCGGGGTCGAAGGTCAGAAGGGTGGTATAATGCCCCTTGCTCTTCGCGACATCCATGCCGCCGAGGTTGCCGGCGCTGGCGCTGCCGGTCTCGTCGAAATAGGCGCCGACGGTCAGGCTGCGGCCGTCAAGATCGAGGCCGGTCGGGCAGAAGTAGCGCAGCATATCGAGCGAGATGTCGTAAGATTTGCCGCTTTGCACGCGGAAGGGGGTGCCGTCGTTGCCGCGGACGCGGACGGTGCGCGGCCAGGCATGATTGCCGGATTCCCAGACGATTTCATTGTACCAGGCGGCGCGGCCGTGCTCCTCGCCCGCATAGGCGATGCGGACGGACTGGTTGTTGGAATCGGGGTAGAAGTAGCCGTCGGCTTGCAGCAGCTGGATATCGTCGACGTCGATCTGGACGTCGTAGGCGCCGCCTTCGCTGTTCACGTCCGAGGAAAGCACCAGCAGGAGCTTATCCTTGTTCGGCGTGAATTCCGGCATGGTGACGTTCGCAAAGGCGTCGACCCATTCGCCCTCGGTGTTGGAGATCGTGATCGCGCCGGGGATGTAATAGCTGTTGCACTCCCCGTTGTCGGGGTTGCCGAGGTTGTCGTTGATCAACCGCAGCAGGCGCAGCTGCCAGTTGCCGCTCGGCAGGTCGCCGGTCTTGTGCACGCGATAGCGCAGGCTGAACCAGTAGCTTCCGGCGGCGGGGACAAAGGCCTGATCGGCGTTGTCGGTCGCGTCGGCAGCCGGGTCGTAAATCAGGAAGTTGTTCGGCCAGTAGTTGTCGGCGTCGGCCGTTTTGCCGGCAAAACGGAAGAACGCGTTGCCGTCGTCGTCCATCAGCACCTCGTTCTTAGCGCCGCTGGAAGACGCACGGTCGCAGAAGCGAACGCCCGCCGTGAAATCGACGCCTTCTTCGTCCATCGTGTTGACGGTGTCAATGGCGGTGGTGCCGGCGGATTCGACCTTGATATCGTCGATGTCGATCGCAACGCCGCTGTCCGACTTATTGTAATCGTGGTCGTGGTCGGTCGTAGTCGCCATAATAACGATCGAGGCGTCCGCCGGAGCCGTGAAAGGAATCGAAACCGTTTTCCAGTCCGATTCTTCAAGGATGTTGTTCACCAGCGTCGCAATACGCGACGTTTCCTTTATTGTGCCGCTCGAATCGCCGGTCGGCATACCGATGCCGCTGCCGTCTTTCGCGCGAACCAAATCCAGTCGAAGCGTGCTCGGCTGCTTGCTCGGCACGCGATAACGCATCGTGAGCGTGTACTTCGTACCGGCAGATACGCGGAACGCCTGATCGGCTGTCGTTCCCGCGTCAATCGACGGGTCGTAAATCCGATATGCAGACGGCCACGCGCTGTTCGGGTCGCCGATCGGACGACGGGCGACGGTAAAGCGGAAGAAATGATTGCCGTCTTCCTCTTTGACCTCGCCGCGACCGCTGGGATACCGCACGTCGGGTTCCATGCTCACGCCGTCTTCTTCCAGCGTGTTGGAAACGGAGACTGCGTCGGTCAGCGGATATTCAAAATCCATAAAAGCGAAATCGTCGCCCGGGTCTGCCGCTGCCGCCGGTAACACGGTGAACATCGTCAGCACCATCAGGACGCTTAAGGCGAGCGCCAACGTCTTTCGCATACTATTCCTCCTTGCATTCGGGTTTCGCAGACCGCCGGAACCGGTGCGCTCCGGCGGCCTGTCGGAAAATTCAGGTTGCCTATGCTTTCGTCAAACGCAGCTTATTTCTTGTACTGCGCCAGCCGCTCGTTGACGCGCTTGACCGCTTCGTTGACGGTGTTCTGCTTCTTGCTGAGGTTGACGGTCACCTGATCCTCACCGGCGCGGGTGACGTCGTTCTCGAGGAAGCCGAGCTGGCTGTCGTCGGTCACGAGGCTGAGCGGGGTGCTGTTATAATAGACGCGGCCGTCCTTCTGGGCGAGCGGGATGGTTTCGTTGAAATACGCGTCGCGAACGGCGTTGTTCTTGAAGCACTTGCAGCCCGCCGGCTCATAGTACGAATAGTCGAGGTAATACCGCAGGAAGTAGGCGGCGCCGGTCGGGTTCTTCGCGCCCTTGGCGATACCGTAAGAACGGCCGCCGTCGACCTGCTTTAACTTCTTGCCGTTCCAGGACGTCGGCATCGGGACGGCGTCGAGCGTGCTATTGTCCATCTCGGAGAAGTAGCCGTTGTACTTCGCGCCGTAGAGCCAGATCGGATAGATACCGACCTTACCGGTCGACATCGTGCCCCAGTAAGCGAAGCTCTTCCAGTAGCCCTTCGCATAGCACTGGCAGCTCAGCTTAAAGGCGTCCGCCATCGCCATCAGGTTCTGGCTGAAGGTCGCGGACTTGGCGTCATACGAGAAGAGCGGGGTGCCCATCTGCGCGGCGAGGATGTTCGGATCCATCATGCCGCCGACGTAATCGTCGCCCAGCGCGGCGACCTCCTGCAGGCACTTGACGAAGTTCTCATACGTCCATTGACCCTTTTTAAAATAGTCGCGCGGCGAGGTGATGCCGTTGTCTTCGAACAACTTCTTATTAAAGTAGGTCATTTCGAAGTCCTGCCACGGACCCTTCAGGCTGTTGACCGCATAGGTGTTGCCGCCGATGGTGAGGCGGTCGACGAGCTCCTTATCCCAGAAATCGTCGCTCAGGTCGATGATGTTCTGCAGCGGCTGCGCGGTGTCGAGGCCGGTCGGATACGCATACGTGATGATGGCGTCCGGGCCGGAGCGCGCCGCGATCTGCGAGACGAGGGTCGTGACGTAGTTCGCCTGGGTGATGGTCGAGAGCTGCACCTTAATGCCGGTCTTCTTCGTGAAGGCGGTGATGACCTTCTGATATTCGCTGGCGCCCTCGTCGCCCCACTGCGCGAAGACGACCTTCGTGCCCTTCAGGTTCGACGGGACGTTCGCGAACGGGTCGGAGCCCTGCATGTTCGCGTCGACGTTATGGTTGGCGTTCGGGCCGGTGTTGCCGCCGCCGTTGCCGCCGCCGTTATTCGTCGTGCCGCCGTTGCCGCCGCCGTTGCCGCCGGTGCTGCCGCTGCCGGTGTCGCCGCTGGCAGTGCCCTGCACGCCGGAGACGTCGTCGTCAAACCCGACAAGCACGCCGCCGCTCGCGTCGGCATCGTCGCCGCCGCTGGCCGTCTCGCCGCCGCCGCAACCCGCGACGGCAAAAACCATCAGCACGCTGAGCATCATGGCAAGAATCTTGTTCCAATGTTGTTTCATCTTCGTTTCCTCCTACAACTGATTTTAGATTGCCTGAAAAAGTGCACAAACGCTGACCTGTGCCACGTTTTAAATTATATCAGATTTAATCAATCCGCACAAGTACCCAAATTTTGTGAAAAAACTTTCTCGAATTTCTCTTTTTTTCAATCCGAGGCCCGGGCAAGTTCGATGCTGGGCTGTGTTGACCCGGTGCTATAGTTTTGTGCGGCGCTGACCGGGATTCGCTCGCAGAGTAGCGGGAAAAATGCGTTTGGAAGGGTGATTTTTCCCTCTTTTTCCGTCAAACCCTAAATTATTATAATAATACGTTCTTATGCACAGCTTTTTCTTTACTTTTTGAAAAAAATGCTATATAATGTCTGTGGGACAGGAGCGGCGCGCAACCGGATGTTGCGTGTCGCGGAGAAGGGTGGAAACTCTCCGGCGGGCGTGCCCGCTCGGCGCCGCACAAAACTTCGGCACCGGGCAAACAAAGTCAAGCGCAGAGCTTGCCCCGGCCTCGTACTGAAAAAGCACCGGGCAAATAAAGTTGGGCACAAAACCCGCTGCGGCCTCGTATTGAAAAAGAGGGTGAGAAATAATATGGCATTATATGTAGCGCTGTCGGAACATTCGCCGCGCATTTTGATCAACGCCTCGCAGACGCAGGCGAATATGCTTTCGAAGTATTTCCGGCGCAAGAAAATCAACGTCTTTGAAACCACGAGTATCGCGGAATTTGAGGCGCTCTCGTCTGAGGATCCGACGCCGGTGCTGCTGCTCTGCACCGATCAATCCTATAACGACTGGGTGCGGGCGTCGAACCGGATGAACATTCCCGTCATCGCGCTGACCTTCCCGAACGCGCTGCCCGGGCTGACCTACTGCTCCGCCGACCTCGACCCGCAGGCGGTGATGGTGCAGATCTCGCAATATATGCTGCAAAACGGCAAGACGCACATCGCCTTTGTCGGGATCAACACGGGCAGCGAGGTCGATTTCCGCAAGGCCTCGACGCTCTACACGATCCACCCCACGATGCAGATCTCCGATTTCTTCATCAACACCGGCTCGATCGACGCCTGTCTCGACGCCTTTCTCGCGGTGCGCGACCGCTACGACGGGATCATCGTGACGAACGATTGCGCCTCGCTGCTGCTGCTGCAAAAGCTCAAAAAGATCGACCCGGACTATCTGAACGGCCGATTCCTCGTCAGCTTCGCGAACACGGTGCTCTCCCGGCTCAGCGCGCCCTCGATCACCTCGGTGACCTACAGCGACGCGGCGCTGCGGCACGCGGTGCTGACGACCTACCGGATGCTCGCGAAATATCCGGGCGACTTCGTCTCCCTGACGACGACGCTCGGCAGCCAGTTCTTCCCGCGCGACACGACCGACAACCGCCCCCTGCCGACGATCTCGCGCGACCTGCTCTATGCGAACTACACGCCCCGCAATTTCCGCCTGCCCGTCGGCATGCGGACACCGCCGCGCTACACCTACGACAACGACCCCGACGTCAACCGCATCGTGCGGCTCGACGCGCTGCTCGACAGCCTCGACCTCATCGACTTCCAGATCATCCTCGCCTTCCTCGACAACGTGAAAAACGAGGAGGTCTGCAACCGGCTGCACATTTCGATGAAGACGATCCAATACCGCACGAAGCAGATGTTTCAGGCGCTGCTCGTCGAGAAAAAGAAGGAATTCATCGCCTTCGTCTCGCAGTACATCGACCGCGACGCCCTGCGTGCCTACCTGCGCGTGCTCGAAGAGCGGGAAGCGGCAGACTCGGAAGAGGGCGAATAGCGGCTCCGCCTTTTGCGCGGGATTCCGCACACATATATATGATATAAAAAACCGCCCCCAAAAACGAGGGCGGTCTTTTGTTGCTTTGCGGGAAATTACGCGAAATTTAGCCGTAAATGCGGTCTTTGATCGCGCGGAAGTCTTCTTCGGTGACGCCGTTGTGGACGTCGGTGTTATACGGCAGGCCGGCGATCTTGCCCTCGGCGCGGCGGGGGTCGTCGCCCCGCTCCCACGGGTAGTTGGAGAGGCGGCCGGTGTGGTCGGTGCCGCCGCTGAGATAGAGCCGGTTGGCAGCGGCAAAGGCGCGCGCGTCGGCGATGTCGGCCTCGTCGATGTCGGGGTGGTCGACCTCGACGCCGTTCAGGCCGAGTTTGACGAGGTCGGGCAGGAATTTCGTCTGGCGGTGCGGGTGCGCGAGCACGGCGATGCCGCCCGCGTCGCGGATCATGGAGATCATCTGCTCGCACGTCCAGTTGAGCCGGAAGCCGGGGCGGTCGGGGCGAGTCAGCACGAAGGAATTGAAAAACGGATAATAGTCCGCCTCGGTGTAGCCCTTCAGGCGCTTGAGGGTCAGGAAGACCTGCTCGTTGCAGAGCCAGCGGGCGTCCTTCGCGTCTTCGAGGACGTCCTGCCAGGTGACGTCGCGGATGCCCTCGCGGCGGCAATAGGATTCGAAGCGGATGCGGGTGTTTTCAAAGGCGGCGGTCTCGGCGATCTCGAGATAAGCCTGCACGGTGGGGTGGGTCGGGTCGAAATCGAGGCCGGTCAGGTGGAAATGGGCGCCGAAGCCGTCGGCGTAGAGCTCGATGCCGGTCAGGCATTCCATGCCGAGCTCCTTTGCCGCCTCGCGCAGGCCGGGCAGGCCGCGCACGGTCTCGTGGTCGGTGATCGCCAGCGCCTGATACCCCTCCTGCTTCGCCATCTCGCAGAGGGTGCGGGGCGTGTGGACGCCGTCGGAATAAAACGAATGCAGATGCAGATTTGCGTACATAAAAAATCGCTCCTTTTTTTCGGCAGCCGACCGCCCGGTTTCCCGGTCGCCGCGCCTGTCCCGGTTTTTGCCGCGCTAATTTAAACATATTATAGCAAACAACCCCCCGCCCGGTCAACCCAAAAAAAGGCGAATTTTTCGCCGATTTCATGGGATAAATTTCGCACTCACCCTATCTTTTTTCGCGGCGCAAAGCGCCGCATTTGTTTTTCCGGCGACATGCGCGGCGGAAAACCACCTTTTGAAGCGAAAAACCCGCCGAACCGGCGGGTTTTTTAAGACGCAGGGGTGGCGTTTGGCGGGGATGGAGTGCAGTCCGAAAATTTTAATTTTCGGCGAACGGAATCCTCGTCCAAAAGGGCGAAGCCCTTATTCCGCGACGGAATAGCTGGGTGCGTTCTTCAACGCGGCGTTGAGGTAGACGAGGTCGCAGATGTCGCGGCCGCCGCCGGTCAGGTCGCCCTTGCCTTCCGCGCCGCCGTCGAGCAGCAGCCTGCGCAGGGCAGCCACGCCGTCGGCGTCGGTCACGGTGCCGTCCTCGTCAAGATCCCATTCGGTGAAAACGACCTTGTCGGAATAGGGGTCGCCGAGCGGGGTGTAGGCGTCTTTGCGCGAAATCGCGCCGAAGGCGCCGGCGAGCGGGGTGCGGGCTTCGCCGTAGAGAATGGTGCCGTCGGTCGTCTCGACGTAGGGGCGGGCGGTCTGCCCCGCTGTAATCGCCACGCCGGCGAACAGGCTGCCCTCGTTGTTATAATCGAGGATTTGCAGCTCGCCCTCCGTCGCGCTGCCGACCGTCAGATCGGCGCTGTCGCCCAGCAGAACGCCGATTTTCTTAACGGCGAGGTCGGACGAATCGTTGCGCACGGCGACGGCCTTGACCGAACCGTCGGCGGCGAGATAGAGCAGGTCGTTATAGCGCAGGTAAAGGGTCTTGCCGTCGGCCGAAGCGCCGGTCACGGCGAACTGCGCGGACTCCTTCGTATAGATTTCGTCGGCTTTCCAGAAGTGCTTCGGAGTGCCGCTCACGCCGATGACGGTCTCATGCGCCGCCGCCGTGTCGTCGCTCTGCACCGGGATCGGGTCGCCGGCATAGCCCTTGACCTCTTCCCCGTCGACCGTCACGGTCAACAGGGCGGTCTCGTCGATAACCCGAACGTTATCGATCCAACATTCACCGGCTTGCGAATTGTGCGCCGGGAAAACAAGATAGGCTTTAGTGTCGCTTTTCGGCGTGAAGGTCAGGGTGTATGTGGTGTACTCGGTCGGCGTTGCGTCGATCTCCGTATAGGTAAACGCCGCTTCGTGCGTGGTTTTACTCGAGGCGGGGTAAATGCCGATTCTCGCATATTTCTTGACGGCATATTTACAGTCGAACGACACGGCGTATTTATGTCCGGCGAGGAATTGCATATCGTCCGAACCGTTTCTCAGGTAAATGCCCGCCGGCCAGTTGTCAATCGTTTGCCCGCAGCTCTTCATATACAGGGCTTTGCTCCCGTCTGAGCCCGCGCCCTCCTGTACCTCTGCACCGTCTGACTGCGTTGTGCGGAACGAGCTCGACAGGTCGCCGTAGTGGTCGAAGTCGATCGCGAAGCTGTTCCATTTGGCATAATACTCATCGCCGTCCTGCAATTCAGTCGCAGGAACCATCAATTTTTCGTCGGTATACCAGCCCTCGAAAATTGCACCGGGCAGCACCGGTGTGGGTAGATCGGAAACATCTCCCTTTACCACGTAAAGACGCGGTTCGGTTCCGTTGTTTTCGTGCAGCGTGACCTGCGCGCCGTCCTTGACAGATACATCGTCGAGATAGAAGACGTCGGCGCCGTTGCCCGAATCCACGCCGTTCCAACCCCAGTTCTCGCCGAGGACGTTCAGGCAGAGGCAAGAGCCGGCCGCGTCAGCCGGTAACGTCACTTCCGCCTCAACGGTTTGCCATTCCAGCTGCGAGGTGTTCTTGCTGATCGATACCAGCGTTTGGTATTTCCCGTGACCCCATTCGGAATTGTTCACGCGCTTGTTCGGATTTGTCGGATTTCCGTCTGAACCGAGCGGAAGGAACCGAAGCCCGATTACAAATTTTTCCGAATAGACTTTCGTAAGTTTATACCGAAACGAGATGGTATAGGTCGTGTCCTTTTCCATCTGGAACCATCCGCCGTCCACCGCCGGAATCGGAATAAACGAAGGATAATCCCACGTCAGCATACGAATTTCCGGCGCGCTCAAAACCGTGTTGCCGGTGCCGGGTTCGCTGATGAGATACATTCCGTAGTGCGACGAGTTGCCCTTGTTGCTCGGGTCGGTGTAAATTGTGCCGCCGTCTTCAAAATCCGTTCCGGCAACCACGTGTCCCTCTGCCGCCGCGGCTTCGGGCAGCACGGGCAGGGCGACGAGGAGCCCGGCGAGCAGGGCGAAGGTCAGCAGGCAGGACAGCCATTTTGTTCCTTTCATTGTGGGAACCCCCCTAATCTTTCTTCGTTTTCCCCGAGAAAATCGGGGTTTTGTCCAAGATAATTATAGCACCGCTGTGAAATGATTTCGCCCTAAAAATTCCCGAATTTTTTTCTTCGGATTTGCCACAAAAAAGGCGCCCGCCAAAAGACGAACGCCGAAAAAGATCGTTTTTTCGGAAAAATTCTGCCGTCAGGACAGCCAATAAAGCCCGGTCACGCCGAAGCGGGTTTCCTCCGGCAGGGGGCAGCCGCGCCAGCTCAACACCTTAGATTCCGCCTCGTGACGGGCGACGTCGCCGAAGAGGGGGGCGAGGGTCGAGCGCTGGGTGACGCGCAGCTCGACGGTCTTGCCCCGCAGCGCCGGGTCGACCGGGACGTCGTACCGCTCCCAGAGGCAGACGCCCGCTTTGGCGCCGTCGAACGAGACCTCGGTGTAGAGCTCGTTGCCCGAAAGGCGCAGCGCGCGGGCGTTTTCCGGCACCGTTACCGTCGCGACGAGCGACACCTCGCCGAAATCCGAAACCGTCTCGCCGACCGAAAGCGTCCGGCGGCGGGGCGTGAGATTGACGCGACAGACGCCGTCGACCTCGTCGGGCGCGGCGGCGGCGTCCGCCGAGAAAAAGACCGCGGGCAGATACCGCCGGTCGGCGCCGGCGGGCACCGTCAGGGTCGCGTCGTCGAGCAAAACGGGGTCGGCCATTTTATAGAGCGGCGAAAAGCCGGGCGTGAGGACGGCGTCGGTCTCGTGCGGGGCGGCGAGCGGCGCGCCGTTCAGCGTCACGGTTTCAACATCGTTGCGCACAAAGAAGGTGACGCGCGTGGGCTGCGCGCAGGCGAGGGTCGCCGCCGTCGTGTCGTTGAGATAGAGCAGGCGGTCGAAATTCTCGCCGGCGTATTCCACCGCAAATTCACAGGAAACCGGCGTTTCGGTGAGGGCTTCCGTTGCGGGCTGCGGGGCGTCGCTGCAATAGACGCCGTAACGCTCGAGGTGGACGGTTTTGCCGTCGATGCGATAGTCCCCCGCCGGGGCGTAGCCGTTGAGGACGACGGTCAGCCCGTCCGAGAAGCGGCGGACGAAAAGGCCGGGCACGCGGTTGCCCGCCGCGTCGGTCGCACGCAGCGGTTTTGCGAGGGCGTCGCCGATCTCCCGCGCGGACATCGGCACGCCGTCGAGCCGCAGGGCATAGCCGCGGTCGAAGGTGATCTCGTGCGCGCCGGGGGGCAGGGGCTCGCGGTCGAGCAGCTTCCATTGCAGCTGCCGCACGCGCAGCTCCTCGAGAATTTGATAAAACCAGTGCTGATCGGGCTCCTCGCGCTGGGAATCGGCGCTCAGGTCGGTCGGGTAGCGGATGAAAACGTCGGCGTCGAAATCGCGGGTCGCCAACGCGGCGGCGCGCTCGGCCTCTTTGACGAGATACCGCAGCCCGGCGATGTCGGGCTGATCCTCGCCGAGGTCGGACAAAAAGTCGGTCAGGATCAAATTGCGCCGCTCGTCGATCGAGAGCCCGGCGAAGAAATAATGCCCGATTTTAAAGCAGCCGCAGAGATAGAGCATGCAGCGCCGCCGCGCCCAGGACAGCGAGCAGGGACCGAGGCCGTAGAGCTCCGCCATCGCGCCGTGTTCCCCGGCGGCATACTCCGCCGCGCTCATCAGGGGCATCTGCATGAGCTGGCGGAAATCGGTGTGCAGATCGTCGACGCCCGGCAGGGGAAGCGCCGACAGGCAGCGCAGCAGGTTGCCGTTGTCCCGCGTACCGTAAAGCGGGTTGTGGTCGGACAGAAGGTGCCCGGTCAACAGAATGCCGTGCGCCTCGCACCAGGCGGTCAGCCGCCCGAAATAGACCGTCCGGAACCGCTCGGCGCACAGCGCGAGGCAGTGCCGCGTCAACAGGGGATCCTCGGCGGCGAGGGCTTCGGCGAAGGGGCGGCCGTGCGCGGCTTCGTAATCGGCCTCCAGCCCGTTATAATACGGGACGCGGTCGGGGCCGGCGGCGTAGCCGATCGAGGGCTCGTCGGTGAAGATGCCGACGATGGTCTTGCCGAAGGCGGGGGCGAAGCGGGCGTAATACGCCTCGTGGGTCAGCGCGATAAAACGGTCGACCGCGTCGGGATTCAGCAGGTCGGGGAAGAATTTTTCGCCGAAGAGGTTGGCGTTGTGGGTCGAGCGGGTCGTGATCTCGCCGCGATGTTCCCCGCGCACGCAGATGGATTTCAGGCGAAACGCCTCGTTTGCCGTCACGCGGCCGCCGGCGTCGCCCGAAGGCCAGTCGTACTCGTCATAGAGCCAGATGCGCATGCCAAAGGCCTCGGCATACTGCAGATAACAGGCCACCGCCCCGAACCATTCGTCGGTCAGATAGGCGAATTCGCACCCCGAATCGGGATAGACCATGACCTCCTCGACCCCCGCGCCGTGCAGCATTTCCATCTGGCGGCGGATCTCCTTTTCGCCCGGGCGCCCCGAGACCGAGGCAAACATTGTAACCGGATGCATTGCAACCACTCCGTAACATAAAAAACAGCGCACCGGCGCGAACCCGAGTGCGCATCTGTTTATTGTTGTATCACGCCCGGCGGCGGCTGTCAAGCACAAAATCCTATGCGTTTTGCGTCGGTTTTTGTTCAGTGCTCGAAAGGGCGCACCCGCAGCACGGCGCCGATCGAGGCGCAGATTTCGCGGGCGCGAACCTGTTGTTCGGGGGTCGTCACGCCGTCGACGACGGTCATCACGACCTTCGGGACGTAGGCGGTGCAGGCCTTCGCAAAGCGCAGCATCGCGTCGTAGGACGGCAGGCCGAAGCGGGGGCGGACGACCTCGACGTAGGACTGCGCGTCGAGCGCGTTGAGGCTGATCGAGACGACGTCGATCTTCCCGGCGAGCAGCGGCGCCGTCGGCCGGTTCCAGATGAGGTCGGAAAGGCCGTTGGTGTTGATCCGAACCGGCTTGCCGTTTGCCGCCTTGCTGTGGGCGGCGACCTCGAGCAGGTCAGGCAATCGCTCGGTCGGCTCGCCGTAGCCGCAGAAAACGAGCTCGTCGAAGGTGGCGGGATCAACCGCGTCGATGCTGTCGCAGACCTCGCGCACCGTCGGCTCCCGCTCGAGCCAGAGCGAATCGGAGCCGTAGACCCCGTCGCCGTTCTGGCGCAGGCAGAAGGTGCAGGCGCAGGGACAGCGGTTCGTCAGGTTGACGTAAAGCCCGCGCCCGACGGGATAGGTCACGGTCATCATCGGCTTTTCCCTCCCGAGACGCCGAGGCGGCGTTTGAGCCCGAAGCGGTCGAGCGCCGCCGCCACCGGGACGAAGAGGATCGTGCTGCAAAGCCATTGGACGAAATTGTCGGGCAGGGCGGCGAGCGGGGCGACGAAATTCGCGGACAGCAGAAC
>CANQSG010000028.1 GCA_947626485.1 uncultured Clostridia bacterium | reverse complement strand
CTCGTCCCGCTTGTCCTTGAGAAGCTTGTGGCCGCGGGTGGCGGTGGTCAGCTTCTTCTTGAGCCGTGTCAGCTCCATCCGGGTGGGATTGACCTGTGTACCTGCCACGGCGCATCACACCTTTCCGTAATACCGATCCAGCAGCCGGTCGTTGATCCGCTTGAGCTCGCTACGGGGCAGGATCGACAGCAGCTTCCAGCCCAGATTCAGCGTCTCCTCGATGCTGCGGTCGGTGTTGTAGCCCTGGGAGACATATTCCTCCTCAAAGGCGTCGGCGAATTTGGCGTACAGCTTGTCGATCTCCGTCAGCGCCGCTTCGCCCAGCACCACCATCAGTTCCTTGGCTTCTTTGCCCCGGGCGTAGGCCGCGAACAGCTGATTCATGGTGCTGGCGTGGTCCTCCCGGGTCTTGCCCTCGCCGATGCCCTTATCCTTCAACCGGGACAGGGAGGGCAGCACGTCGATGGGCGGGGTGATCCCCTTGCGGTACAGCTCCCGGCTGAGGATGATCTGCCCCTCGGTGATGTACCCGGTCAGGTCGGGGATGGGGTGGGTCTTGTCGTCCTCGGGCATGGAGAGGATGGGGATCAGGGTGATGGAGCCGTTTTTGCCCTTCTGCCGGCCGGCCCGCTCGTAGATGGAGGCCAGATCGGTGTACATATAGCCGGGATAGCCCCGGCGGCCGGGCACTTCTTTCCGGGCGGCGGAGACCTCCCGCAGGGCGTCGGCATAGTTGGTGATGTCCGTGAGGATCACCAGCACGTGCATATTCTTCTCAAAGGCCAGATACTCGGCGGCGGTCAGGGCCATCTTGGGGGTGGCGATGCGCTCCACGGCGGGGTCGTTGGCCAGATTCACAAACATCACCGTGCGGTCGATGGCCCCGGTCTCCCGGAAGCTCTGGATGAAGTAATCCGATTCCTCAAAGGTGATGCCCATGGCCGCGAAGACCACCACGAAGGGGTCGTTGGTGCCCCGCACCTTGGCCTGCCGGGCGATCTGCGCCGCCAGCTGGGCATGGGGCAGGCCGCTGGCGGAGAAGATGGGCAGCTTCTGGCCGCGCACCAGGGTGTTCAGTCCGTCGATGGCGGACACCCCGGTCTGGATGAATTCCTGGGGATAGTTCCGGGCGGCGGGATTCATGGGCAGGCCGTTCACGTCCGCCCGACGGTCGGGCAAGATCTCCGGCCCGCCGTCGATGGGGCGGCCCAGGCCGTCAAACACCCGGCCCAGCATATCCTCGGAAACGCCCAGCTCCATGCTGCGGCCCAGGAAACGCACCTTGGAATTGGACAGGTTGATGCCGGTGGAGCTTTCAAAAAGCTGCACCAGCGCGTTGCCCTCGTTGATCTCCAGCACGCGGCAGTGGCGCAGGTCGCCGTTTGCCAGCTCGATTTCTCCCAGCTCGTCAAACTTGACGTTTTCGACGTCGCTGACCATCATCAGCGGCCCGGCGACTTCCCGGATGGTTCTGTATTCCTTCGGCACAGCGGTTCCCTCCTTATTCCGCCGCCGTCGCCTGTGCGGCGGCGAGCTCGCGGTCGAGTTCTTCCATACAGCGGTCGTATTCGGCGACGACCTCGTCTTCCTTGGCGTATTTCAGTCGGCCGATCTGCTCGCGCACCGGCAGGGCGACGATCTGTTCGATGTCCGCCCCGGCATTCAGCGCCTCTGCCGAGCGGTCGAGGAAGGCTAAAATCGCGCACATCATGCGGTATTGCTTTTCGAGCGAGGTGTAGGTGTCGACGTCGTGGAAGGCGTTCTGGTGCAGATAGTCCTCGCGGATCGACCGCGCCGCTTCTAACTTCAAGCGGTCGGGCGCCGACAGGGCGTCCATGCCGACGAGCTTGACGATTTCTTCAAGCTCGGCTTCCTCCTGCAAGACCGACATCAGTCGGCCGCGCAGGCGATACCAGTCGCCGTGGACGTTTTCGTTGAACCAACCGGCGAGGGAATCGGCGTAGAGCGAGTAGCTCGTCAGCCAGTTGATCGCGGGGAAGTGGCGCTTATAGGCCAGCGAGGCGTCGAGACCCCAGAAGACCTTGACGATACGCAGCGTCGCCTGCGAGACCGGCTCCGAAATATCGCCGCCGGGAGGCGAGACGGCGCCGATGACCGAAAGGGCGCCCTCGGTCTCGCCGCTGCCGTTGACGATCACGCGTCCGGCGCGCTCGTAGAACTGGGCGAGTCGGCTGCCGAGGTAGGCGGGGTAGCCCTCTTCGCCCGGCATCTCCTCGAGCCGCCCCGACATCTCGCGCAGCGCCTCCGCCCAGCGGGAGGTCGAATCCGCCATCAGGGCGACGGTGTAGCCCATATCGCGGAAGTATTCGGCGATGGTGATGCCGGTGTAGATCGACGCCTCGCGCGCCGCGACCGGCATATCCGAGGTGTTGGCGATCAGCACGGTGCGCTCCATCAGCGAGTTGCCGGTGCGTGGGTCTTTCAACTCGGGGAACTCGTTGAGCACGTCGGTCATCTCGTTGCCGCGTTCGCCGCAGCCGATGTAGACGATGATGTCGGCAGCCGCCCATTTCGCAAGCTGGTGCTGGACGACGGTCTTGCCCGAGCCGAAGGGGCCGGGCACCGCCGCGACGCCGCCCTTCGCGATGGGGAAGAGGGTGTCGATCACGCGCTGTCCCGTCACGAGCGGGATGTCGGGCGAGAGCTTCGTGCGGTAGGGACGGCCGACGCGCACCGGCCAGTGCTGCACCATCGAAATCTCCTGCGCGCCCGTTTCGGTCTCGATCGTGCAGACCGTTTCCTCGACGGTGAAATCCCCTTCGGCAATCGCCGCGACCTTGCCGGTCGTGCCGTTGGGGACGAGAATTTTGTGGAGGACGACGGCGGTCTCCTGCACCGTGCCGAGCACGTCGCCCGGCTGCACCGCGTCGCCCGGCTGCACCGCCGGGGTGAAGTGCCATTTGGCAGCGCGGTTCAGCGCCGGAACCTCGACGCCGCGCTCCAGATGGGAGCCGCTGATCTTCATGATCTCGGCGAGGGGGCGCTGGATGCCGTCGAAAATGGAGCCGATCAGACCCGGGCCGAGTTCCACGCTCAGCGGGCGGCCGGTCGAGACGACCGTCTCCCCGGAGCCGAGCCCCGCCGTCTCCTCATAGACCTGAATGGAAGCGCGATCCCCGTGCATTTCGATGATCTCGCCGATCAGACGGTGCTCGCTGACCCGCACGACGTCGAACATGTTTGCGCTGCGCATTCCCTCGGCGATCACCAGAGGGCCGGCAACCTTTGTGATAACTCCCGTTGTCATAGGTTCGAACTCCTTACTTTTCAAAAATAATATCCGACCCGACCGCCTTTTCGACCGACGCGCTGAGCCGTCGCACGCCGATGCCGGTGTTCCCCGTGACGCCGGGGATCGGGATCACGGCGGGCAGCAGCTCGCCGTCCAGCCGGGCGATCTCGGCGCTGAGCCGTTCGGCGAGCGCCTCGGTGAGGTAAAGAATCCCGTATTCCCCGCCGGACGTCAGCCGGTGAAAGAGCGCCGGCGCGTCGTCCGGGCGGTCGCAGGGGAAGATGTCGAGGCCGACACAGGCGAAGCCCTTGATGCTTTCGGTGTCGCCCATCACAGCAATTTTAGCCATAAAGATCCCGCAGCCTTTCCCGGATCTGTCCGGTTTCCTGCCCGGTGCTGACGCCGGACGCGATGATCCGCACGTCTTTGAGCTCGGTCAGGCCTGCCAGCAGATAGCCGATGAGCGGCTCGGGGCCGAGCACCGCGTATTTTTCCGCGCGCGCCAGCTCCAGCCGCCGGTTGTCGACAAAGCGTTCGAGTTCCGAGGGCGATTTCAAATACGCCTCGGCCGCCGCCGCGCTGTCATACGCGGCATAGCGGGTCAAAAATTCCAGCACGGCTTCCTCGCCGCGCAGCGCCTCGCGCTGTAAAGATTCCGCCGCCGGATCGCGAAAACAGAGGGTCTGCGCAAGAAACGCGGCGGATTTCCCCGCGCGGGCGGCCCGCAGCGCCACCTTGACGTTGCGGTAAAAGACGGTGTAGGAAAAATAGCGCTGCAACAGCCGCACCCGGCTGCGTTCCGCCGCCGTCAGCTGGGCGTCGGACAGCGCGACGTCCAAAATCCCGTCGGCGAGCTGCGCGTCCTGCGTCTGCAAAAAGACGGTGTAGGCCTCCTGCGCGGCGGGTGCGAGCCATTCCGGCAGGGGGTCGAAGCGGGCGTCCCGCACGGCGTCGCGCAGCGGCTCGATCGGAAGGGAGCCGAAGGGCAGCAGCAGCGCCTCGGGGTCGCGGTCGCGCAGGGTCGCCTTGAGCAAAACCTTGAAATTGTGGACGTCCCCGGCGTACAAAAAGGGGTCGAAGACGGCGCGGTCGGGGGTCAGGTCGAGCAAATACGCCCAGAGCCGTTCCTGCCGGTCGCGCAGCAGCGCGTCCAGCGTCTCCTGCCCGGCGGTGGGGTTTCCGTAGCCCCGATCCCGCAGCAGGGCGGCGATGGCGGCGGTGTCCGGCTGGGCGAGCAGCTGTTCGAGATCGGCGCGGGTCAAAAGCGCGGCCTCGCGCGCCCGCACGTTGCCGACGGCGTAAGCATAGGACTGCTTCGGCATAGACGCCCTCCGTTTCTTTAAAGATCAAACAGGATGCGGCCGACCGCGTCCTCAAGCGCCTCCCGCTTTTCGTGCAGAAGGCTCGCAAAGGAGGCGTTCATCTCGACCTCGTCATAGACCAGCAGAAAGCCGCCGTCGATGTCGGCGGGCTGATCGGAAAGGGAAACCGGCGTTTCCTGCGGCAGGGCGGCAAGCGCCTCGCGCAGGACGGCGGTGTCGCGCTGTAAATCGCGCGCGTTTAAGCGCAGCGTGCCCTGTCCCGGCTGCAAATTTTCCCGCAGCAGCGGCAGCAGCGCTTCGAAATACGCCGCGTCGGGCAGCGCCTGTAACGACGCGACCGTTTCCTGCAACACGGTTTGCAGCTCCGCACGGCGGCGGGAAAGCAGGGCGTCCCGCCTGCGCAGGGCTGCCGTGCTGCGCGCGTTGGCAAGCCGGGTCTCGGCCGTCTTTTGCGCGCGGGCACGCTCCGCCTCGAGCAGAGCCGCCGCCTCGCTTTCGGCCGCGGCGCGAATCGACGCGGCTTCCGTTGCGGCCTGCTGCTTCAGCGCTTCGCCCGCAGCATCCGCTTCTTCCTGAATCCGGGCGAGGATTCGTTCGCTGCCCGTCATATTCCGCGCCCCGTTACAGGTTGATGCCGCCGACCGCGATGACCGACAGCAGCGAGACCAGAAATGCGAGCAGGGCGTAAATTTCCACCAGCGTGGTCGAGACCATCGCCTTGGAAAATTCCTGCGTGCGCTTGGCGACCAGCGAAATGCCGGCGACGGCGGCGCGTCCCTGCGCGATGCCCGAGATCAGCCCGCCGATGCCGATGGGCAGGCAGGCGGCAAGGTAGAGATACCCCTGCGTCGCGGAGATGGCGGCGTCCCCGCCGAGAATGCCGATGTTGATCAAAACCATGAAGGCCACGATAAAGCCGTACAGCCCCTGTGTGCCGGGAAGCAGCTCCAACACGAGCAGCTTACCGAATTTAGAGGGGTCCTCCGAAAGGACGCCCATGCCGGCTTCGGTCGCCATGCCGACGCCGCGCGCCGAGCCGATCCCCGCCAAAATTGTCGCCAACGCGGCGCCTAACAGCGCCATTACCACACCGATACTCATTCTTGATTTTCCTCCTTGATTCTGACATATTTACTGGGTATGGCGAAGGGCTTGAAGGCCCTGCCGCCGCCCTCGTAAAACTTGGAAAAGAGCTCCACATATTGAAGCCGCAGCGTATGCACGTAAGCACCGAGCGCGTTCAGGCCGAAGTTGACCGCGTGCCCGACGGGGAAGATGATGAGCAGCACCAGCAGCCCGACGACGCCCTTGCCCGCCATCGTGCCGAGCAGGTTGAAGACCGCCGCCATCGCGGCAGAGGTCAGCCCGAGCGCCATCAAGCGGGAGAAGGAGAGCAGGTCGCTGACGTAACCCGTGATGTCGTAGAGGCTCGCAAGGCCGGAAAAGAGCTTCATCACACCCTTTGCCGAGCGCCCCTGCGTCGCCACCAGACCGACCGCCGACGCGATCGCGAGGACGGCGCCGACGATTTTGACGGGCGGCAGCAACGTCATGCCCAGCACGAACAGGGCGATGCCCAACAGCGTCGTGATCCAGAAGCCGACGTCGAAGACGGCGCTCAGCCGCTCGCCGTTCTTCCAGAGGATGTAAAACTTCGTGCCGAGGCCGACCAAAATCTGCACAAAGCCGAGCAGAATGCTCAAAATCAGCAGCTGGACGGCGTCGCCGTTCATGGGGTCGAGCAGCGCCGGCAGGGCGACGCGGTGGCCGAAGAAGTGCTCGGAGATCACGGCGACGGCGTCGCCGAAGAAGCTGCCGAAGACCAGCCCCCAAAGCGTCGTCGAGACGCCGCAGTAGAAGAAAAGCTTTAAATTGCGGCGCATCGCGGTCTCGGGGCGGCATTTGTGCATCAAAAACCAGGAGCCGAGCGCCAGCAGCAGCCCGTAGCCCGCGTCGGCCAGCATCATGCCGAAGAAGAAATAGTAAAAGAAGCTGGTGATGGGCGTCGGGTCGATGTCCTGCGCGGTGGGCAGGGCGTACATCTCGGTGATGGTCTCGGCGGGGTAGCAGAAGGCGTTGTTGCGCAGCTTGACGGGGGCGAGCTCCTCGTCGGCGGGCTCGGATTCGACCGAGACCGCGAAGGCCTCCTCGAGCCGCTTGCGGAAGAGCGGCACCTCGCGCTCGGGCAGATAGCCCCGCAGGCGGAAGGCGTGTTCGGTCTGGTCGAGCAGGCCGACGGTGCGGTTCTGCTCGGCGCGCGCCAGGAAATAGTCGGCCGTCAGCTCGAGCGCTTCCCGCCGGTCGGCGAGCGATACGATCTCGTCCGCCGCCGCTTCGATTTCTTTTTCGTGCGCTTCGATGCGCGCGGTGCGGTCGGCGATCTTGTCGCGCGGGATCTTCGTCGTCAGCTGCGCCGGGCGGGCGAACCCCAGCGTGCGCAGCGCCTCGGCGAGTGCGTCGGCCTGCGCGCGGGCGCAGAGCAGAAAGACGGCGGTCTGTTCCCCCGCCGCGCCCAAAATCTCGGCCGAAACGTCGACCTCCGGCGCGCGTTCGGCGAGGGCGCAGAGCAGGGATTCCTCCGTCTGGGCGCCGACGACGGTGCCGATAAACGCCGCCGTCGAGGTCGTGCCCGAAAAGCTCAGGGGGACGTCGAGCGCCTCCC
The DNA here is from genome assembly GCA_947626485.1 of uncultured Clostridia bacterium. Classification (GTDB taxonomy): domain Bacteria; phylum Bacillota; class Clostridia; order Oscillospirales; family Acutalibacteraceae; genus CANQSG01. The sequence continues at coordinate 8,822 of CANQSG010000028.1, read as the reverse complement.
AGAGGGCGAGCTGCGCGACGCCGGTTTTCAGCCGGACGATCTCGGCGCGGGTCTCGGCGATTTTGCGGTGCAGCTCGACGATGCGGTAGGCGGTTTTCAGCTGCTCGGGCGCGTCGTCCTGCGCGGCGGAAAATGCTTCCTGCGAAATCTCGCGGCGGCCGGAGAAGGAGGCGAGCAGCCCCTTCTTCTGCGGCGCGTATTCGTTCAGCACGCCGAGCGCCTGGTCGATCTCGGCGGCGTTGCGCTCATAACCGGCGGTCTGCGCCTCGGTCTCCTCGCGGGAAAAGCCCTCCGGACAGGCGGCGGTTTCTTCCGACAGCGCGACGGTCTCGAGATCCATCACGCCCCAGCGCTGGAGCTGTTCGAGCACGGCGGCGCGATCCTCCCGGTGCGCGTAGACGCTCACGAGCGCCATTTTCAGTTTTGCCAACGGTCGTTCACCACCTTAGCAATTTGCGTTAAAAAAGGGAAATTCGTCAAAACGCGGCGGTCAGTGCAGCAGGATGCGGGTCGCTTCCCGGATGGCGTCGTCGCGCTTTTGCAGGGCGGCGGCAGCCAATTCCTCGCAGTCGCGCTGCGCCTGCCGGTCGGCCTCTTCGCGCAGCTCTTCGATCTGCCGGTCGGCTTGACGCAGCGTCTCGGCGGTGTTGTCCGCCGCCGTCTGCGCCGCCGCACGGGCACGTTGCTCGGCGTCCTGCCGGGCGGCTTTTACGGTTTCGGCAGCGGCGGCCTTTGCCGCTTCGACCGTCTGCGCGGCGCGCTGCTCGGCCTCCCGAATGCGCGCTACCATTTCACTTGCCATGTGGAACGCCCCTCTTTCAAATAGACTGCGTCTTTTACAATAATACACCGAAAACCGAAAACTGTAAAGGGGATTTCCCCGATTTTTCAGCGCTTTTTTCCAAATTCAGCATTTTCCGTAAATTCCTACTTCTTTTTTTCCGAAAAATTTGGTATAATATCGGCATGGGCAGGCGGCGCGTTTTGCTGCCCCTTCGCCGGGTGCAAAACGCCCCGCAAAAATGCGCGCGCCTGTTTCGCCGGAGGGATTTCATTTTGAAGGAATTGACCGTGGACGGACTGCAAATTGCATATACGGACGAGGGCGAAGGCCGGCCGATTCTGCTGCTGCACGGCTGGGGCTCCTCGGCGCAGGCCTTTCGGGGGATCATCGACACCCTGAAGGGGCGCTATCGCCTGCTCGCCCCCGATTTCCCGGGCTGCGGCGGCAGTCAGGTGATGCCCTCGCCCTGGACGGTCGCCGACTACGCCGATTTCGTGCTGCATTTTTTAGCGCAGCTCGGCGTCGAAAACCCGATTTTGTTCGGCCATTCCCACGGCGGGCGGGTCTGCCTGTACCTGACGGGGCAGGGGCTGCTGCACCCCGAAAAGATGGTGCTGCTCGACGCCGCCGGGCTGATCCCGCACAAAACATTGCGCCAGCGCGGCCGCCAGTTCACCTTTAAAACCGTCCGCCGCGTGCTGACGCTGCCGGGTTTGCGCGGCCACACCGAGGGGCTGCTCGCCCGGGCGCGGGCGCATTTCGGCTCGGCGGATTACAACGCGGCGCCCGAGGTGCTGCGCAAGACCCTCGTCAACCTCGTCAACGTCGACCTGCGCGACCTTCTGCCGCGCATTCAGGCGTCGACCCTGCTCGTCTGGGGCGAGAACGACACCGCCACCCCCCTCGCCGACGCGAAGGTCATCGAGCAGGGCATCCCCGACGCGGGGCTCTGCGTCCTGCGCGGCGCCGGGCATTTCGCCTTCGCCGAGCGCCCTTATGAGACCGCCGCGATTTTAAACAGCTTTCTGCCGTAATTTTTCCCCGTCGCGCCCGCGACATTTCGGAGGTTTTTATGGAGCTCACCCTGTTTTTGACGGCGCTGCTCTGCGCGGTCAGCGCCTGCTTCGCCCTGACGCGGCAGCTGCAAATGCTACAACAGAATTCCTATTATCCGCGCCGCTATTTCGGCTGGCTGCGCAAGGCCTTTTCGCCGCTGTGCGTCGTTTCTTTCCTGTGGCACGCCGGGCTGGCTGCGCTCTGCGCCTTCCTGCTGCCCGCCGCCCCCTTCGTCGCCCCGCTCGCCGCTGCTTTCCTGCTGGCGGTGCGGGTGGTGCGCGCCCGAAAGCTCCAGCGCCGGTCGATCAAAAAGCTCGTCTTTACCGCCCGCGTCAAGCGGCTTTATGCCGCCGCGGCGCTGCTGCTCGCCGCCCTTTGCGTCGGCACGCTGTTCTGTTGGCAGCTTTCGATCCCGCTGCTGTTGTGCAGCTTTGCGACGCCGCTGCCGCTGCTTGCCGCCTGGGCGCTGACCCTGCCGTTCGAGCGCGCCGTGGCGCGGCATTACCGCAACGACGCCCGCCGCATCCTGCGGGAAAGCCCGGGGCTGCGGGTCGTCGGCATCACCGGCAGCTACGGCAAGACCGGCACGAAATTCATCCTCGCGCGACTGTTGCAGGAGCGCTTCAACGTCGTCGCGACGCCCGAAAGCTACAACACGCCGATGGGCGTCGTCCGCACGGTGCGGGAGCGCCTGCGCCCTCAGACCCAAATTTTCCTGTGTGAAATGGGGGCGAAGAAGCCGGGCGACATCCGCGAGATCTGCGAGATCGTCGACCCGTTTTTCGGCGTCATCACCGCGGTCGGCCCCCAGCACCTCGAGACCTTCGGCACGCTTTCGCGCGTCGCCGAAACGAAATTCGAGCTCGCCGACTGGTGCCGCGCGCGGGGCGGCAGCGTCTTCTGCAACGGCGACAACGCCGAGATCCGCTCGCGCGCGACGGGGGACGGCTTCCGACTCTACGGCACCGATGCGCAGCTCGAAAGTCACGCGCAGAATATCCGATACAGCGCGCAGGGCGCGGCCTTCGACCTCGTGCTCGGCGACGAGACGGTCGCGGTGCAGACCCGCCTGCTCGGCATGCACAACGTGCTGAACATCACCGGCGCCGCCGCCGTCGCGTATGCGCTCGGCGTCCCGATAACCGACCTGCAATACGCGATTTCCCAGCTGACGCCGACGCCCCACCGGCTCGAGCTTAAACGCTTCCTTTCCGGCTCGACGCTGATCGACGACGCCTATAACGCCAACCCCGAGGGCTGCCTCGAGGCCGTGCGGGTGCTCGGCGCGTTTGCGGGCAAGCGCAAGATCCTCGTCACGCCGGGGCTCGTCGAGCTCGGCGCGCAGGAATATGAGGCAAATTATCAGCTCGGCCTCGCCGCCGCCGGGGTCTGCGACGAGATCGTCCTCGTCGGCAGGCACCGCGCCGTGCCGCTCGCCGACGCGATCGCGACGACCGATTTCCCCGCCGCCTCGCTGCACATCGTCGACCGCTTCGCCGACGCGCTCGCCTGGCTGCAAACGGTCGCCGACGCCGACACCGCCGTGCTGTTTGAAAACGACCTGCCCGACAATTACGCGGGCTGAAACCCGGGCGCACCGCCCGATTTTTCGGAAATGAGGGATTCGCTTGCAAACCAATCTTGCCGTCTTTTTCGGCGGCCGCTCGGTCGAGCATGAAGTCTCGGTCATCTCGGCCGTGCAGGCCATGGGACAGATCAACCGCGACGCCTATCGCGTTCTGCCGATCTATATCAAAAAATCGGGCGAGCTCGTGACGGGCGACGTTTTGTTCGACATCGAAAATTACCGCGACCTGCCCGCGCTTTTGCGGCAGACCCGCCCGGCGTCGCTCGTGCGGCGGGGCGACCGGACGTTTTTGCGCGTCGCTTCGCGCGGCCGCTTTTCGAAGGACGAGGAAACGCCGATCGACCTCGCCTTTCCCATCGTCCACGGCACCAACTGCGAGGACGGCACCCTGCAAGGGTATCTTGAATTTCTCGGCCTGCCCTACATCGGCTGCGACGTCGCCGCCTCGGCCGTCGGGATGGACAAAGCCGTTTTCAAGGCCGTGATGCAGCAGGCGGGGCTGCCGGTGCTGCCCTGCGTCACGCTGCGCGCCCGCGCCTATTTCGCCGACCGCGAAGCCGCGCAGAAGCGCCTCGCCGACGAGGTCGGCTTCCCCATGGTCGTCAAGCCGGTCAACCTCGGCTCGAGCGTCGGCATCACGAAGGTCAGCGACCCGCAGGCGCTCGACGACGCCGCTTCGCTCGCCTTCAGCTTTTCGGATCGCATCCTCGCCGAGCCCGCCGTTTCCGCGCTGCGCGAGATCAACTGCGCCGTGCTGGGCGACGCCGACGGCTGCGAAGCGTCGGTCTGCGAGGAGCCGCTCAACGCCGACGAAATCCTTTCTTACGAAAACAAATACCTCGGCGGCGGCAAGTCCGGCAAGGCCGGGCAGGGCAGCAAGGGCATGGCGTCGCTCGACCGCAAAATCCCCGCCGACCTGCCCAAACAGACGTCCGAGGAGATCCGCGCCCTCGCCTGTGCGGTCTTCCGCGCCATCGGGGCGAGCGGCGTCGCGCGCATCGACTTCCTGCTCGACACGCGGGAAAACCGCGTTTACGTCAACGAGATCAACACGATCCCCGGCTCGCTGGCGTTTTACCTCTGGGAGGCGAGCGGCCTTTCTTACCCCGCCCTCATCGACCGCCTCGCCGACCTCGCCTTCCGCCGCCAGCGGGTGCGCGAGACCACCCTTTTCGCCATCGAGACCAACCTGCTTTCCAACGCCTCCGGCTTCGGCGCAAAGGGCGCGAAGGGGTCAAAACGCGCATGACGGCGTTCCTGCTGCGCCGCTTTGTCAAGCGGGCGGAGCAGACGTCGGACAAAGCCGTGCGCCGCGCCTACGGGCTGCTCGGCGGCGTCACAGCCTGTCGGTCGTGGCGGACGCCTGCAATCAGCTTTCGGATATGGGCGCGTCGGTCGTGACGCTGCTCGGTTTCCGGCTGGCGGCTCGCCCCGCCGACCCCGCCCACCCCTTCGGGCACGGGCGGCTCGAATACATGTCGGCCTTCGCCGTCGCGGCGATGACGCTGCTCATGGGCGCCGGCCTGCTGCAAACCTCGGTCGTCAAATTGCTGCACCCGACGGCGCCGACCTTTTCGTGGGTGACGCTGCTCGTGCTGCTCGCCTCGGTCGGCTGTAAGGGCTGGATGTTCTTTTTCTACCGCACGCTCGGCCGCCGCATCGATTCGCCGGCGCTGCTCGCCTCTGCGCGCGACAGCCGCGCCGACGCGCTGACGACCGCCGCGGTGCTGGTCGCCTGCCTGCTGTTTTTCGCCTTCGGTTGGAACCTCGACGCCTGGCTCGGACTGGCGGTCTCGCTCTTTATTCTGGCCTCCGGGCTGAAAACCGCGCGGACGACCCTCGACCCGCTGCTCGGCGCGCCGCCCGACCCCGCGCTGGTCGACGCCATCGAGCGCGAAATTCTGCAATTCAGCGCCTTTTGCGGGGTGCACGACCTGATCGTCCACAATTACGGCCCCGGGCGGTGCTTCGCCTCGGCGCACGTCGAGGTGCCCGAAACGGCGAACATCGTCGCCTGCCACGAGCAGGTCGACCGCTGCGAAAAGCTCGTGCAGGAGCGGCTCGACCTCGCGCTGGTGCTGCACGTCGACCCCATCGTGACCGACGACGCGGTGCGCAACCGCACCGAAGCGGCGCTCGCCGCGCTGCTGCGCACCCTGCACCCCGATCTGACGCTGCACGATTTTCGCATGACCCCGAAAAGCGACCGCAGCACCAACCTGATTTTCGACGTCGTCGTGCCCGACGGGCTGGCGCTGTCCCATGCGCAGCTGCGCGCGCAGGTGAATGACCTCGCCCGCCGCATCGACCCCGTTTATTCCTGCATCATCACCTTCGACACCGCCTATCTGCGGCGGCAGCCCGACGCCGGAAAGCAGCCGAAGGGCGCGGGCAAAAAATCTCGGAAAGCGCGGTGAATTTGCCGGTATGGAGCACGAATTCGACCTTGTCGTCATCGGCGGCGGCGCCGCCGGCCTTTGCGCCGCCGTCCGCGTCAAACAACGTTTGCCTGACGCGCGCGTTGCCCTGCTCGAAGGGCTCGACCGGGTCGGCAGGAAACTGAGCCTGACCGGCAACGGCCGCTGCAACATCACGAACCGCGACCTGTCCCTCGACCGATACCACGGCGCCGACCCCGCCTTCGCCCTGCCGGCGCTGAGCGCCTACGACCGCGAGACGACGGCGGCGTGGTTTGCCGACCTCGGCGTCGAATTTACGTATTTGCCCGACGGGCGGGGCTATCCGAATTCCTATCAAGCCTCCTCCGTCGTCGACGCGCTGCGGTTTCGCGCCGAGGAGTGCGGTGTGACGCTGTTTTGCGGGCAGAAGGTCACGGCGCTCGAACGCGGCGGCGACGGCTTTACCGTCACGGCGTCCGACCGCTTTTCCGCCCGCGCCGTCCTGCTCGCGACGGGGCTTTACGCCGGGGGCGAACGGCTCGGCTGTGACGCAAGCGGTTTGCGGCTCGCCGAACGGCTCGGCCACCGCACCCGTCCCGCGTACCCCGCCATCGTCCAGCTGCGCACCGAGACCGAACCCATCCGCGCGCTTAAAGGCGTGAAGGTCGACGCCGCCGTCTCCGTTTTCGCCGACGGGAAGCGCCTGCGCACCGAAACGGGCGAGGTGCTTTTTTGCGACTACGGCCTCTCCGGCCCGCCGGTGCTGCAGCTCTCCCGCATCGTTTCGACCCGCCCGCGCCCCTGTGAAGTCCGGCTGAATTTCTTCCCGGACTGCACCGCCGACGCCCTGCGCGACCGGCTGTTCCGGCGCGCGCAAAACCTCGGACGGCGGCCGCTGCTCGAATATTTCACCGGCCTGCTGCAAAAGCGGGTCGGACAGGCGCTGCTCAAAGCCTGCGGTTTTCCGCTCGGCGCCCCCGCCGCCCGGCTGACGCGGGAGGACTGCGCGGCGCTCGCCCGGCTCGCGCAGAATTTTTCTTTGCAGACGAAGGGCGTGCGGGAATTTTCGCAGGCGCAGGTCTCGACCGGCGGGCTCGACACCCGCGACCTTTTCCCCGAGACGATGGCGTCGCGCCTGATTCCCGGGCTGTATTTCGCCGGGGAGCTGATCGACATCGACGGCGACTGCGGCGGTTTTAACCTACAATGGGCGTGGTCGAGCGCCCTTTGCGCCGCCGACGCGATCGGCGACTTCTTGCGGAGGGGATCGGCATGATTCTGCTGCGCGACCTTTACCTGCCCCTCGACACCGACTTTTCCCGCCCCGCGGCTTTGGCGGCGCGGGCGCTTTGCTGCGACCCCGCCGAGATCGCCGACGCGCGGCTTTGGCGCAAATCGGTCGACGCGCGACGCCGCGACCGGGTGCGGTTTTGCTGCACGCTGCTGCTGACCCTCTCGCCCGACGCCGAAGAACGCCTGTGCCAAACCCGCCGGGACGTCGCGCCCTATGTTTCGCAGCCCTACGTTTGGCCGACCGCTGCGGCGGCGACCCGACCCGTCGTCGTCGGCTTCGGCCCCGCCGGAATGTTCGCCGCGCTCGCCCTCGCCCGGGCGGGTCTGCACCCCCTCGTGCTCGAACGCGGGCGACCCGTCGAGGAGCGGGTGCGCGACGTCGAACGCTTCTTTTCCGCCGGCGCGCTCGACGCGGAGTCCAACGTCCAGTTCGGCGAGGGCGGCGCCGGCACCTTTTCGGACGGCAAGCTGCATTCCGGCATCCGCGACCCCCGCTGCCGCGTCGTACTCGAGACCTTCGCCCGCTTCGGCGCCGGGGAACGCGTCCTGTACGAGGCCAACCCCCACATCGGCACCGACATTCTGCGCGGCGTCGTGCGCAGCATCCGGGAAGAGGTCGTCCGGCTCGGCGGGGAAATCCGCTTTTCCCACCGCTTGCAGGATATTTTTGTCCGGCAGGGGCGGCTTGTCGGCGTCGAGATCGCGACGCCCGCGGGGAGCGAGACGCTCGACTGCGACCGCCTGCTGCTTGCGATCGGCCATTCGGCGCGGGACACCGTCCGGCGGCTACTTCTGCGTGGCGTCGAATTCTGCGCAAAACCCTTTTCGCTCGGGGTGCGTATCGAGCATTTGCAGGCGGACATCGACCGCGCGCGATACGGCGCTTTTGCCGGCCACCCGGCGCTCGGCGCCGCTGATTACCGCCTCGCGCTGCACCTGCCCGACGGTCGCGGGGTCTATACCTTTTGCATGTGCCCCGGCGGCGTCGTCGTCAACGGCGCGAGCGAGCCGGGCGGCTTTGTCACCAACGGCATGAGCTACGCCGCCCGCGACGGCGCAAATGCTAATAGCGCCCTGCTCGTCGGCGTCTCGCCGGAAGATTTTCCGTCCGACGACCCGCTTTCCGGGATGGAATGGCAGCGGCAGATCGAGCGCGCCGCCTTTGCGGCGACGGCGGGGCAGGGCATTCCCGCCCAGCGCGTCGCGGATTTTTTGCAGGGTCGCGCGTCGACCGCGTTCGGCAGGGTGCGCCCGACGGTGCGCCCCGCCGCCGTCCCCGCCGCGCTCGACGCGGTGCTGCCCGCACTCGTGACGGCTTCGTTGCGCGCCGCGCTGCCCCTGCTCGACCGCCGTCTGCCCGGCTTTTGCGCGCCCGACGCGGTGCTGTCCGCCCCCGAGACCCGCTCCTCCGCCCCCTTCCGCATCCCGCGGGACGAGCGGTATACCGCCGCGGGCTGCTTCGGGCTCTTTCCGGCGGGGGAGGGCGCGGGCTACGCGGGCGGCATTCTGTCCGCCGCCGTCGACGGTCTGCGGTGCGCCGAGGCGCTCTGCGCGTCCTACGGCGCGGCGTATAAATAGACCTCGGAGAGCGGGTCGCGCAGGTACTCCGCGAGCGTCGGCGTCGGCTCGGCAGGCGCTTCTGCGGGCGCGACGGGCAGCAAAAGCAGCGCCCCGGCTCGTCCCCCGCGCAGCCGCAGCAGCT
>CANQSG010000027.1 GCA_947626485.1 uncultured Clostridia bacterium | reverse complement strand
GGGGGACAACCGGAACGATTCGATGGACAGCCGCTCGAGCGACATCGGCGACAACGGCATGATCGACGAGCGATACGTCCTCGGCCGCGCCGTCTTCCGCCTGTTCCCGCTCTCGCGGATGGGAGGTCTGAAATGACCGAACCGCAGACCGTCCAATGGTTCCCGGGGCACATGGCAAAGACCCGCCGGCAGATCGAAAAGAGCCTCGCGCTGGTCGACGCGGCGGTCGAGCTGGCCGACGCACGCATACCCGTCAGCAGCCGCAACCCGGAGCTGGCGGGTATGTTGGCAAACAAGCCGCGCATTTTGCTGCTCAATAAATGCGATATGGCCGACCCCGCCGTCACTTCGCAATGGCTGCGCGCCTATCAAGCGCAGGACCTGCGCGCCCTGCCGGTCGATTGCCGCAGCGGCAAAGGCCTGCGCGAATGGCGCGGCGAAATTTCCGCCCTGCTCGCCGACCGGCTGGCGGCCTGCCGCGCGAAGGGCATGGTCGGCAAGCCGCTGCGGCTGCTCGTCGTCGGCATCCCCAACGTCGGCAAATCCTCCTTTATCAACCGGGTGTGCGGCGGGGCGCGGGCGAAGGTCGAAGACCGTCCCGGCGTCACCCGCGGCAATCAATGGTTCCGGGTCGACGCGACGCTCGAGCTGCTCGACACGCCCGGCGTGCTTTGGCCGAAATTCGAGGACGCCGTCGTCGGGCAGCACCTCGCCTTTACCGGCGCCGTGACCGACCGCGTCGTCGACGTCGAATGGCTGGCGCTCTGCCTGCTCGAGACCCTCTCGGCGCATTATATGCCGCTGCTGACCGCCCGTTACGGCGTCGAACCCGCCGCGCCCGACGCCCTGCTCTGTGAAATCGGCCGCCGCCGCGGCATGGTCGTGCGGGGCGGGGAGGTCGACACCGAGCGCGCCGCGAATATGCTGCTCTCGGAATACCGGGACGGCAAGCTCGGCGCGATCACACTCGAAAGGCCGTGAGATTTATGCCGGATTACGCCTTTGAAACCGCGCAGCAAAACGCCGGATTCCGCAGCATCTGCGGCGTCGATGAAGCCGGGCGGGGTCCCCTCGCCGGGCCGGTCTGCGCCGCCGCCGTGATTCTGCCGCCCGGCGCCGAAATTCCCGGGCTCGACGATTCGAAAAAGCTCACCGAGAAAAAGCGGGACGCCCTGTTCGACGTCATCCGCGCGGTCGCGGTCGCCTATGCGGTCGCCTTCGCGTCGGTCGAGGAGATCGAATCCCTGAACATCTTAAACGCCGCGATGCTGGCGATGGAGCGCGCCGTTCGCGCCCTGCCGCAGGCGGCGGATTTTGCCCTCGTCGACGGCAACCGCCTGCCCGCCGGGCTGCCGGTGCCGGGTCTCGCTGTCGTGAAGGGCGATGGGCGGTCGATGTCGATCGCGGCGGCGTCGGTGCTCGCCAAGGTCAGCCGGGATCGCTTGCTGCTCGAATACGACCGCGCCTATCCGCAGTACGGCTTCGCCCGCCACAAGGGCTACGGCACGGCGGCGCACATCGAAGCCATCCGCCGGTACGGCCCCTGTGAATTGCACCGGCCGTCCTTTTTGACCCGGATCCGATGAACGCGCGGGAATTCGGCCTGCGGTGCGAGCAGATGGTCGCCGACTATCTGCGCGGGCGGGGGTATCTCATCGCCGCCCGCAACTATCACAGCCGCGGCGGGGAAATTGACATCATCGCGGAAAACGAAACATATATTGTCTTTGTCGAGGTCAAAGCCCGGTCTGCCGGCGCGCGCTATCTGCCGCAGGAGGCGGTCGACGCCCGCAAGCGGCAGCGCATTTTCGAGACCGCGCAGCGCTATCTGCTGCAAAGCCACAGCCGCCTGCAGCCCCGCTTCGACGTCGCCGCCGTGACGGCGTCGCCCGGGGAGCACGGCACGGTCTTTCGCCTCGAATATTTTGCAAACGCGTTTCAGCCCGACGAGGACGGCGCGCGGTATTGACCCGCGAAAAACGCGTTGCCGGATGGGATGACGGCTTGACTTCGCTTTCTTATTTCGACCTGCATTGTGACACCCCGACCGCCTGCTTTCGGGAGCGTCGCGTTTTCGACGCGCCCGACGCCGCCGTTTCGCCCCGCGCGGGCGAAGCGCTTGCCCGCTGGACGCAGGTTTTCGCCGTCTGGATCCCGGAGGACGAGGCCGACCCGTGGAATTATTATCAACGTGTGCTCGCCGACTTCCGCGCGAAATACGGCGGGGATTTTGCCCGCACGCCGGGCGATTTGACCGCCCCGCGCGCCGGACTGCTCGCCGTCGAGGGCGGCGCCCTGCTCGAAGGTCGCCTGTCGCGGATCGACGCACTCTGTGCCGACGGCGTGCGCAGCCTGACGCTGACCTGGAACGGCCGCAACGAGATCGCCTCGGGCTGTCACCAGACCGGCGGGCTGACCCCCTTCGGCGCACGGGTCATCGCGCGGCTCAACCGCTGCGGCATGGCGACCGACCTCGCCCACCTCAACGCCGAGAGCTTTTGGGACGCCCTCGCCTGCGCGAAATGGCCCGTTGTGACCCACGCCTGTTTGCAAGCTTACGCCCGCCACCCGCGCAACCTCGACGACCGGCAGTTCGCCGCGCTCGCCGCGCGCGGGGGACTGCTCGGCCTCTGCTTTTACCCCGGCTTTTTCGCTGCGCGCGAGGTCTTCCCGGCGATTTACGAGCAGCTGGCGCATATCTGCCGCCTCGGGCTTTCCGATTTTGTCGCCTGCGGCAGCGATTTCGACGGCGCGCAGATGTCGCCTTCGCTTTCCGGCGTCGCGCAAATTCCGGCGCTTTTTGCCTATCTCGCCGCCCGCGGCATCCCGGAATCCGTGCTGCACGGATTTTTTTATGAAAATGCCGCCCGATTTTTCAAGTTGGTTTTGACAAATGCCGCGCGGTGATTTATAATACTTGTTTGGAAACATCGTTTGTTGGAGGAATTTTCACATGGAATACACCAGTACGAGAGACCGCGCGGTGCGCGTCCCGGCGGCGCGCGCCATCGCGCAGGGCATTTCGGCGGACGGCGGCCTCTTTGTGCCCGACCATATCCCGGCGCTTTTCCCGGACGACCTGAAACGCCTCTGCTCGCTCGATTACGTCGGCCGCGCGGCGGAAGTGCTCGGGCTGTACCTGACCGACTTTTCCCCGGCGCAGATCGTCTCTTGCGTGCGCGGCGCCTATCTCGGCAGGTTCGACGCGGACAAGCCCGCCCCGCTGCACCCGCTGGCGGACGGCGTCGACATGCTCGAGCTCTGGCACGGGCCGACCTGCGCGTTTAAGGATCTCGCGTTGCAGCTGCTGCCCCGCCTGCTGACCGCCGCGGTCGAAAAGACGGGCGACGGCTGCAAGACCGTCATCCTCGTCGCGACGTCGGGGGACACCGGCAAGGCCGCCCTCGAGGGCTTCTGCGACGTCGAAAACACCGAGATCATCGTCTTTTACCCCAGCGAGGGCGTCAGCCGGATGCAGAAGCTGCAAATGGACACCCAGCGCGGCGGCAACGTCCACGTCTGCGCCATCGCCGGCAATTTTGACGACGCCCAGACGAGCGTCAAGCAGATGTTCACCGATCCACAGCTCACGGCGCTGCTGCGGGCGAACGGAATGCAGTTTTCGAGCGCGAACTCGATCAACTGGGGACGGCTCGTGCCGCAGATCGTCTATTACGTCTCGGCCTACTGCGACCTCGTGACGCGCGGAGCAGACCTGCAAAACGGCTTCCACGTCGTCGTGCCGACCGGCAACTTCGGCAACATCCTCGCCGCCTATTATGCCAAGCGCATGGGCGTGCCGATTTCGAAGCTCATCTGCGCGTCCAACGCCAACAACGTGCTGACCGATTTCCTGCAAACCGGCGTCTACGACCGCAACCGCCCCTTTTACACGACGACCTCGCCCTCGATGGACATTCTCGTTTCGAGCAACCTCGAACGCCTGCTCTTCGCCCTCTGCGGCGAGAACGACCGCAAGGTCGCCGACTGGCAGGCGCAGCTCGCCGCGACCGGCCGCTTTACGGTCGACGATGCGGTAAAGGACAAGCTCGCAGCGCTCTTTGCCGCCGGCAGCTGTGACGACGCCGCCACCGCCGCCGCAATTCGCGGCGTGTATGAAAAAACAGGTTATCTTTGCGATACCCACACCGCCGTCGCCGCCGCGGTCTACGGGGCGTACCGCGCCCGCACGGGCGACGCGACGCCGGCCGTCATCGTCTCGACCGCCAGCCCCTATAAATTCCCCGCGAGCGTCCTCGAAGCGCTGGGGGAGATCGCGCCCGCCGACCCCTTCGACGCCCTCGACCGCCTGTCCGAGCGCACCGGGACGCCGATTCCCGCCCCGCTTTCCGACCTGCGGCAGCGCAAGCCCTGCTTTTCGGGCTGCTGTGAAAAAACGCAGCTGCGCGCGGCGGTGCTGCAAAGCCTCGGCCTGTCTGAATAAGGCGTCAATGTTATGTGGAACGGCAAGAAAAAAGCGATTACGTTCAGTTATGACGACGGCGTCGAGCAGGACGTTCGCCTGCTCGAACTTTTTCGCCGCTACGGCTTGAAGGGCACCTTTAACCTCAATTCTCAGCTGCTCGGCAAGCCCGGGGAGCTGATGCTCGACGGCGTGAAAATCGCCCACAACAAGGTCGCGCCCGACGCGGTCGCCGCGCTTTACCGCGGGCAGGAGGTCGCCGCGCACACCCTGACCCACCCGCGCCTGACCGACCTTTCCGGCGATGAGATCGTCCGGCAGGTCGAGCAGGATCGCATCACACTGTCCGCCCTCTGCGGCAGCCCGGTCGTCGGCATGGCGTACCCCTGCGGCGATCCGAACCACGACGACCGCGTCGTCGAGATCCTGCGCCGCCGCACCGGTGTGCGGTACGCCCGCACCGTTCGCGCCAACCACGCCTTCACGCCGCAGACCGACCTGCTGCGCTTTCACCCCACGGTGCGCCACACCGAGCCCGGCCTTTCGGCGCTCGTCGAGGACTTCCTCGCCGCGCCGGACGACGCGCCCCGCCTGCTTTACATCTGGGGACATTCCTACGAGCTCGACCTCTACGGCTGGGAGCCCTTCGAGGAAATTCTGAAACGCCTGAGCTTTCACGACGAAATTTTTTACGGCACAAATTCCGAAGTTTTTTTCGGATAAAAAAACAAGGCACGCCGCGCGGGATCGCACGAGGTGCCCTGTTGTCTGCGGACGCGCCGCCCCTTCGGGTTACAGCGTCGCGTCTTTGGCGCGGAACGTCGCGCAGGCGGTGTCGGACGGCTGACAGGCGCAGCCGTTGCAGCCGACCTGAATGCAGCCGGCCTCGCAGCAGTCGTCGCCCTTGTGGTACACGCAGGTGTCCACTTCGCACTTGATGCCGGCGATGGGTTTGCAGGTTTTGTCGTTACAAGACATAATAAATCCTTCCTTTCGCGACCCGTTCGGGGTCCGCAGTTTAGTTTGCCCGCGTGCGCGCGGAAATACGCTGGATTTTTCTGGAAACGGAGGCGGCCATGGCGTTATATGCCCTGTCGGATCTGCACCTCTCCTTCGGTGCGGACAAACCGATGCACATTTTCCGGGGCTGGGCGGATTACGAAACCCGTATTTTGCGCAACTGGACGCGGCTCGTCACGGTCGACGACGCCGTCGTGCTGCCCGGCGACCTCTCCTGGGCGCTCAAGCTCGAGGACACTCTCGAGGATCTCCGCTTTCTGCACGCCCTGCCGGGGCAGAAATTTATTTTAAAAGGCAACCACGACCTCTGGTGGTCGTCCCGGAAAAAAATGGAAACCTTTCTCGCACAACACGACCTGACGAGCATTCGCATCGTCCACAACAACGCCTATGCCGCCGCCGGATTCGCCGTCTGCGGCACGCGGGGTTGGGCGCCCGACGCGACGGGGGAGGCCGACCGCAAGATCATCGCCCGGGAAGCCGGCCGCCTCGCCGCCTCGTTACAGGAGGCAAACGCGCTCGGACTGCCGCCCGCCGTCTTTCTGCATTATCCGCCCGCGGGCGATACGGTCTGCGAGCCGCTTTTTGAGGTATTGACAAACTTCGGCGTCACCGACCTCTATCACGGTCACGTCCACGGCGCCGGTCTGCACCCGCCGCAGCAGGAGATCCGGGGCGTCCGGCTCCATCTGGTCTCCTGCGATTGTGTGGATTTTACGCCCGTTCGCGTGAAAACCCCCGCAAAAAACGTAAATGTGCCGAAAAACGAAAAAAGACTGGAAATCTGAGGCGGGCTGTGTTATAGTATTACATTGAGATACGGTCTCTTTTCCACCGGAAAAGAACCGAGATTGCACGGAGGGAAAAAGAAAATGAGTTTGAAAGCATCCAAGAAAGTGGATACCAACCGGTACGAGCTGGAGATCACGATCGACGGCGCGTCGTTTCAGGACGCGATCCAGCAGGTCTACCGCAAGAACGTCAAGAAAATGAACGTGCCCGGTTTCCGCAAGGGCAAGGCGCCGCAGCGCATCATCGAGCGGTATTACGGCGAGTCGGTCTTCTTTGAAGACGCGCTGAATCTGCTGTATTCCGACGCCATCGACGCCGCCGCCGAAGAAGCGGGGCTCGAGATCGTCAACGATCACATCGACTTCGACCTCGTCTCGATCGATCGCAACGACGGCGTCGATTTCAAGGTCACCCTGACCGTCACGCCCGAGGTCGAGGTCGGCGAATATAAAGGCCTGAAGGCCGAGCGCGTCATCCCCGCCGTTTCGGACGAGGAAGTGCAGGCGGAGCTCGACCGCATGGCAGACCGCAACGCCCGCATGGTCGCCGTCGAAGACCGTCCCGCCCAGCTCGAGGACACGACGGTGATCGACTTTGAAGGCACCGTCGACGGCACGCCGTTCGAGGGCGGCAAGGGCGAAGCCTACACCCTGACCCTCGGCTCGGGGCAGTTTATCCCCGGCTTTGAAGATCAGATCGTCGGCCATTCCATCGGCGAAGAATTCGACGTCAACGTCACCTTCCCGGAGGATTATCAGGCGAAAGACCTCGCCGGCAAGGCCGCCGTTTTCCATGTAAAATTGCACGAGATCAAGCACCGCGAGCTGCCCGCCCTCGACGATGAATTCGCCAAGGACGTCAGCGAGTTCGACACCCTCGACGCCCTGCGCGACGACCTGAAAGCCAAGGCGCTCGAGCGCAAGACCAAGGAGAGCGACGACGACGTCGAGAGCCAGCTCATCGACCAGCTCGTCGCCGGTATGAAGGCCGAAATCCCCGAAGCGATGTTCGCGAACCGCGTCGAGCAGAGCGTCAGCGATTTTGAATACCGCCTCCAGGCGCAGGGGCTCAACCTCGACCTTTACCAGACCTACACGAGCACGACGCTCGACGATTTAAAACGCGACCTGCGCCCGCAGGCCGAAAAGCAGGTCAAGGTTCGCCTCGTCCTCGAGCAGATCGCCAAGCTCGAAGCCCTGACCCCGACGGCCGAAGCGATCGAGGCCGAGTATGAAAAGCTGGCGGCGAGCTTCCAGACCGACGTCGAAAAGGTCAAGGCGGCGATCCCCGAAAGCGACCTGACGCGCGACATCGTCGTGAACATGGCAATCGACCTCGTCAAGCAGAACGCCGTCGTCACCGACGTCGAGAAGAAGTCCGAGCCCGCCGAGGCGGACGCCGCGCCCGCGAAGAAGCCGGCGGCGAAGAAGTCGCCCGCGAAGAAGCCCGCCGCCAAGAAGGCCGAAGCCGACAAGGCGGAGGACGCCGCCGAAAAGCCGAAGAAGCCGGCGGCAAAATCGACGGCCAAAGCCGCGCCGAAGGCTAAAGCCGCCGAAAAATCCGAAGAAAAAACGGAGCAGTGACCGTTTAATTCCGGGCTGTTCTGTTCATAATGATTTGCAGATGGAGGTTATTTTATGAATGCGAATTTAGTCCCTTACGTCGTCGAGCAAACCAGCCGCGGGGAGCGCTCTTATGACATCTTTTCCCGCCTGCTCAACGACCGGATCGTTATGCTCTACGATCAGGTCGACAACGCCTCGGCAAGTCTCATCATCGCCCAGCTGCTCTATCTCGAGGGGCAGGACCCCGAAAAGGACATCAGCTTTTATATCAACAGCCCGGGCGGTTCCGTCTCGGCGGGCATGGCGATCTATGACACCATGCAGTATATCAAGTGCGACGTCAGCACCATCTGCATCGGCATGGCAGCCAGCATGGGCGCCTTCCTGCTCGCCGCCGGCGCGAAGGGCAAGCGCTTTGCCCTGCCCAACAGCGAGATCATGATCCACCAGCCGCTCGGTTCCGCCGAAGGGCAGGCGACCGATATCCTGATCCACGCGCACCACATCGAGAAGATCCGCGAAACCATCAACGGCATCCTGTCCGACGCGACCGGCCGCCCGATCGAAGAGATCCGGCGCGACACCGAGCGCGACAACTTCATGTCGGCGCAGGAAGCGGCGGATTACGGTCTGGTCGACAAGGTCATTTCCTCGCGCTGACAAGGAGGATTCCATGCCCAACAACGATTCCGAAAAGCCCATCCGCTGTTCCTTCTGCGGCAAAACGCAGGACGAGGTGACGCGGCTGGTCGAAGGCCCCGGCGTCTATATCTGCGACCGCTGCATCAGCTTCTGCAACGCCCTGCTGTTTGACGAGGAAGCCCCGAAGCACGGCAAAAAGGGAAAGCAGGCGGACGAGAGCTTTGTCCTGCCGACGCCGCAGGAGATCAAGACCCAGCTCGACGCCTACGTCATCGGGCAGGAGGCCGCCAAGGTCACCCTTTCGGTCGCGGTCTACAACCATTATAAACGCATTTTCAAGCAGGACGCCGCCGACGTGGAGCTCAACAAAAGCAACGTGCTGCTGCTCGGGCCGACCGGCGTCGGCAAGACGCTGCTCGCCCAGACCCTCGCCCGCATTTTAGACGTGCCCATCGCCATCACCGACGCGACGACGCTGACCGAAGCCGGTTACGTCGGCGAGGACGTCGAAAATATTCTGCTGCGCTTAATTCAGGCGGCGGATTACGACGTCGAGCGGGCGGAGCGCGGCATCATCTACGTCGACGAGATCGACAAGATCGCCCGCAAGTCGGAAAACGCCTCGATCACCCGCGACGTCAGCGGGGAAGGGGTGCAGCAGGCGCTGCTCAAAATTTTGGAGGGCACCGTCTCCAACGTCCCGCCGCAGGGCGGCCGCAAGCACCCCCAGCAGGAATTTATCCAGATCGACACCACCCATATCCTCTTCATCTGCGCCGGCGCCTTCGACGGGCTTGAAAAGATCGTCGAGCGGCGGCTGGAGGGCAGCGCGCTGGGCTTCGGCGCCCAGGTCAAGACCGAGGCGGAACGCGCCCGTGCCGTCGCGCAGGCGGAGATCACGCATCAGGACCTCGTTCGGTTCGGCATGATTCCCGAGCTGGTCGGCCGCCTGCCGGTCATCACGACGCTCGACGCCCTCGACCGCGACACCCTCGTGCGCATCATGACCGAGCCGAAAAATTCGGTCATTCGCCAGTACGAAGCCCTGTTTCAGATGGACGGCGTCAAGCTGACCTTTGAACCCGAGGCGCTGACCCGCATCGCCGACCGCACCATCGAGCGCAAAACCGGCGCCCGCGGCCTGCGCTCGATTCTTGAACAGCTCCTGCGCGAGCCCATGTTCCGCATCCCCTCCGACCCGACGGTGACCGAGATCGTCATCACGGCCGACACCGTCGACGGCGGCGAGCCCGTCCTGCTGCGCGAAAAGGCAGCCAACGAATAATTTTCCGCACCGCGCAAAAAAAGAACCCGGAACCGGTTTTCTGCCGAAAACAGGCTTCGGGTTCTCGCATATCCGCTTTATTTATGATACGCTTCGAGGATTTTCTTGATGCGGTCGACGGGGTCGAGCAGGCTGCTGATCGAATTGTCGTAGTTGAGGGTGTCGATGAGGTAGGCGATGTACTTCGACATGCTGACGTTGCAGTACCAAGCGCGCTCTTTGAGTTCGGGCGGCGTGTAGATCAGGTTGGTGGTGAAGACCTTGTCGATCAGGCCGCGCTTGTAGTAATCGTCGAACTTGTCCAACCCCTCGACAAACAGGCCGAAGGTCGAGAAAATAAAGATGCGGCGGGCGCCCTTTTCCTTCAGCTTGACGGCGATATCGAGCATCGAATCGCCCGAGGAGATCATATCGTCGACCAGGATTAAATCCTTGCCGGTGACGTCGTTGCCGAGGAATTCATGCGCCTCGATGGGGTTGCGCCCGTCGACGACGACCGAATAGTTGCGGCGCTTGTAGAACATGCCGAGCTCCAGCCCGAGGACGGAGGAATAATAGATGCAGCGCCCCATGCCGCCCTCGTCGGGGGAGACGACCATGGCGTGATCGCGGTCGAGCTGAATGTCCGGCACGTTGCGCAGCAGCGCCTTGATCATCTGGTAGGTCGCCTGCACGTTGTCGAACCCGTCGAGCGGGATGGCGTTCTGCACGCGGGGATCGTGCGCGTCGAAGGTGAGGATGTTCTTGACGCCCATGTTCGCGAGCTCCTGCAGCGCCAGCGCGCAGTCCATGGATTCGCGGGTCGAGCGGCGGTGCTGCCGCCCCTCGTAGAGCATCGGCATGATGACGGTGATGCGGCGCGCCTTGCCGCCCAGCGCGGCGATCACGCGCTTGAGATCCTGAAAATGATCGTCGGGGCTCATCGGGACGGTCTGCCCGTACATTTTGTAGGTGACGCCGTAATTGAAGCAGTCGCAGATGATGTAAACGTCCAGCCCGCGCGCCGTGTGCTTCAGCACGCCCTTCGCCTCGCCGGTGCCGAACCGCGGACAGTCGGCCTGAATGACGTAGCTGTGCTCCTCCGGCATCCCGCGCCACTGCATCAGATAATAGTCGACCTGCGAAGAAATCTCCTCACAGCCGCGCATGCTGATGATGGCGAGTTCACCGAAGGGCGTGTGTTTGAAATCCATGTTTGCCATGTTTCATTCCCCCGATCTTTACTTTCTTCCATTATAACACATTTTTTGCGCCGCAAAAGAGGTTTTCAAAAATTTTTTATTTTTTCTGCTTTTTCGACTGAAATCAATTTTTTCATTGCTATCCCTTGTAGCATTTGGTATAATGACATAGAGAACGAAATGCGGCGTATCCGCCCGCCGCGCAATCTGTATGTCGCAAGAAGGAGACCTGTATGGCATCTGTTACCCTGTTGTCCCACACGCCCGACCCCGAACGCGCCGTTGCGGCGGCGGCGAAGCTCTGCTATTCGCCGGCTTCCATTTCGCAGATTCGCGACGGTCTGACCGACGAAAAGACGGCGGGCTTTGTCGAGATGCTCGCCGAGATCGGGCACGAAAGCCCGATCGAGCACGTCAGCTTCACCTTCGGCATCGAGGGCGTCTCCCGCTCGCTGCTCGCCCAGATCACCCGCCACCGCATGGCGTCCTTCTCGGTGCAGAGCCAGCGCTACGTCCGCGAGGCGCAGTTTTCTTACGTCACGCCGCCCGAGATCGCGGCGGACGACGAAGCGGCGCGCATCTTCCGCGAGGCGATGGATCGCGATCAGCGGGATTACGAACGGCTGACCTCGCTGCTGCGGGCGCGGCACGAGGCGGCGTTTCTCGCCGCGGGGCAGGACGCGAAGACGGCGGCGAAAAACGCCGAGAAAAAGGCGATCGAGGACGCCCGCTTCGTCCTGCCGAACGCCTGCGAGACCAAAATGGTGCTGACGATGAACGCCCGCAGCCTGCTCAATTTCTTCCGCCACCGCTGCTGTATGCGCGCCCAGTGGGAGATTCGCGACGTCGCCGACCAGATGCTCGCGCTCGTCAGCGCCGTGGCGCCCCACCTCTTCCGCGCCGCCGGTCCCGCCTGCCTTTCCGGCGCCTGTCCGGAGGGGAAGATGTCCTGCGGCAAAGCCGCCGAACAGCGCCGCCGTTACGCCGCGCTGAAGGCCGGAACCGAGGCGGCGGAATAACATGGGCAAGCTGATCGTTTTGGAAGGGCTCGACGGTTCGGGCAAATCGACCCAGTTAGAACGCCTCGCCGCCGCGCTTCCGGCGCGCGGGGTCGACTGCCGGACGGTTTCCTTCCCGGATTACGATTCCGATTCGAGCGCCCTTGTGCGCATGTACCTCTCCGGCGCCTTCGGCGACAAGCCGGACGACGTCAACGCCTACGCCGCCGCCACCTTTTACGCCGTCGACCGCTACGCCTCCTTCCGCCGCAGCTGGGGCGATTTCTACAACGCGGGCGGTACCGTGCTTTCCGGGCGGTACGTCACCTCCAACGCGGTGCATCAGGCGTCAAAGCTCCCGCGCGAGGCGTGGGGCGCGTTTCTCGACTGGCTGTCCGATTTCGAATACAACAAACTGGGCGTGCCGCGCCCCGACCTCGTGCTCTTCCTCGATATGCCGACCGACGTCTCCCAGCGCCTGCTTGCGAACCGGTACGGCGGGGACGAGAACCGGCGGGACATTCACGAGCGCGACCTCGCGTATCTCGAGCATTGCCGGCAGGCGGCGCGGTTTGCCGCGCAGGTCTGGGGCTGGCAGATCGTGCCCTGCGCGCGCGACGGGCAGGCGCGGCCGATCGACGACATCGCGGCGGAGCTGCTCGACCGGGTGCTGGCCGTGTTATAAAAAAGGAGAAATGACCGATGATCTATCTGTTTTTAGCCGAAGGCTTTGAGGAGACCGAGGCGCTCGCGACGGCCGACGTGCTGCGCCGCGCCGAGCTCGACGTCGCGCTGGTCGGCGTCGGCGCGAAGGTCGTGACCGGCGCGCACGGCATCGCCGTGACGGCCGACGTCCTCGATTGCGAGGTCCTGCCCGACGAGAGCCTGACGGGCGTCGTCCTGCCGGGCGGCATGCCGGGCACGCTGCACCTCGAGCAGTCCGAGCGGGTGCAGCAGTTTATCGACTGGGCGGCTGCGCACGACCGCGTGATCGGCGCGATCTGCGCCGCCCCCTCGATTCTGGGGCACAAGGGGCTGCTTGCCGGCCGCCGCGCGACCTGCTTTTCGGGGTACGAGCAGGAGCTGACCGGCGCGCAGGTCTGCGACGAGCCCGTCTGCGTCGACGGCAACTACATCACGGCGTGGGGCGCGGGCGCCGCGCTGCCCTTCGGCTTCGCCCTCGTCGCGCGTTTTTGCGGCGCGGAAACGGCAAAACGGCTGGAGGCTTCGATGCGATGCGTCCGGTAGACTTGCGCAGCTATAAACAGGAGCTGCGGCAGGCCTGCCGCGCGCGGCGCACCGGGCTCGACCCCGCCGACAAGGCGCAGCGCGACAGCCGCATCGCCGAAAACGTCCGCCGCCTGTATCAGTACGCCCCGAGCGAGACCCTGCTCGTCTATATGTCGACCGCCATCGAGGTCGACACCCGCCGCATCATCTCCAACGCCTGGGCGGACGGCAAGCGCGTCGCCGTCCCGCGCTGCATCACCGCGACGCGCCAAATGCAATTTCATTACATCACGTCCTTCGACGAGGTCTCGCCCGGCGTTTTTTCGGTGCTCGAGCCCGCCGAAACCGCCCCCGCCGTCACCGATTTTTCGGGCTGCCTGATGCTTGTCCCGGCGATGCTCTTCGACTGGAACGGCTACCGCCTCGGCTACGGCAAGGGGTATTACGACCGCTTTATGGCGCGCTTCACCGGCGCGTCGGCGGGGCTTTGTTACAGCGACGAGCTCCAAAAACGGATGTATCACGGGCATTTCGACCGCGCCGTCGACGTGATCGTGACCGACCGGTGGATCCGAACCTGCCGAAAAAAACGTTCGGAGCCTGCACCGGCGGCAGACCCCGAACGGCAGGTCAACGGTTGTTCCCGCAGCATCCCAACAGGACGATAAGGATCAACAGGACCCAGGTGACGTCGCCCGAGCTTGCGCACAAACCTCTGCTGTTCATCAGATCAATTCACCCCTTCGATGCGTTTTCATTCCATACTATGCCGCCGCCCGCCCGCGGGTTCCGGCGCCCATCGAGAGGATTCAGGAGGAAACAACATGGATGAAGAAAAGGAATTCGAGACCCGCGAGGTCGACCTGCCCACCGAGGCCTTCGAGCCCGAACCGGCGCCCGACGAATCGCCTGCCGCCGCGCCCGACCTGCCCGCCACGGGCGGCGAGCCGGGTCTGTCCGACGGGTTTATCCTCGGCGAGGATTTCGTTGTCGACGAATCCGCCGACCTGCCCGAGGAGCCCGACGAGCGGGAATTGCAGCGCGAACGGGCGCGCCGCCGCAAAAAGCGCAAGGGCTGCCTCGGCGCCGGCATCTGGATCGCCGTCATCGTCGCGCTTTCGATCGGCCTTGCGACGGTGTTTATCGTCTTCAGCTCAGACTATCTCGGCATCGGCCCCGGCCGCGGCGACGAGTGCGTCATGGAGATCACGCAGGGCATGACGACGAAGCAGATCGCCGCGCAGCTTAAGGACGTCAACGCCATCCGCAGCGAATGGCTCTTCCGCCTTTACACAAAGCTGAAGGGCTACGACGGCACCTATAAATACGGCGTTTACACCTTCAACAACGAAAGCGGCTACGAGGAGCTCGCCCGCATGCTGCAAGAAGAGGGCGCCAAGGCCGAGACCGTCCGCGTCACGATCAAGGAGATGTCGACGATCGACGACATGATGGCGCTGCTCGAAGAAAAGGGCGTCTGCTCGGCGTCGGCCTTCCGCAAGGCCGTGCAGGACACTGCCTTCAATTTCGATTTTGTCAGCGAGATCCCGGTCAACGAGGTCTATTACCGGCTCGAGGGCTACCTTTTCCCCGACACCTACGATTTTTACAGCTACGACGAGGAAAAATGCGCCGAGCTGGCGGTGCAGCGGATGCTGCAAACCATGAACGACAACTGGACGCCCGAAATGCGCGCCCGGGCGAAGGAAATGGGCTATACGATGCACGAAATTTTGACGATGGCGTCGATCGTCGAGCTCGAAGCTGGCGGCAGTCCGGGGGAGATGGCGAACGTCGCGGCGGTCTTCTATAACCGCCTGAGCTGGGACGAACCCAAGCGCCTCGGCTCCTCGCCGACCGCCGAATACAAGCACGGCGGCGGCCGGTACGACACCAACACGAACGAAGGCCTGCCGCCCGGCCCTCTCTGCGCGCCGAGCCTTGCCTCGATCCGCGCGGCGCTCTGGCCGACCGAAAATTTCCCCTACACCTATTTTGTCACCGACAAAAACATGGAATTCTATTATAACGAGACCTACGATCAGCACAACGCCACCATCCGCCGCCTGAAAAATCAGGGGCTCTGGGCGGGTTAAACCCGATTAAACGCGACCCCCTTCGGGCATCCTAAAAGCAGGATGTCTTACGAAGGGGGCCTTTTTTACGGCAAAGGAAAAATCGTTCAATCAGGTCTTCGCGCGGCGGACGGCGTACTGCTTTTTCGGCGTCGTGCTGCTGCTGTTCTTCTGCGCGCTGCGGGTCGCGTCGCTCGCCGGCGCGGGGGTCACGCCGGCGCAATCGCAGCAAAATACCTATCGGCTCGAGGTCGCGCCGGTGCGCAAAAACCTCTTCGACTGCCGCCTGCGGCAGCTGACGGGCACCGAGACCGTCTGCCTCGCCGCCGTCCCGCCGACGCCGCGCGCCGTGACCGCGCTGCGCACCGTGCTGTCGGGCGAGGCGCTGGAAAACGCGCTCGACCGCCTGCGGGCGGGGCGTCCCGTGCTCGTCGAGGTGCCCGAGGAGATCGACTGCGCGGGCGTCGTCTGCGTGCAGGTGCAGCGCCATTTAACGAACGCCTCCCCGGCGCGGCATATCCTCGGCTACCTCGACGGCGCGGGCAAAGGGGTCAGCGGCCTCGAGGGGGCGTATGACGAGCTGCTCTCGACCGACGCGGTCGTCTCGGTGCGCTACGCGATCGACGGGCGCGGCGAGCTGATCCCGGGCATCGAGCCGGAATTGTCCGGCGACCTTGCGGCTTACGGCAGCGGCCTTGCGACGACGCTCGACGCCGACGTGCAGGCCGTCGTCGACACCGCCGCCGACAAATTGAAGCGCGGCGCGGTCGTCGTCCTCGAGGTCGGCACCGGCAAGATCCGCGCCATGGCGAGCCGCCCGGATTTCCCGGTTGACGCCGTCGGCGAAGCGCTCTCGGCGCCCGGCTCGCCGCTG
>CANQSG010000026.1 GCA_947626485.1 uncultured Clostridia bacterium | reverse complement strand
CTCATCGAGGAAGCGGTCATGCAGGGTGCCGGTCAGTCCCCCGACGGGGAAGTAGCTGACGAGTCCGGCCAAAGAGTCATCGGCGACGACCGAGGCCTGCAGGACGGTCGTGAGATCGTGTGGGGCGATCCGGTTGTCATAGGACAGGCCTGATGTGTCGACGAGGTGTGTGCGCCCGAGATCGACGGATTCGCCGAGGGCCTCCAGCACCGCTTCGGGGCCGTTCTCGAGGCTGCCGTCCTTGCCCTGGGCGATGGCGACCTCGTTGCCGAGCATCTCGGCCGTCAGCGCCGCCTCCTGCGCGACGGGAATGTCGCTCGTGCCGCCCGTCAAGACAAGCACGCTGCCGTTTCCGTCGGGCGTCGGCGGGGCGCCGAGCGTGGCGATGCGCGCGTCAGGGTCGTAAGTCAGCGCCCGTTTCTGCTGCAATTCCGCCGCCGCCTCGGGCGACAGGCGGGTGATGAGCACGCGATTCTGGCCGTTTTTTTGCAGGGCGTCGAGAATGCCCTCGATCTGCGCGGGCGTTTTCGACGCGCCGTAAATGACCTCGGGCGCGCCCTGCCGCACCTGCCGGTGCAGGTCGACCTGCGCGAAACCGAGGTCGGCGATGGGCGCCGCCTGGAGCCGAACCATCGCGTCCCCGACCGACACCCGCCCGTCCCGCACGTCCTCCAAAAGCCGCTTCGTCTCGCTTCTCATCCGCCCGAGCACTCCTTTTAGATATATGATTACAAATTATAAAACGCCCGCCGAAATTTGTCAAGCGGCGGGCGAGGGAGTAAATATGTTGCCAACGAGCGCTTGGGATTTTTGTGGCTTATACTATTCCCATACATTTTCTTTTGAAAAATGAAAACAGGAGGGACGGAAAATGGAAAATGTATACGGTTATATCCGCGTCTCGAGCGCGGATCAGAACGAGGACCGGCAAATTTTGGCACTGCAGGGAAAAGAGGTTCCGCCGCAAAACGTCTTCAGGGACAAGCAATCGGGCAAGGATTTCGATCGACCGCAATACCAAAAACTGGTCAAGAAATTGAAGGCGGGCGATTTGCTCTATGTGCTCAGCATCGACCGGCTGGGGCGAAACTATGAAGAAATTCAGAACCAGTGGCGCATCCTGACAAAAGAAAAGGGCGTCGACGTCGCGGTGCTGGACATGCCGCTGCTCGACACCCGGTTGAACAAGGACTTAATGGGCACGTTTATCGCCGATCTGGTGCTGCAAATTCTGTCCTTTGTGGCGCAGAATGAGCGGGAAAATATCCGCAAACGGCAGGCGGAAGGCATCGCGGCCGCAAAGGCACGAGGCGTGCGGTTCGGGCGGCCGCCCCGCCCGCTGCCCGAAAATTTCATCGGGATTTATCGGCGATGGAAGACAAACGAAATGAGCGGCGTCGCGGCGGCGAAAGCATGCGGCATGACACTCTCCACCTTCCGCTACCGCGCGGCAATTTACGAAAAGACAAACTGTGACGCCGGAAAATAATGTTACAAAAATGTGTACTTTTTTGTTGCGCGCGGATTCTTCGATGTATTTGTAAAAAACGCTTGCAAATCGCAAGGTTATGTGATAAAATAGCACATGTTTTTTGATGGCAAAAAAGTACACCTTTCTAAAACGATTGCGATAAAGCAAGGAGTTGATCATCAAAATGCGTATGATAACTTTCGCACATGAGTTTGTCGTTCGCGCGCTTCCCGTTCGAAACCGGAAAGACTGCATGCAAAATCTCCGAAGCAACTGGTATTTTCCGATCACGGCATTTTCTTTTCTGCTGTTGGAAGCGCGGATGTCGGCGTCATATATCATCGGATTTTTGCTCGCCGTCGCCGTATCTGTCGTAATTGCGACCCAAGTAAAATCCGTAAACTCGTTATGGATCCGGGAGATGCGTATCTGGAAAATATTTCATATTCTAACCGCCGCCGGCATCTGCTGGGCGGGGCAAACCTTTTTT
Source organism: uncultured Clostridia bacterium (assembly GCA_947626485.1). GTDB lineage: Bacteria > Bacillota > Clostridia > Oscillospirales > Acutalibacteraceae > CANQSG01. The sequence goes on along the minus strand of CANQSG010000026.1, from coordinate 14,351 downwards.
TACGCAAAATGGGACAGCTCTTCCAGATTACAAAGCCTGAAAAACCACTTGCCCGGAGCTCTTGATATTGGTATGATTGTGAGCATCGCACTCGCCTGCGCCGGCCTATATTTCGTCGTCCTCGCATTAACCGCCTTCTGGCGTTGGCTGCGCGAATTATTCCGTGGCACCTCCGCGTTTCAGCTTACCCGTGCCGAACTTGCCGTTTACGCTGTTCTGTTTCTTGTGCTCGTTGCATTTATCACATTTGCCTTTATGCGTTCTTACGCATTTTACGGAGAAAACTTTTCCAACGAGGAAAATAGCTCTGTTAAATTTGGCGTTCTTTTCACCTGCGATCCTTTTAATTTGACGCGGAAAATGTGTTATTTGGCAATTACTTCTTCCCCAAACGATTTCGCACAATCCTTGTTTGCGGTATTTGCGGCGCCCTTTGTCGGAATCACCTATTTTATCGCGAAAATTCTGTTCTTGCCGCTTCCGTTTTTTGCTTTGCTTGTGAATCTCCCGCAAATTGTCCTGTTGTTTGCAACTGTGCTGCTTTTGGCAAAGACAATGCATTTGTCCCCCGGAAAACACATCTGCTTTCTTTGTGCGGCATTTTTTTGCTTTCCCTTCTTGTTGTTCAGCTGCGTAATGGAGCAATATATCATCGCGACGTTCTGGTTGGTTCTGGTGATTTATTTGTATGTTGAAAAAGGAAAAGCGAACCGATTAGCGTTCTGCGCGGCAGCCGGGACGTTGATAACAGGTCTTCCCCTTGCACCGTTAACCAGTGGGGTCTCGCCATTACGAGAGCCGCGGCGCTGGTGGTATGATATACTTAAAACCGCTGCTTTCTTTTTGGCTATGCTGATTTTGATCCGTTTTGACGTGATATGGGACTTGCTCTCCAGTCCGAAAAGTGTCCTCGCGTTTACCTCCGTCAAATCGACAGAAGCTCTTTCGTTTTTCGATAAATTTGCCCAGTACAGTACATTTTTGTGCAGTTGTTTTGTCGCGCCGAACGCCGGCGCTCAAATCGGTCATGACGGAGAAAACGCTATTCTCATGTGGCTCCAGAACCCCGTCACGAAAATCAGCGTGGCCGGGTTGGTGCTTTTCAGCCTGGCAATTTTAAGCGCCGTTCTCAATCACAAACAAAAAATCTACCGTATTTCGGCAATATGGCTTGGCTTTTCGTTCTTTGTCCTTTGTATCATGGGTTACGGCGCCGAAGAGAACGGACTGTTGCTGTATTCTCTCTATTTCGGCTGGCCGCTTCCGGTATTGTTATTTGGATTACTCGAACGGATTGGAAACGCCCTACGCGCACGTTGGTTTACGCCGGCTTGCACCGCTTTAGGCGCTGCGGCGCTTGCCTGGTATAACATTCCGGCGATGCTCCGGTTGCTGCAATTCGCAGTCCAATACTACCCGGCATGAGAGGGTGCGGCGATGAAAGAATATATCAGGCTGATGCGCGTCCCGCATTTCGTTAAAAATCTTTTGGTTTTTGCCGCGTTGGCTTGCAGCGGCCAACTGTTTAATCCACGCAAGTTCCTCTCCGCATTCCTCGGCTTCGCGGCCTTCTGCGCCGTTTCATCGGCAATCTATATTATCAACGACATCAAGGACGTGGAAAAGGACCGTTGTCATCCGACAAAATGTAAACGACCGATCGCCGCCGGCACGGTATCCGTCAGAAACGCGGGGGTTCTGGCGATAATCCTCCTAAGTGCCGCGGCTCTGTGCAGCCGGCCTGTTTTTTCCGTCCGCTCGGCAGCCGTCCTGACGCTTTATTTGGTTCTGAACCTCGGGTATAGTTTCGGCTTGAAAAACGTCCCGATTTTGGATATTTCCATTCTGGCGACAGGCTTTTTCCTGCGCGTTGTATATGGTGCGTTCATCGCGGAAATTGATGTTTCCAGTTGGCTCTACCTGACCGTGATCGTCCTTTCCTTTTACTTTGCGCTGGGCAAAAGACGAAATGAAATCAAAAAAGCCGGAGTAGAAACCCCGGGCAAAACACGAAAAGTGCTGCAAGCATATCCCGCCCGGTTTTTGGACGCGAATATGGGAATGTGCCTAACGCTTGCCACCGCATTTTATGCGCTTTGGAGCCGCGACGAAAAAACGATGCTGCTGTATCGCAGTTCCTATCTGATTTTTACCGTTCCACTGGTCATTGTTATCCTGTTCAAATACAGTCTCGACATCGAAGGGGATTCGGACGGCGATCCGGTTAGTGTACTCTTGCACGACAAAGTGCTTCTGTCTTTGTGCGCACTGTACGCAGCCGCTATGTTTTCGATTTTGTATTTGTAAGAGAAAAATCAGGAATCTCCAACCTTAACGAAAATTCCGATCGCCGATTCCTTTGCGGGAACGGGCGGCCGGGATTTCTTTAGAAAATTCGCGCCAAGGCTGCCACCCGGGCGGGGCGCGTTGACAAACGGCGGGGGGCATGGTAGAATGGAGGGGACAAGGTTGCGAGGGTGGTGTGGACGTGCGCGAAAATCGGCTGCTGCAAAAAATCAGGGCGATCCCGTTGGGGGCGCGGGCGTCGATCGCGCTGTTTTTCGCGAGCCTTACGACAAAGGGCATCGCCTATCTCACGACGCCGCTCTACACCCGGCTGTTGACCCCGGCGGAATACGGCCGCACCTCGGTCTTTCTGACCTGGCTCGAGGTGCTCGGCATCGTCGCGATGTTTTGCCTTTCGTCCAACGTCTTCAGCAACGGCATGATCGACCACCCCGACGATCGGGATCGCTTCCTGTTTTCGATGCTGACGCTCTCGAATTTCGTCACGCTGGCCTTCGGCGGGGTGCTGTTCGTGCTCTATCCGCTGCTGCGCGGCTTTCTCGACCTCGAGCCCGCGCTGCTCGGGCTGATGTTCGCGGTCTTTCTGACCCAGCCCGCCTACGTCTTCTGGATGACGCGGCAGCGCTTCGAATACAAATATAAATACAACGCCCTCTTCGCCGTCGCGGCGGCGCTGCTGCCGGCCGTCGTCTCGACGGTTTGCATGGCCTGCTGCCCGCCCGGCGAGCGGCTCTACGCCCGCATCTTCGGCGCCGAAGTGCCGCTGCTGGGCTTTTACCTCTGTTTTTACGTTTATCTCGCCCGCAAAAGCCACGGCAGGGTCTGCCCCGCCTACTGGAAGACCGCCTTTCTGTTCAACCTGCCGATCATTCCGCACTATCTGTCGCTCTACCTGCTCAACAGCTCGGATAAGCTGATGATCTCCGCCATGGTCGGCGACGCCCAAACCGCCTTTTACAGCGTCGCCTATGCGATCTCCTCGGCGGTCTTCGTCGTTTGGAACGCGATCGACGCGTCGCTGCTGCCCTACGTCTATGAAAACTGCAAGCGGCGCAATTACGCTGCCGTTTCCCGCGTAACTACGCCGCTGCTGACGGTCTTTGCCGCCGCCTGCTTCCTTTTGATTTTGCTGGCGCCCGAGGCGGTGCGCCTGATGGCGACCGGCGATTATTACGAGGCCATTTACGTCATCCCGCCCGTGGTCGGGGGCGTCTTTTTCCAGGTGATCTTCTCCCTGTTCAGCAACGTCGTCCAGTTCTACAAAAAGCCGGTCTACGTCATGGCGGGCAGTCTGACCGCCGCCGGGTTGAACCTGCTGCTCAACTACCTGCTGATCGGCCGATTCGGCTACCTCGCCGCCGGGTACACGACGCTGTTCTGTTTCGCGCTGCAGGCGCTCATCGACTTTTTCGCGATGAAGAAATGCACGAAGGAGCCGATCTACAATACAAAACAGATCGCCCTGCTGTCTGCCGTCGTCTTCGCCGTCGCCCTTGGCAGCGGCCTGCTTTACCGCTTCCTGCTGCTGCGCTACGGCATCGCCCTCGCCGCGCTTGTCGTCTGCCTGCTGCTGCGCAAGAAGATCTTCGCCCAGTTCGCGCTGCTTAAAAAGTCGTAACGGTTATTTACGCATCCAAGAAGAAGGTGCGAAGAGGAACAGCACGGGGTACAGCTCCAGCCTGCCGAAGAGCATTGCGAAGGACAAAACGAGCTTTGAAAAGGCGGAATAGCCCGCGTAGCTCGCCGCGGGGCCGACGGCGCCGAGCCCGGGGCCGACGTTGTTAAAGCAGGAGATCGCCGCCGAAAGGTTCGTCTCGAGGTCGAACGGCTCGAGCGAAAGCAGCAGCAAAATCCCGCCCAGCAGCAGCGCGTAAAGCGCGAAGTAATTCGTCACGCCGCGCTGGGTCTCCTCGCCCACGACCTTGCCCTCGAGCTTCACGGTGCCGACCGCGCGGGGGTGGGTCATTTTTTGCAGATGGCGGCGGAGCATGCGCACCAGCAGCACGAGGCGCGAGACCTTCAGCCCGCCCGCCGTCGACCCGGCGCAGGCGCCGCAGAACATCAGCAGCAGCAGAATCGTCTTGGAAAAGCCCGGCCAGAGGTTGAAATCGGTCGTCGAAAAGCCGGTCGTCGAGATGACGGAGGCGACCTGAAAAGCGGCGTGCCGCGTCGCCTGCCCGGCGGTGGCGCAGAGCGGCGCGATGTTGGCCGCGATCGCCCCGGTCGCACAGGCGATGACGCCGAGATAGGTCCAGAGCTCGGCGCTTTTGAGCACGCTCTTGCCCCGGCGGATGAGCAGCAGATAATAGAGGTTGAAATTGACGCCGAAGAGCACCATGAAAACGGTGATCGTGATCTGCAAAAAGGGCGACAGCCCGCCGCAGCTCGAGGCGACGGGGGCGAAGCCGCCGGTGCCCGCCGTGCCGAAGGTGTAGACGGCGCTGTCAAACAGCGACATCCCGCCGCAGCACAACAGCGCGATCTGCACGAGCGTCATGCCGATATAAATGAGGTAGAGAATTTTCGCCGTGTCGCGGGCGCGGGGCACCAGCTTGCCGACGATGGGACCCGGCATTTCCGCCCGCATGATGTGAATCGAGCGCGCCGAGAGGGACGGCACGACCGCCATGCAGAGCACAAGGATCCCCATGCCGCCGATCCAGTGGGTAAAGCTGCGCCAGAAGAGCATGCCGTGGGGCAGGACGGCGGGGTCGGGCAAAATCGACGCGCCGGTCGTGGTAAAGCCGCTCATCGTCTCAAAAAAGGCGTCGATATAATGCGGGATGCCACCCGGGAGCACGAAGGGCAGCGCCCCGAAGGCGGAATAAAACAGCCAGGAAAGCGCGACGAGCACAAAGCCGTCCCGCGCGTAGATCACGTGGGTGCGGGGGCGCACCAGCGCCAGCGCCACGCCGGTCAGGGCTGCCGCCGCCGCCGTCACCAAAAAGGGGACAAAGGGCTCGCGGTAGAGCAGCGCGACCGCCAGCGGCGCGAGCAGCAGCACCGCCTCAAGCTGCAGCATGCGCCCGAGGGTATGCACGATCATTCTGCGATTCATAACTCACTTCTCCGATGCAAAAAACGAAAATCGGGGAATTTTTTTGTCCCGATTTTCTGTCAGGGCGTCATGCAAGAATATCCGAAAGGTCGCGCAGGCGGCGTCCCTTGGCGATGACGATGACGCGGTCGCCGGGCAGGATCACGTCCTCGCCGGTCGGCAGGACGGACTTGCGGTCGCGGAAGATGGCGGCGATCAGGATGCCGCTGCGGGTCGGCAGGTCGCGCAGCGGGACGCCGGTCAGGTCGGATTCGCCGTTGACGATGAATTCGAGCGCCTCGGCGGCGCCGTCCATCAGCTGATAGAGCGTCTCGACCGGGCTGCCGAGCGAATTTTCGAGGGCGCGGGCGTACCGCACCAGCACGTCGGAAATGATCCGGCTGGGCGAGACCATCGTCTCGAGCCCGATGCGCTCCGCCAGCCCCGCCATGCCGTCGCGGTTGATCTTGGCGATGACCTTCGGCACGTTGCGAGAGGCGGCGTAGATCGAAAGGAGAATGTTCTCCTCGTCCATCCCCGTCAGGGCGACAAAGGCGTCCATGCCGGTCAGGCCTTCCTCGAGCAGCAGCTCCTGCCCGGTGCCGTCGCCGTGGATGACAACGGCCTTCGGCAGCGATTCGCAGAGCGACTCGCAGACGGCGGCGTCCTGCTCGATGATCTTGACGTTGCTGCCCACCGCCGCCAGCATTTTGGCGAGGTAATAGGCGGTGCGGCTGCCGCCGAGGATCAGGATGTCGCGCGCCCGCTTCTGGGCGATGCCCATGCTTTTCAGCAGCTTCGTCAGCTCGCCGAGCATGGCGGTCATGCCGATTTTATCCCCCGCCTGCAGGGTGAAGCTGCCGTCGGGGATGAAGACCTCGCCGCTGCGCTGGACGGTGCAGATCAAAAACTTCGCCCCGAAGCGCTGCCGCAGGTCGCTGAGCCGCGCGCCGGCAAAGGGGGAGTCGGCGTGCAGCCAGAGCTCCATCATCACGAAATTCCGGTGGGAAAAGGATTCGATTTTGACCGCCGAGGGGAATTTCAGAATGTTGAGGACCTCGACGGCGGCGAGCCGCTCGGGGTTAATGGACATCGAAAGCCCGAGCTCGCGGCGCAGAAAGCCGAGCGAGCTGTCGTTGTATTCGGGGTTGCGGATGCGGGCGATGGTGTGCGACGCGCCGAGCTTGCCGGCGATGAAGCAGCTGAGCATGTTGAGCTCGTCCGAGCCCGTCACGGCGACGAAAAGCTCCGCCCCGGCGACCCCCGCCTCCTGCAACGTGTCGCAGTCGGCGCCGCTGCCCGTGACGCCCATGACGTCGTAAACGTCGGTGATCGCGTCGACGACGGCGGGCTGGTTGTCGATCGCCACGACGTCGTGTCCCTCGGCGGCGAGGCTGGAGAGGATCGCCGTCCCGATTTTTCCGCAGCCGACAATGATAATTTTCATCTGGCATTTCCTTCTTATCCGCGACCCGTGCGCTCGCCGGGTCGATTTCTGCCGTCATTATAGCACAACTGCGGCAGGATTGCAACCGGCGCGCGCCGCTTTTGCCAACTGCCGCGATTTTCTCAAATCGACCGGAAAAAAAGAGGCAAAGTTTGTGCGGAATTTGTTTGCATTTTGCGGCGGGTTGTGGTAAAATAGAGAAAATTCCGACGAGCCCCGCGCGCCGGAGCCCGCGTGAAACGAGAACGATACGGCCTTTGCCGCGCCGCCAATCGGCGGCGCGGCAGGGTCTGCACGAAGTCAACACCCGGGGTGTTGGCTTTTTCAACGAGGAGGCATTTGCATGAAATCGAAAAAACGGGCGGTCGCCATCGTCCTGCTCGCGGTGGTGACGGTGCTGCTGTTCGTCGGCTCCGTTTTAGTCAAACCGCCCGGCGCCCACGCCGACATCCGCGAGCAGATGCGCAACGCCGTCCTGCACGACGACGACCGCATTTCGCTCTTCGGCCTGCTCGACGTCAACCCCGGCCTGATCGCCGCTTTTTCCGTCACGGCCGTTTTCCTCGTCTTCGCGCTGTGTATGCGGATCTTCGTCATTCCGCGCTTTAAGATCGTGCCGGGCAAGCTGCAACTGTTGCTCGAGACGGCGGTCGGCTTCTTCGACAACCTCGCGAAGACCAACAGCCCCCACCGCAACCGCTTCCTCGGCGCTTACCTCTTCACGGCCGGCTCCTACATCTTCGTCAGCACCCTGCTTGAGCTCTTCGGGTTTCAGGCCGTCACGGTCACGGGCGCGTCGGTCGCCCTGCCGGCGCCCCTTTCGGACATCAACGGCGCCATCATGCTCGGCTGCCTGTCCTACCTCGTCATCCTCTCGGGTGGCATCGTCTCGAACGGGCTGCGCGGCGTCGGCCGCACCCTGAAGGAATTTTCCCTGCCCATCTCGATGAGCTTCCGTATCTTCGGCGCCCTGCTGAGCGGCGCCCTCGTCACCGAGCTCGTCTACCATTATATGCAGCTGAGTTACGGCCTGCCGATCCTCGTCGACGTGCTCTTCACCCTGCTGCATGCGTTGATTCAGGCCTACGTCCTGACGATGCTCACTTCCCTGTTCTACGGCGAGGTCTCCGAGCCGGTTTTGAAAAAGCAAAAAACGCAGAAAACGCAGAAAGCCCACTAATCCAAGGAGGAACCGCTTTATGAAAGTCAAAACGCTGAAAACCTTCGGCATCACCCTGCTGTTTGTCATCGTCCTGCTCGCCGTCGCCCTTCCGGTGCTCGCCGTCGCCTCGTCCGACGCCGCGCCGATCGCCGAGACGACGGGCGAAGCCCTCGTCGAAACGACCGAGCCCGCCGCCGACAACGCCGTCGGCAGCAAGGCCATGGCAGCCGCGATCGCCGTCGGGCTCGCCGCCGCGGGCGGCGCGATCGGCATGGGCATGTCGATCGCGAAATCGGTCGACGGCATCGCCCGCCAGCCCGAAGCCGAGGGCAAGATCCGCACGACGCTGATGCTCGGTCTGGTCTTTGTCGAGACCGCGATCATCTACGCGCTCGTCGTCGCCATTCTGGTCATCTTCGTCCTGTGACCCTCGTACTCTGAAGAAAGGCGGGTAGCGCTATGCCGCTGAATATCGACTGGCAACAGATCCTGTTGCATTTACTCAACTTCGTCCTGCTCTTTGCCATCCTCTATTTCCTGCTGTATAAGCCGGTGCGGAAATTCATGGCGAAGCGGGCGGAATATTATGAAACGCTCGACGCGCAGGCCAAGCAGGCGCTCGCCGAAGCTCAGCAGAGCCGGGACGCCTACGCCGAGAAGCTCGCCGCCGCCGACGCCGAGATCGCCGACCGCAAGAAGGCGGCCTTCGCCGAGCTCGAGGAGGCCTCGGAGCTGCACCGGCACCGCACGGAGGAGCAGGCCAAAAAGCTGATCGAAGACGCCCACGCCTCGATCGAAGCCGACCGGACGAAAATGCTGCAGGAAGCCCGGCACGAGATCACCGGCCTTGTGGCGGAAGCCGCGGAAAAGTTAGTGACCTCGGACACGACCGCGCAGGCCTACGACCGCTTCCTCGACACGGCGGAAAGAGGCGAATCGGATGTCTAACGCCGACGCGGCGCAGACCGCCCTGCTCTATTCCAACACGCCGCCCTCCCCCGCACAGGAGGCGCGGTTTCGCGCCCTGCTGCGCGAAAAGTACGACGCCGATTTCACCCTGATCTGGAAGCAGACCGACCTGCCCGAGGGCAACTTTCGGCTGCAAATCGGCTGCGAATGCTACGACTGGACCGCCTCCGGGCGGCTGCTGCAATTCAAAGAGCTGCTCTCCGAGCTCAAAAGCAACCGCGCCGACATCATCCCGCTGCTGCGCGAGACGGTGCAGCAGTGGACGCCGCGCGCCATCGCCCATGAAGAAGGCGCGGTGCACACCGTCGGGGACGGCATCGCGACCGTCACCGGCCTTGTCAACGCGACTTATGGAGAAATTCTGCTCTTTTCGGGCGGCGTCCGCGGCATGGTGCAGGATCTGCGGCGGGACGAGATCGGCTGCATCCTCTTCGGGGACGAGGCCGGCATCGCCGCCGGCAGCCGGGTCTGGCGCACCGGGAAGACGGCGGGCGTGCCCGTCGGGGACGCCTTCCTCGGCCGGGTCATCAACGCCCTCGGCGCCCCCATTGACGGCAAGGGCGAGATCTTCACCGACGATTACCGCCCGGTGGAGCACCCCGCGCCCGGCATCCTCGACCGCCAGCCGGTCGACACCCCGCTCGAAACCGGCATTCTCGCCATCGACTCGATGTTCCCCATCGGCCGCGGCCAGCGCGAGCTGATCATCGGCGACCGCCAGACCGGCAAGACGGCCATCGCGATCGACACGATTTTGAACCAGAAGGACAAGGACGTCATCTGCATCTACGTCGCCATCGGGCAGAAGGCGAGCAGCGTCGCCCAGCTCGCGCGGACGCTTGAGCGCAACGGCGCGATGGAGTACACCATCATCGTCTGTGCCTCCGCCAGCGACCCCGCGCCGCTGCAATACATCGCGCCCTACGCCGGCTGCGCCATCGGCGAGTTCTTCATGGAGCGCGGCCGCGACGTGCTGATCGTCTACGACGACCTGTCGAAGCACGCCATCGCCTACCGCTCGCTGAGCCTGCTGCTCGAACGGGCGCCCGGGCGCGAGGCCTACCCCGGCGACGTCTTTTATCTGCACTCCCGCCTGCTCGAACGGGCGGCGCGGCTGAGCGAGGCGCGCGGCGGCGGCAGCATGACGGCGCTGCCCATCGTCGAGACGCAGGCGGGCGACGTTTCCGCCTATATCCCGACCAACATCATCTCCATCACCGACGGGCAGATCTTCCTCGAGAGCGACCTCTTCTTCGCGGGACAGCGGCCGGCGGTCAACGTCGGGCTTTCGGTCTCCCGCGTGGGGGGCGACGCCCAGACCAAGGCCATGAAGCGGGCGGCGGGCACGATCCGGCTCGATCTCGCGCAGTACCGCGAGATGGAGGTCTTCACCCAGTTCTCCAGCGACCTCGACGACACGACGAAGGCGCAGCTGACCTACGGCCAGAGCCTGATGGAAGCCCTCAAGCAGGAGCAATACCACCCGTTGCAGCAGCACGAGCAGGTCATTCTGCTCACCGCGCTGCTCGGCCACCTGTTCCAAAACGTCCCCGTCAATCAGATGCACGACGCGCTGCACGGCCTGCTCGCCTACATGGACGACAAGCATTTCGACATCGCCGAGCGCATCACCTCCACCGGTCTGCTCAACGAGGACGACAAGGCCGAAATTTTGCAGGCGGCGCGGCAGTTCCTTTCCGAACGGTAAAGGGGAAACGCCATGGCGACCACGAAGGAAATCAAGAACCGCATCAACAGCGTGCGGGACACGAAAAAAATCACCAACGCGATGTATCTGATCGCCTCGACCAAGCTGCGCAAGGTCAAGAGCGAGCTCGACCAGACCCGCCCCTATTTCGACGCGTTGCAGGCCGAGATCAAGCGCATTTTCCGCACCTCGGAGAACGTCGACAACCGGTATTTCTACCCGCCGACCGGCGAGCACGAGCTGCCCGGCTCCTACGGCTATCTCGTCATCACGGCGGACAAGGGCCTCGCCGGCGCCTACAACCAGAACGTCCTCAAAGAGGCGATGCGCCAGATGTCGACCCATGAGGACCCGAAGCTCTTCGTCGTGGGGGAGTACGGCCGCCATTTCTTCACGGCGCACGGCGTCCCCATCGAGCAGAGCTTTCTCTACACGGCGCAGAACCCCTCGATGCACCGCGCGCGGCAGATCGCCTCGCTGCTGCTCGACCTCTTCGACCGCGGCGAGATCGTCAAGCTCTTCATCGTCTACACCGATATGCGCAGCGCGATGGAATCGCAGGCGAAGGTGACCCGGCTGCTGCCCTTCCACCGGGCGCAGTTTATGGCGCCGGACAACGCCGAGCCGGAGGTTCGCACCCCCTTTGAATTCCTGCCCTCGATGGAGCAGGTACTCGACAACATCGTCCCGAGCTATGTGACGGGCTTTATTTACAGCGCCCTGATCGACAGCTTTTGCAGCGAGCAGAATTCGCGCATGAACGCGATGGACGCCGCCAACCGCAACGCGCAGGAGCTGCTCGACGCGCTTTCGGTGGAATACAACCACATTCGGCAGAGCGCCATCACGCAGGAGATCACCGAGGTCTCGTCGGGCGCGAAAAGCATGAAACAAAACGCGGAAAAGCGGAAGAAAGGCGTGGGTAACGCATGACAGGAAAAATCGTACAGGTCTCCGGCTCCGTCGTCGACGTGGTCTTTGCCGATTCGATCCCGAAGCTTCGGGAGGCGCTGACCGTTTCCGTCGACGGGCAGACCCGCGTCATGGAGGTCGCGCAGCACACCGGCGGCGGCGTTGTCCGCTGCATCATGCTCGCCGGTAGCGAGGGCCTGTCCCGCGGCATGGACGTCACGGCGACGGGGGGCAGCATCCGCGTCCCGGTCGGCGACGTGACGCTCGGGCGGATGTTCAACGTGCTCGGCGAACCCATCGACGGCGGCGCCCCCATCGACGACCGCGCCCCGCGCTGGGACATTCACCACGCCGCCCCCGCCTTTGACGAGCAGAGCCCCGCGGTCGAAATTTTGGAGACCGGCATCAAGGTCATCGACCTGCTCGAACCCTATCCGAAGGGCGGCAAGATCGGCCTGTTCGGCGGCGCCGGCGTCGGCAAAACGGTGCTGATCCAGGAGCTCATCCACAACGTCGCGATGGAGCACGGCGGCTATTCGATCTTCACCGGCGTCGGCGAGCGCTCCCGCGAGGGCAACGACCTTTGGAAAGAGATGCGAGAGAGCGGCGTGCTCGACAAGACGGCGCTGGTCTTCGGCCAGATGAACGAATCGCCCGGCGTGCGCATGCGCGTCGCCCTTTCGGGGCTGACGATGGCGGAATATTTCCGCGACCGGCAGAACAAGGACGTGCTGCTCTTTATCGACAACATCTTCCGCTTCGTGCAGGCGGGCAGCGAGGTCTCGACCCTGCTCGGCAGAATGCCCTCCGCCGTCGGCTATCAGCCGACCCTCGCCGAGGAGATGGGCACCCTGCAGGAGCGCATCACCTCGACCCGGCACGGCTCGGTCACCTCGGTGCAGGCGGTCTACGTCCCGGCCGACGACCTGACCGACCCCGCCCCGGCGACCACCTTTTCCCACCTCGACGCGACGACGGTGCTCAGCCGCAAGATCGCGGAGCAGGGCATTTACCCCGCCGTCGACCCGCTCGAATCGACCTCCCGCATTCTCGAACCCAACGTGCTCGGCAAGGCGCACTATGAGACGGCGCGCCGCGTGCAGGAGATCTTGCAGAAATACAGCGAGTTGCAGGACATCATCGCCATTCTCGGCATCGAGGAGCTCGGCGAGGAAGACAAGCTGGTCGTCGCCCGCGCCCGCCGCATCCAGCGCTTTTTGTCCCAGCCGACCCACGTCGCCGAAAAGTTCACCGGCGTGCCCGGCATTTACGTCCCGCTGAAAGAGACGCTGCGCGGCTTCCGCGCCATTCTCGACGGCGAGATGGACGCCTACCCCGAGGCGGCGTTCTACAACGTCGGGACGATCGACGACGTCGTCGCCAAGGCCGAAGAGCTGAAAGCCGGTGAGCCGGCGTGAACACCTTCCGTCTGACGGTGCTGGCCGCCGAAAAGCCCTTTTACGAAGGGGACTGCGTCTCCCTCGTCTTCCCGACGACGCAGGGGCAGTACGGCGTGCAGGCGATGCACTGCAACATGATCGCCGCCATCATTCCCGGCATGCTGCGGGCGACGCTGCCCGACGGCACCGAGCACATCGCCGCCGTTTCCGCCGGGGTCGCCAAGATCGAAAACAACCACGTTCTGCTGCTGGTCGACACGGTCGAGCGCCCCGAGGAGATCGACGAAAACCGCGCCCGCGAAGCCGCCGAGCAGGCCAAGGAAGCCATTTTGCAGAAGAAAAGCATCCGCGATTACAACGCCGCGCAGGCCCGCATGGCGCGCGCCATCAACCGCCTGCGGGTCAAGAATTACAACAGCCTTTCTTAGGAAAACCGGGAAATCAAACGCCTTTCCGCCCGCCGCCGCATTTTTGTCGGACGGCGGGCGTTTTTTTGCGGGGCGGAAAAATTTTTTGTTGACATTTTCGCAAAAAAGGGGTAAACTGAAAGAAACCGATGAAGAAGTGTGAGTAACGCCCGCCGTCGCCTCTCAAGAGAGCCGCCGACGATGGAAACGCGGTGAGGCAAGCGGGTCGCGAATGGGCTTCCGAGGGCGCGCGGAAAAGGCGAATTTTCGCCCGAGTATGCAAGCCGGAGCGGCGCTCCGTCAGCAGCGCCTGCGCGGATCTTCCGCGCACAAAGTGGGCGCATACCGCGCCAAGCCGGGTGGCACCGCAGGACCGACCGATCCTGTCCCAGCAAACAAACTGGGACGGGATTTTTTTGTCCTGTCCCGCATAAGGAAGGAGCGCAACCCCATGGCAAGCAAAGAAATCCCCTACAAAATCTATCTCGACGAACAGGAAATGCCCAAAACGTGGTACAACGTCCGGGCGGACATGAAGAACAAGCCGGCGCCGCTGCTGAACCCCGGCACCCACCAGCCCATGACGGCGGCGGAGCTGGGCGGCGTGTTCTGTGAGGAGCTCGTCGCGCAGGAGCTCGACAACGAGACCCGCGAGATCCCGATCCCGGAAGAAATTCTCGAATTTTACCGGATGTACCGCCCCTCGCCCCTCGTCCGCGCCTATTGCCTCGAAAAGAAGCTGCAGACGCCGGCGAAAATTTACTACAAATTTGAAGGCAACAACACGAGCGGCTCCCACAAGCTTAATTCCGCCATCGCCCAGGCGTATTACGCCAAAAAGCAGGGGCTAAAAGGCGTCACGACCGAGACGGGCGCCGGCCAGTGGGGCACCGCGCTGTCGATGGCGTGCGCCTATTTCGACCTCGACTGCAAGGTCTACATGGTGAAGGTCAGCTACGAGCAGAAGCCCTTCCGCCGCGAGGTCATGCGCACCTACGGCGC
>CANQSG010000025.1 GCA_947626485.1 uncultured Clostridia bacterium | reverse complement strand
AACCTTGCCGGTCGTCAGGTTGGAATACTGGTTGAGGTTCTCGTCGATGAAGCGCTCGTAATGCCCGAGGTCGAGGTCGGTCTCGGCACCGTCCTCGGTCACGAAGACCTCCCCGTGCTGATAGGGGCTCATCGTGCCGGGGTCGACGTTGATATAGGGGTCGAGCTTCTGCGCCGCGACCTTGAAGCCGCGCGCCTTGAGCAGCCGGCCGAGCGACGCCGCCGTGATGCCCTTGCCGAGCCCGGAAACCACGCCGCCGGTCACAAAGATGTATTTTTGCATCAAACCGTCACCTCTCCCGTAAATGCCGTTTCGGCGGGGCCGGTCATGAAGACCCTGCCGTCGCGTTCTTGAATTTCCAGTTCCCCGCCGAGCAGCCGCACCGTGACGGCCTGTCCGGGCGGACAATGGCCACACCGCACCGCCGCGACCGCGCTCGCGCAGGCGCCGGTGCCGCAGGCGAGCGTCTCGCCGCTGCCCCGCTCGTAGACCCGCATTTGCAGGGTATGATCGTCGACCACGCGGACGAATTCGACGTTGACGCCCTCGGGGAACAGACCGCTCGCGGCAATTTCCCCCGCGACGGCGGCGATGTCGACCGCGGCGGGGTCGTCGCAAAAGAGGACGCAGTGGGGGTTGCCCATCGAAACGCAGGTCAGCGTATAGGTTTTCGCGCCGATTTTCACCTGCCGGTCGACGACCGCGTCGCCGTCGAGCCGCACCGGCAGGGCGGCGGGGGTCAGCACCGGCGGCCCCATGTCGACCGCGGCGCGCACCGCCTGCCCGTTTTCGACCGTCAGGGCGAGGGTTTTAATGCCGCTTAAGGTCTCGACCGTCACGGTCTCCTTGCGCGCGCGGCCGGAATCGTAAAGGTATTTGCCGACGCAGCGCACCCCGTTGCCGCACATTTTGCCCTCGCTGCCGTCAGCGTTGAAGATGCGCATTTTCGCGTCCGCCACCGCCGAGGGGCAAATCAGGATCACGCCGTCGGCGCCGATGCCGAAATGGGGGCGGGAGAGCCGCACGCTCAACCCCGCCGGGTCGGGCACCGACTGCGAAAAGCAATCGATATAAATATAATCGTTCCCGCAGCCGTGCATTTTCGTAAATTTCAAATTCATAACGGTTCCTCCCGGTTGGTGGTCTGGTTTTATCTGAAACGAACTATTCGAGATAGGACTGCAAAATTTCTTCGGCGACCTCTTTGCGGGTCAGGCGGGTGTCCATGGCGCGTTTTTCGATGTATTTGTGCGCCTGCTCCTCGCTCATGCGCTCGTATTGGATCAGGATGCACTTCGCCTTGTCGACGATGCGGATCTCCTTCATCTTCTTTTGCAGCTGCTCCGCCTGCGGGATGGCACGGCTCAGGCGGCGGTGCACCGACAGCATCAGGGCGACCGCCTGATCGAAGAGACGGCGTCCCATCGCGGGGGTGAAGACGAACACGCCTTCGTCGAGGACTTTTTGCGGGACTTCAAGCTGCGCTTCGGGGCGCACCGCGAGGATGACGCCGGCCGTCGTCTGCGCCGCCCGCCGGGCGAGGTCGTAACCCTGCCCGTCCGCCAGCGGCGCTAAAATCAGCACCAGCGCGAAGCTGCGCTCTTGCAGCAGCCGCCAGGCGTCGCCCGACGTCATCGCGCGGCAGAGCTCCAGCCGTCCGGCGAGAAGCTGCGCGAAGGAATCCGCGCTTTTACGGTTCGCGCAGACCAGCAGACCCTGTTCCATGCCATCCCCTCCCCTCGGTCAAATGCGCCGCGTTCAGATCACGCGGAAAAAGTGCTCGAGCTCGTAGGCGTGCGGGTCGGCGGCGGCGCGGCAGGCCGCGCACTCCTCCCGCTTTTGGGCGAAATAACCGGCGCGCAGCCGCTCGGGCAGCACCCGGGCGACAAATTCGCTCTGCTGCGCGCGGTCGAGCGCCTCGTCGAGCGTGGCGGGCAGGGCGTCGACGTCGGGCGCCGCCTCCTCGAAGAGGTTGCGGTTGCAGGGCGGCACCAGCTTTTTCTTTTCGGCGACGCCGTCGAGCCCCGCGTGAATCAGCAGGGCGAAGGCGAGATAGGGGTTGCAGGACGGGTCGGAGGAGCGCAGCTCCATGCGGTTTGCTTCGCCCGTCGACGCCGGGATGCGGATGAGCTGCGAGCGGTTCTGGCGCGACCAGGTCAAATACCGCGGCGCCTCGAACTTGCCGAGCCGGTGATACGAATTCGTCGTCGGGTTGAGGAACGCCGTGATCTCCGCCGCCCGGTCGAGGATGCCGGCGATGAAGCTCTCGGCGTTGGCGTTGTGCGCCTCGCCGTTCTGAAACAGGTTCTTGCCGCCCTGCGAAAGGGAAAGGTTGATGTGCAGCCCGTTCCCGCTGCGGTCGCGCAGCGGTTTCGGCATAAAGGAAGCGTAAAGCCCGTTCTGCATGGCGATGGATTTAACGACGGTTTTGAAGGTCAAGAAATTGTCGGCTGCCGAGAGCGCGTCGGAATACCGGAAGTCGATCTCGTTTTGCCCGGGGCCCTGCTCGTGGTGGCTGCTTTCGGGAAGCAGATCCATCTCCTCCAAAGTCAGGCAGATCGCGCGGCGGATGTCCTCGCCCTTGTCGAGGGGGGCGATGTCGCCGTAGCCCGCGCGGTCGAGCGGCTCGCGGGTCGGGTTGCCGTCGGCGTCGGTGCGGAAGAGGTAGAACTCGCATTCCGTCCCGATGTTGCAGATAAAGCCCATGTCGGCGCAGCGGTCGACGGCGGCACGCAAAATCGCGCGGCTGTCGGCTTCAAAGGCGCGGCCGTCGGGATAGCGGATGTCGCAGAACATGCGCATGACCTGCTCATGCGAGGGACGCCAGGGCAAAATCGAGACGGTCGAGCAGTCGGGCACCAGCAGCAGGTCGGTGCAGACGTCGCCGCACAGGCCGCGCACCGCCAGCGAATCGAAGGAGATGCCCGATTCGAAGGCGCGGGGCAGCTGTCCCGCCAGGATCGCGATGTTTTTCTGGACGCCGAAAATGTCGCAGAAGACCAGCCGGATAAATTTCACGTCGTTCTCCCGCACCGATTCCAGCAGCTCCGGCACCGTTTGATTCACCGTAAAACGCCCCTTCCCTTTTCGTGCAAATATAAGGTTATCGCCGCGCGGACGCGCGCCGTAATACAAAAAAAAGCGTCCGTCTCACCAACGCCCGTGCCGCCGAGGGCGGAAAGCGTCTGACGACGAACACCTTTGTTCTCTGCTATTTATTGTATCATAGGAAAAAAGAAGCGTCAATCTTTTTCGGTTTCCGGAAGCGGCTAAATTTTCGACGTGTTTTGACGTGTGATTTTATCTACTTTTTATAAATTTCGAAAAAAGTCGCGAAAAGGCGCAAAAAGGGGCTTGACAAACGGCGGCGGGGCGGATATAATGAATACGAAAACAGCAAAGGCGCTGCGAGCAGTGTTCGCAGTGCCCTTTTTGTTGTTTTACCATTATTGCGCGGCCTTTGCCGCGAGATCGAAAGGAAGATGCTGGATGGAAGTCAAAAACACGCCGGAACTTGAATCGGCGGCGCAGATCCCCGAACTGTTCGGCAGCAACGTGTTCAACGACCGCGTCATGAAGGAGCGCCTGCCCAAGGAGACCTACCGAGCGCTGCGCAAGACCATTGAACTCGGCAAGCGGCTCGACCGCAGTATTGCCGACGTCGTCGCGAACGCCATGAAGGATTGGGCGGTGGAAAAGGGCGCGACCCATTTCACCCACTGGTTCCAGCCCATGACGGGCATCACCGCCGAGAAGCACGACAGCTTTATCCAGCCCGAGAGCGACAGCTCGGTCATCATGTCCTTCAGCGGCAAGGAGCTCGTCAAGGGCGAGCCCGACGCCTCGAGCTTTCCGTCGGGCGGTCTGCGCGCCACCTTCGAAGCGCGGGGCTACACCACCTGGGACCCCTCGTCCTACGCCTTTATCAAGGACAACACCCTCTGCATCCCGACCGTTTTCAGCTCCTACGGCGGCGAAGCGCTCGACAAGAAAAGCCCGCTGCTGCGCTCGATGGAGGTCATCAACAAGCAGGCGCTGCGCATTCTGCGGCTCTTCGGCAACACCGACGTCACCCGCGTGACGACGACGGTCGGCCCCGAGCAGGAATATTTCCTCGTCGACGCCGATTTTTACCGCCAGCGTGAGGATCTCGTGCTGACCGGGCGGACGCTGTTCGGCGCGAAGCCCCCGAAGGGACAGGAGCTCGAGGATCATTATTTCGGCGTAATCAAGCCGCGGGTCGCCGCCTATATGCGCGATCTCGACCGGGAGCTCTGGAAGCTCGGCATCTTCGCGAAAACGAAGCATAACGAGGTCGCCCCCGCCCAGCACGAGCTGGCGCCGATCTTCACGAATTCCAACATGGCGACCGACCACAACCAGCTGACGATGGAGATCATGAAGAAGGTCGCCGCGCGGCATGGCCTTGCCTGCCTGCTGCATGAAAAGCCCTTCGAGGGCATCAACGGCAGCGGCAAGCACAACAACTGGTCGATCTCGACGAACACGGGCGTCAACCTGCTCGAGCCGGGCGACACCCCGCGCGAAAACGCCCAGTTCCTGCTCTTCCTGTGCGCCGTGATTCAGGCGGTCGACGAGTATCAGGATCTGCTGCGCGTCTCGGTCGCCTCGGCCGGTAACGACCACCGGCTCGGCGCGAACGAAGCCCCGCCCGCCATCGTCTCGATGTTCTTGGGCGACGAGCTGACCTCGATCCTCGAATCCATCGAACGCGGCACCGCCTACGAGCAGAAGGACGCCGAGGAGCTGCGCATCGGGGTACACATTCTGCCCCGCTTCCCGAAGGACACGACCGACCGCAACCGCACCTCGCCGTTTGCCTTCACCGGCAACAAGTTCGAATTCCGGATGCTCGGCTCCGACCTGTCGATCGCCGGGCCGAACATCGTGCTCAACACCATCGTCGCCGAGGAGCTGGCGAACTACGCCGACACCCTCGAGCAGGCGGAATCCTTTGACGACGCGTTGCAGGAGCTCATCCGCAAGACCATCGCCGAGCACAAGCGCATCATCTTCAACGGCGACGGGTATTCGGCGGAATGGGAAGCCGAGGCCGAGCGCCGCGGGCTGCTCAACCTGCGCACGACGCCCGACGCCCTGCCCGCCTTTATCGCCGAGAAGAACGTCGCCCTCTTTACGAAGCACAAGATCTTCACGACGACCGAAATCCAGTCGCGGTATGAGATCTTGATGGAGGAATACGCGAAGAAGCGCCGCATCGAGGCGCTGACGATGGCGGACATGGCGCGCAAGCAGATCCTGCCCGCCGCCGTGGATGACCGACGCCGCGTTACAGAAAAAGCAGCTTTCCCCCGCCATTTCGGTCGCCTACGAGACCGATACCGTCGCCCGGCTCTCCGAGCAGACCGCGGCGCTCAGCGCCAAGACCGACGAGCTGCTCGCCCACCTCGACGCCGCGAGCGCCATCGGCGACGCGACCGAGGAAGCGAATTACTATCGCGACGTGGTGCTGCCCGATATGGACGCCATGCGCGAAGCCGCCGACCGGCTCGAAGTCCTCACCGACGCCTCGGTCTGGCCCTTCCCGACCTACGTCGACCTGCTTTATCGCAGCTGATTTCCCCCGCTCAACAAGACAAACCGGGCGCCGCTTTTGCAACGGCGCCCGGCTTCTTTTTTATAATATTTTTACCAAATCTGATTGATCGTCAGCTTGCGGCGGGAATCGAAGGTGTCGCCCGTCGAGACGTTGAGCGAGGTGTCGTTGATGCTGACGACCGATTCGTTCAGCCAGCCGGCGATCGCGTGGCTCGCGTCGACCTCCCAGTAGATGTTTTCGGGCTGTAAGTTCTCGTCGTCGAGGCGAATCAGCTCCCCGCGCACCGCGACGCCGAGGTCGTTTTGCACCTGATAAATTTTCAGGGTGTAATCCCCGTTGGGCGACATCGAGGCGTAGAGAAATTTGCCCTGCGGCAGGTCGCGCAGCGTATAGAAAAAGGAATCCGCGACAAAGCCGGCGGTGTTCAGCAGGCTGACAAGAAAGGTCGCGACGCAGAAGACGGCGGCGGCTTTTTTTCGCTTTGCCATAGTCTTTTCCTCCGAAGTCAGAATTGCGCGCGATAGGCGGGGAAACGCGTATCCCGCGCCGCCAGCACGTTCTGATTATAATGGAACACCGCGAAGCGGCCGTGCACGGCGAGGGCGGCGAAGAAGAGCGGGACGGCGTAAAACAGCGGGACGGCGCAGAGCAGGATCAGCAGCGCCCAGCCGACGAAGCTGAAGAGCAGCGCGAGAAAAGCGCCGCGCGTCTGCTTCGAGACGCGGGTCGAAAGGTGGGCGGCTTCGAGCGGGGTCATGTCCTCCCTTGCCGCCAGAAAGAGGGGCGCGAGGTAATAACGCAGCAGAATGCCACAGAGGATCAGCACGCCGAGCGCCGTCAGCACCCCGGAGAGCACCCGCAGCCCGGTCGCCCAGTAGGGCATGGAAAGGTGAAACCGGGTGTAGAGCGCGGGGTCGGACAGGCAGCCGACGACCGCGCCCGGCAGCAGGAGCAGCACGCCGTACAGCAGGGCTTTGCCCGCCAGATACAACGTCAGCCAAAGGCTGCGCAGATAGGCGCGGCGATCCGAGAAATAATAGAACACGGCGCCGACCTCCTCCTGCGCGCCGCCCGTCACGCGCCAGAACCAGCGCAGGGCGCCCTGCAACGTCGGCAGGAGCAGCAGCAGCGTATAGCAGAGGAAGACGAGGTCGGCGATCCAGTCTCCGAAGGGCTGCAGCAGCGCGGCGAAGAGCTCATCGAGCAGAATTCCGCAGAGCGTGACCGCCACGCAGAAGAGCGTGACCGCGATGGCCTGCGGCCAGCAGCTTTTCAGGGCGGTTCGGGCGGTGTGTTTCACGGCGTCGTTTCCCGGCAGCATCGCAATTCCCTCTTTTCGTCAAACTCGACTTTCTTATTGTACCATAAACCGCGCGAAAATGCAATCATTCGCAGACGGTCAGTTTTGCAAAATTCGACATCAGTTTTTTGGTGCCGACGCGGTCGAAGGCGATTTCGAGCAGCGTATCGCCGCCCATCGGGGTCACGGAGAGCACCATGCCCTCGCCGAAGGTCTTGTGCGAAACGCGCTGCCCGACCTGCACGGCGGGCGCGGACGGCGCGGGCGACCCGGCGGGGCGGAAGCCGCTTGTCGCCGGGCGGGCGGGGGCGGGGCGGCGGGGCGAAATCGACGCCGCGAAGGAAAAGGCGGGCGGCGCGTCCGACCGGCTGCGGCAGAGCTCTTCCGGAATTTCGTCCAAAAAGCGGGAGGGGCGGTTGCGGCCGGTGCTGCCGTAGAGCATGCGGGTGTCGGCGCGGGTGAGGTAGAGGCGGCGCTTGGCGCGGGTGATGGCGACGTAGGCGAGCCGCCGCTCCTCCTCGAGCTCGCTCTCGCTGCCGAAAAGGCACTGGTTCGAGGGGAAAACGCCGTCCTCCATGCCGCAGAGATAGACCTGCTCGAATTCGAGCCCCTTGGCGGAATGGATCGTCATAAGCACGACGGCGTCGCTCTCGGTGTCGTAATTGTCGAGGTCGGTAAACAGGGCGACCTCCTCGAGAAAGCCCGCGAGCGTCGGCTCGTCGGCGTCGCGCTCGTAATTGAGGATCGTCGAGGAAAGCTCGTGGACGTTGTCGACCCGGTCGGCGGCTTCGGGCCCTTCGGCGCGCAGGGCGTCGAGATACCCGGTGCGCGAGAGCGTCTCGTCGAGCAATTCGTGCAGCGAGGCGGTCTCGGACAGTTCAATCAGGCCGTCGAGCATGGCGCAAAAGGCCTGCATTTTCGATGCCGCGCGGGAGAGCGCCGGGTAATCGCCCGCATGGGAAAGAACCTCGTAGAGCGTCAGCCCGAGCTGCCCGGCGATCTCCATCGCCTTGGCGACGCTCGTCTCCCCGATGCCGCGCTTCGGCTCGTTGAGGACGCGGCGCAGGCGGATGGCGTCGGCGGGGTTGTTGATGACGCTGAGGTAGGAGATGACGTCTTTAATTTCCTTGCGCTCGAAGAAGCGGAAGCCGCCGATGATGCGGTACGGGATGCCGGAACGGACAAAGACGTTTTCGAGCGCGGCGGACTGGGCGTTCATGCGGTAGAGCACGGCGTGATCGCGGAAGCGGCCGCCCGCCTGCACCGCGTCGAGGATCGTGTCGGCGATGAAGCGCGCCTCGCCCCGCTCGTCCTGCGCGCGGTAGAGCTCGATTTTCTCCCCCACGCCGTTTTCCGTCCAGAGCGCCTTGCCCTTGCGGGCGCGGTTGTGGGAGATCACGGCGTTCGCCGCGTCGAGAATGGTCGAGGTCGAGCGGTAATTCTGTTCGAGCCGAATGACACGCGCGTCGGGGTATTCCTGCTCGAAATTCAGGATGTTTTCGATCGTCGCGCCGCGGAAGCGGTAAATGCTCTGGTCGTCGTCCCCCACGACGCAGATGTTGCGGTGCTGCTCCGCTAAAAGCTTGACAAGCCGATACTGCGCGTGGTTCGTGTCCTGGTATTCGTCCACCATCAGATAGCGGAAGCGGTTCTGATAATAGGCGAGCACGTCGGGCTGCTCCTCGAAAAGCCGCACCGTGTTGCAGATCATATCGTCGAAATCCATCGCGTCGGCCTGAATCAGGCGGGTCTGATACCGGTCGTAGGCCTCGGCGATCTTGCGGCGGCGGAAATCGGAGCCCGCCTGCGCGGCGTACTGCGCGGGCGAGACAAGCTGATCCTTCGCGCTGCCGATCTCCTGCAGGACGGCGCGATGGGGCAGGACTTTTTCGTCGGCGCCGAGGTCTTTGAGAATTTCCTTCATCAGGCGGCGCTGGTCGTCGGTGTCGTAGATCGTGAAATGGGACGTGTAGCCCAGCCGGTCGCCGAAGCGGCGCAGGATGCGGCCGCAGGCCGAATGAAAGGTGCCCGCCCAGAGGTCGAGCGCGTCGTCCCCGAGCAGCGCGGAAATGCGCTCCTTGAGCTCGCCCGCCGCCTTGTTTGTGAAGGTGATCGCCAGAATTTCCCACGGGCGGGGGGCGTAGAGCGAAAAAAGCCGCTCGGGCAGGGCGTCGGTCTTGCCGGCAAGATAGTCCTCGCCCGCGGCGAAATCGGCGTCGGTCAGGGGTTCGGGCGTCCATTCGGCGTGATAAGCGCTGCCGAATTTCAGCAGGCAGGCGATGCGGTTGACGAGCACCGTCGTCTTGCCCGACCCGGCGCCCGCCAGCACCAGCAGCGGCCCCCTGACGGTCGTCACGGCCTCGAGCTGGCGGTCGTTCATGCGTTGAAATTCGGCTTCGATAATCCGGTCGCGCAACGCCCGGAAGGATTTGGCGCGTTCGTCCATGTCATCATGCTCCATCGCGGTTTCGGCTCGCCCGGCAAGGCGCGGGCGTCCGGTTTTTTCCCTTCCATTTTACCGCATTTGGCGGCATAAGGCAATCGCAAATTTCGCGCTTTTGCAAAAAGTCGGTTTTTTCTGAAAAGGGACTGGATTTTCGGGGTCGGTTTGTGCTATGATAACAGCGGAGGAACTTCGCATTTTTGCCCGAAAGGAGCTTTTTTATGAAACGCGTTTTGCTCAGCGCCCTGTTCCGACAGCCCGCCGCATTCGCCGGTCGGCGCGTGACGGTCGCCGGGTGGGTGCACAGTCTGCGCCGCTCGAAGGCCGTCGCCTTCGCCGTTCTGCGGGACGGCAGCAGTCTGACGCCGTTACAGGTCGTGCTCTCCCCCGCCCTCGAAAATTACGACGCCGTCGCGTCGCTCGGAGTCGGGTCTGCCGTCGTCGTGACGGGCGAGATCGTCCTGACGCCCGACGCCCCGCAGCCCCTCGAATGCCGGGCGGAAACGGTCGAGATCGAGGGTGCCGCGCCGCCCGATTATCCGCTGCAAAAGAAGCGCCACACCCTCGAATACCTGCGCACCCTGCCGCACCTGCGCCCCCGCGCGAACACCTATCAGGCGGCGTTCCGGCTGCGTTCCGCCGCCGCGCTGGCGATCCACCGTTTCTTTGCGGAACGCGGGTTTTGCTATATCCACACGCCCATTCTCACCGCCTCCGATGCCGAGGGTGCGGGCGCGATGTTCCGCGTGACGACCCTCGACCCCGCCGACCTCCCCCGCGATGCGGCGGGCAACGTCGATTACCGCGCCGATTTCTTCGGCAAACGCGCTTCGCTGACCGTTTCGGGGCAGCTCGAGGGGGAATGCATGGCGCTGGCGCTCGGCAACGTCTACACCTTCGGCCCGACCTTCCGCGCCGAGCGCTCCAACACGCCCCGCCACGCGGCGGAGTTTTGGATGATCGAGCCGGAGATCGCCTTTGCCGACCTCGAGGACGACATGGAGCTCGCCGAGGAAATGCTGCGCGACGTGCTGCGGCGGCTGCTCGACGAATGCGCCGACGAGCTCGCCTTTTTCGAGACGCACTTCTCGCCGGGGCTCTGCGATCGCCTGCGCGCCGCGGCGGACACCCCCTTCGCCCGCGTCACCTACACCGAGGCCGTCCGGCTGCTCGAGGACAGCGGGAAGGACTTCGTCTACCCGGTCTTCTGGGGCTGCGACCTGCAAACCGAGCACGAGCGCTATCTGACCGAGGAGGTTTTCAAAAAGCCGGTTTTCGTGACCGACTATCCGCGGGAGATCAAGGCGTTTTATATGCGTCAAAACGACGACGGCCGCACCGTCGCGGCGATGGATCTGCTCGCGCCCGGCATCGGCGAGATCATCGGCGGCAGCCAGCGCGAGGAGCGGCTCGACCTGCTCGAAGCGCGGATGCGGGAGCTCGGCATGCGCGTCGAGGATTACCGCTGGTATCTCGACCTGCGGCGGTACGGCGGCGTGCGGCACGCCGGCTTCGGCCTCGGCTTCGAGCGGCTGCTGCTCTACGTCACCGGCCTGCCCAACATCCGCGACGTCCTCCCCTTCCCCCGCACCCCCGGCTCGATTTCGTGAAGAAGGGCTGACCTTTGGGAGCCAAAAGGAGTACGCCATGAACGATATCCCCTTAAACACGGCAGACGCCGTGCTTCGGCATTATGACGCCCTGATTGACGAAGGCAACGACCCGGTTTTTGACCCGCCGCCGCTTCGGGAATACATGGACAAATGGGACGGGCAGACGTTTATCGACGCGATGGAGCTGGACGGGAAAAAGTCCGTGCTGGAAATCGGCGTGGGAACCGGACGGCTGGCGGTGCGGACAGCGCCAAAATGCGGCAAATTTTACGGAATCGATTTGTCCCCCAAAACCGTGAAACGGGCGAAGGAAAACCTTGCGGGGCGCTCGAACGTGCGCCTTGTCTGCGGGGATTTTCTCAGCTTTTCGTTCGACGAAACCTTCGACGTCATTTATTCCTCGCTGACCTTCCTGCATATAAAGGATAAACAGGCGGCGCTTGGCAAGGTGGCGGCGCTGCTGCGAGACGGCGGACGGTTTGTCCTGTCGATCGACAAGAGCCAAAACGATGTCATTGATATGGGCGATAGAACGGTGAAAATTTACCCGGACAAGCCGGAAGAAATTGAAACCGGCATACGCACCGCCGGACTGCAAATTACAGCGCGGTGGGAAACGGAGTTCGCCGTGCTGTACGCCGCAGTAAAGAATGACCGATAACACGCCGCACGGAATGTCGGGAAAATAAAACCGCCTTTTGGTAAAATACAGGCAGACAAGGAGGGAGCGGATGGACTGGATCACCGGGCTGCAAAAGGCGGTCGACTATGTCGAAGACCATTTGACGGAGCCGATCGATTACGAGAAGGTCGCCGCGCAGAGCTTTTCGTCAAGCTATCACTTTCAGCGCGTGTTCCGCATTCTTTGCGGGTTTCCCATCGGCGCGTATATCCGGAATCGCCGACTGTCGCTCGCGGGTACAGAGCTCGCCGCAAGCGACGCAAAGGTGATCGACGTCGCGCTCAAGTACGGCTATGAAAGCCCGGACAGCTTTGCGAAGGCATTCCGGAATTTCCACGGTATCCTGCCGTCGCAGGCGCGCGGTAACGGCGGCATGCTGAAATCCTATTCCCGCCTTGTACTGAATTTTTCTTTGGAAGGCGGTAATTTGATGAATTACAGAATCGAAAAGAAGCCGAAAATGATTTTGACCGGGTACAAAACGCATTTTTTCGGCGCACCCTACGGCAGGGACAGAGAGCGGCAGGAGGAACAGCTCTTTGCGACGACGAGAGGAAAACAATGGTTTCTTCGCGGCGCGGCGCGGAATATCGACGCGCACTGCGTTGTCGCCGACGTCACAGAGGACGGTTACGACTATTATTACTGCCACCTGCTGGAGGACTTCGAACGGGAAAATCTTTTCAACAGCGCGATCACCGGCGTCGATTTTGTCGATGGCTTGGGGCTGGAAAACCTCGTTCTCCCCGAAACGACTTACGTGATTTTCGAAACGAACGACGCGCGAAGCGCCGCGTGCGATTATTTCGACCTGCTGCATTTGCGAATTCGAGCTTTGGCGGAATGGATGCCGGAGCTGGGACTCCAACTCAAAAACGCCCCGGAACTCGCGGTCTATCACTGGCTGCCTGAAACAGAGCGCAACGTTCAAATTTGGCTGCCGATCGAAAAGGCAACCTGACGATTTCTGCCGCCTGCGCCATGCGGGCGGCTTTTTGTGCAAAAGCAAAAAACCGCCTGTTCGGGCACCCTCCATAAGGAAGGTGCCCCAACGCGGCTCTTGTATCTAACTCTTATTTGATTTTTTGAACGGTGTTGCTTCCGTGGCTACGCCGTTTTTGTTGTATTGGCTTGATTCCGGATATGCTCCTCGAAAGCTACTTCCATCTCTTTCGGAGACTGTCCACGAATGATCCCGACGCCGTTCCAGTAAATATCGAGCAGTTGTATCCGCTTGCCGTCGATATACTTCGGGGCAGAAACAACGATTTTCTCGATAAACGTATGCACCAGTTCGGCGGTTAGCAAGGTCGGCTGCGTTATTTGCTTCACTTTCCCGATAAACCGTTCAAGTCCTTCCGCTTGATCGGTTTCGGCAGTCAGCCCCGCTTCCATTTCGGATATGTCGGCTTTCAGTGTCTGTTGTTCTTCCTCATACGCTGTGGATAGCGTCGCATAGCGTTCGTCGGAAATCTTGCCTTTGGCGTTATCCTCATAGAGCTTTTGCACCAACGTGTCGATCTCCCGCACACGACTTTTCGCTTTGCCGAGTTCTCTGCGCTTACAGGCAAGCTCCTTCTGCTTTTCTTCGCCGTAGCATTCCATCTGCGCTTTGGCAAATTCCTTCTCATACGCCTGCACATAGAAGAATACTCTCCGCATACTTTCCAGCACAATCTGTTCTACCACTTTTTCACGGATATAGTGGGCGGAGCAGACCTCCGAATTTTTGCGGTACGATGAGCAGAAGAAATAATACTACGGACTTTGGTAGTTAGAAAAGCCGCCCCGGAAGCAGGGCGGCAATTTTATTTATCAGAGGAGTAAGGAAGTTTTGGATATAGCGTCAACTCGAAGTTATCGCCCGCGCTCCCGCGCGGAGACCGCTTCTCTTTGACATAAACCGCTTTTTCGAGAACCTCTTTGAGCAGCTTATTCTTATCCTCTGCGGACGGCAAGGAGGCATACACATCGAGGAGACGCTCGGCCTTTGGGATAATCGTTTTCTTGCTCTCCTCACGAATACGGTCAACCTCGATTTCAGAAACGAGAGAAGCAATGTCGGATTTAGCTTGCTCAATTCGGGCGGAGATACTGCGGGACCGTTCGAGGAATGTTTCGGTCGTATAAACACCCTGCTCCAACAGGTCGTGAGTGCGAGCAAGCTGCTTTTCAAGAGTCGAAATATCGTGCTTCGCTTTTGCGATTGCCTTTTCCTTGATTTCGACGGCGGAGGTTATGTCGTCAGATTGAGCGGTTTCCCACATCAAGCGGTAATCCTTTAACCAGTCGGAGATACCTTGAAGCAGACGCGCCTCCACTATGTCATACTTCGACGAAACGGACCTGCAGATATTATTCGGGCAATACAGAATAGCACCGCCCGGAACAGGGTGTCGCGCCATAGTGCGACCGCAAAGCCCGCAAGTCAAGACCCCGGCAAGAGGATTTGCGATAGTTTTCCGCTCTTGGATTGAGACAGAGCCTTTTGAGGACATTATATCTTGCGCCAGCAAAAAGACGGACTCGTCAATCAGCGGAGGGTGAATACCATTAGTCAGGACGCGCTCATCAGCGGAGGACGGGACACGCTCTTTCTTAACCCGACCGTCAACGACTTTCTTCTGCGTCTTGTTGGTTTTCCAGCGGACCTTTCCGAGATATGTTGGGTTTTTGAGAATAACGCGGACCGTACCGTCCTGCCAATGAGAGGCCCCGTTCGGAGCGGGAATGTGCATTTCATTCAGACGCTTTGCGATTGCTCCCATTCCGAGTTTATGGTACGAACCGCCCTCCTGCTTCTCGCCAGTTGTGTAAAGCTGGAAGATAAAGCGGACAATATCCGCCTCGTCTCCGACCGGGCGGAGAGTAAAGCCCTTGTCGTGTTCGATACGGACGCGCTCGTAGCCATACGGAGGACGAGACGCAACATACTTGCCCTCTTTGACGGAGGCAAGGCGACCGCGTTGCAGACGGCGATTTATTGTTTTATACTCGCGTCGGGACATAAACAGCCCAAACTCGAAATACTCCTCGTCAAACTCGTCGTTCGGCTTATAGTCCTTAATCGGAGTAATAATCATCGTGTCGGAATATTTGAAAGTTTGCGCCACAATGCCCTGGTCTATCGTATCGCCGCGAGCAAGACGCTCGACCTCCATAACGAGTACGCCGTCCCACATACCTTGCTCAACCTCGGAGAGAAGCTGTTGCATAACGGGACGCGCGGCAATGGTTTCGCCGGAGACGATTTCGCGGTAAATCTGCGTAACATCGAAATTGCGCTTTTTGGCATATTCGAGGAGGGTGTTAATGTGGCGAGTCAGAGTCTCTCCCTCCCCACGCGCTTCCGCCTCGGCGTCGGCGCGAGACTTACGAACATAAAGGCAGTACGGCAATTATCTCACCCCCAAGAGAAAAGCCGCCCACGGAGGGGCGGCGGTCAGTTGCTATTATTCCTGTTGCCCCAATCGACATAGATTATATTACCTTCGACTCGGACGATGTGAGGCTTCCTTTTTTCACATCAAACGCGGTATCGACGTCGGCCTGCATAAGTTTATCAAGGACGGCGGAGACATCGGTTTTCAGACCGTTTTGCAAGGCGATTAAATCGGACAGCAGGAGCGGGTCAGAGACTTGACCGTCGCAGCTGTCAATCAGCTTTCTTATATCGGCGCGGGACGACTGCAACACGGAGAACAATTCTAAATATACTTCGAGCCTACCAGCGTTATTGTTTTGCATATCGCGGGAAAGCAAGAGATAAAAACAGTCGTAGAGTTTTGCAACGGTTTGTTTTGTAAGCGGAGGCAGCGCGTCGTAGTGACGCTTGAAATTGTTTGTGTCATTGATGAAGACAACCTCACTCTCCGTCCGGGCCTCGGCAACGCCGAGCAGATAGTCTATTGTAACGCCGAAATACTTGGCGATAGAACAGAGCATATCATAGTCAGGCTCTTTGCCCTCGGTCTCGTACCCGGATATTGTAGACCGCGTTTTATGCAAGGCGTTCGCCAAGTCGGTTTGCGTCATTTGCCTCTCTTTGCGGAGGGAAATGAGGCGCGATGAAAATACTGAACTCATAAGATTACACGCTCCTATTCAAAATAATTATAGCAGGAATACCCCGTTTTGGGTAGCCGTTGCCCCTAAAATCGGCATTATTCTTGAAAAAGTCAAGAAAATTCCACAAATCACTTGACTTTGCCCCCAAAAGGGGCTATAATGTATTTAGGTCAACCGAAATACGACCCAAAGCGGAACGGCCGGCGGGCAGGGACGCAGCCAACACATACACCACAGGAGAAAGGAGGGCGAAGCCAATGAGGACGAAACTCGTCAAGCTACGAGAAAGACGCGGATATACGCAAGCGACATTTTCTGCAACAATCGGAATTTCACGCTCGCATTACTCTCAGATTGAGACTGGCGAAAAAGAGCCGTCGCTCCGAGTGAGCCTCAAAATCAAGAAAGCACTTGATTACCCCTATGACGATATTTTTTTTAACACCAAATGCCCCGTTTCGGGACAAAGACGGTAAGACAAACGACGCGAACAGCGGCACTTCCCTGCTACACCTACATTTTACAACGAAAGGAGGAATAAATAAATGCCGAAGATGGCGACGAAAGCAAGCGGAAACGTCTTTTATAAAGCACGAATAGAAGCCTCATCGTGGAACGAGAGGCTATCGTCGAGGGAGGGCGCGGCAGAGGAAACAGGTCTTGACAGAACGCGGCTCGCCTATATCGAGTTAAACACAGTCAACCCGCACCCGGAGGAGGTGCTGATACTTTCGGACACATACAATGCCCCGGAGTTATGCAATCACTACTGCGCAAAGGTATGTCCTCTCGGCATAAAGACCGTAGCGGAGGTTGAGGTAACGGAACTTGAAAAAGCAGTACTGCGACTCCTATACGCTTTTCAAGCGTTACCGAAAGTTAGGGAAAGCCTTATCGAAATCGCGGCAAACGGAGTTATAGACGACAACGAACGCTCCCGTATGGAGGACATTAATGTCAAAAGTTTCTTCATCTTAAAATTCTCCTTTGCGTTTATTTCCCTTTTGGGTACAGCTATATGATAGCCTC